>JAGIAQ010000089.1 GCA_017744795.1 Niabella sp. | reverse complement strand
GCAGCCAGGCGAATAATATTATTTCCCTGGGCGCCAATAATTTCAATTTAAAATATCTCGACCGCTTCCTGGGCTTCCTGTTTGCCGATATCACGGGCGAAGTAACAGGAAAGTTTGATCTGAAGGGCCCGCTGGATCAATTGTACGTTGTGGGAAAAGGCAGGCTGCATAATGCGGGGTTACGGGTAATATTCAGTCAGTGTTTTTACACCATTGAAGACAATGATATCGAACTAAAACAAAACGAGATCAATCTGGATAATATTGTACTGCGGGATACGGTTACCAAAAACCCGGTGTATCTTATGGGCACCATCACGCATAATGCCTTTAAAAACATGTTCTTTGACCTGAACGTTTCCACGCGTAAACCAGGTACCACCGGCTCAGGCAACAATAAACCAGTGCAAGTATTGAACACCACGTATAGCGATAACAAGGTTTTCTATGGCAAGGTGAGGGCCACCGGGTCGTTTGCATTGATCGGGCCGGAAAATAACCTCTATATGAAGATCGATGCCATCGCTTCCCGGCAGGATGAAAGCTCCTTTACCATTGCCTCATCCAGCAGCAAAGCAGACCAGATGCCCGACTGGCTGGTGGAGCGCAAATATGGAGAGGCCATGACCGATAGTATTTACAAAAAACAGCAAAGCAATATCATCTATGATCTGGACGTAACGGCGAATCCAAAAGTGCAAATGAAGTTTATAATGGATAACCTTACGGGGGATGAAATAAAAGGCCGGGGATCCGGTACCCTGAATATTCATTCCGGCACTTCAGACCCGCTTGCCATCAGGGGCCGCTTTGATATTGAGGAAGGAAGTTATAATTACACCTTCCAGTCGTTCTTCAAAAAACCTTTTGAAATAAAGAAAGGAGGCGAAAATTATATCGCCTGGAATGGAGATCCGTTAAATGCCAGCATCAATATTGAAGCGCAATACAAAGCGGAACGGGTAAGTTTCTCGCCACTGGCCAAGTTCCAGATCGACCCGGCCTACGCCAATACCCGTGAAAACGTATATGTGATCGCGCAGCTGAGCAACAAATTATTTAAGCCGGACTTTAAATTTCAGCTGGAGCTGGACCCCAGCAGCAAATACAAGAATGACTTCAACGTAGTAAATGCGCTGCAGCAAATTGAAAGCAATGAAAACGAAGTAACGCGGCAGGTCACTTATCTTATTGTGTTCAATAGTTTCGCTCCGCCCGAAACCGGTTCTAATTTTGGCAGTACGGTAAATGAATTCACATACAATACCATCTCCAGCTTGTCGGGTTTATTCTTTAACGAGATCAACAAAAAACTCAACAATGAGCTGAACAAGATCCTGGGAGCCAATGTGAGCGTGGTCTTCAGCGGGTCTGTATACAACCGTAATATCCTTAATACCCCTACCAGCAATTTCGACATCAACCAGGCCAATGTGAACGGGGCCATCCTAGTGCCGATCTTTAAAGACCGTTTTGTTATTTCTTTGGGAAGTTCCATGGAAGTACCGCTTGCTTCCACCATTCAGCAGTCGGTGCAATTTTTACCTGATGTTACGGGCGAATGGTTATTGAATGCCAGCGGAAGCATTCGCCTGAATTTGTTTTACAGGGAAAACCTCGATTACCTGACGGCATCCAATTCCGGGGCGGGAAAACTAAAACGTTCCGGGGTCGGTATCTCCTTCAGAAAAGAATTCGACAACCTTGGTGAGGTCTTCCGGAACGCCCGGAAACGCGCCGCCCGCGAAACGTTGCTGCAAAAACCGGACAGCACTCCTTCCAGAAAGAATATCCCGGCCCCCGACAGCCTGAAACGCGTGGAACCCGTAACGCCCGACGATAGTAAAAAACCTTTGTCTGCGTCTCCGAAAGAGAAGGTGGATTAGTTTGAAATGGGTGCATAACATTTTCTTTTTACCTGCATCATTTTCTTATTTGTCGGTTTTCTGGCGACCGGGAGACTTGTGTGACAGCAATAGTACAATTCTGCTGTGTGTCGCCCCAGTCTTTTGTGTTCCACCAGGAAACCAAACTAACACCGGGTTTGTTTTTAATGCCCGACCTTAAAGCCTTTTTGTATCTTTGTTAAACGGCAAGATCAAGAAGATTTGCTGACCAAAAACCAAAAAAACATGAGACTCCTTTTTTATTTTATCCTGTTATTGCAGTTCACCTCTCCGCTTTTTGCACAAAAAATAAAATCTTATGGAGTGACAGCAACTGAAACAAAATTTGAAGAAAGAAGCGTCATCCGGGTTGTTGCCGACACCAGTATCAAAACATTTGACGAACCCACATTTGCGAAGTTAGCCGGCAGCAATTTTCATAATGGAACAATAGAAGTAAATGTATTAAGTAAATTCATTCCGAATGCTCCGGATTGGGCTCGTGGTTTTATTGGGATAGCATTTAGAATAAACAGCGATAATTCAAAATTTGAATGCATTTATATCCGGCCCGACAACGGCCGGGCAAACGACCAGGTAAGACGCAACCATTCCACCCAATATTTTTCATACCCCGATCACAAGTTTTCAGATTTCAGAAAAACAGACCCCGAAAAATATGAATCCTACGCAGACATGGGAATGAACGAATGGATAAAAATAAAAATAGTTGTAAAAGACGCGCGCGCGCAACTATACGTAGACGATAGTAAACACCCCTGTCTGGTTGTAAATGATTTAAAATATGGAGCCGATCCATCAGGTGCGATTGGTTTGTGGGTGGGCAATTGGACAGAAGGCTATTTTTCAAATCTGAAAATTTCAAACGGAGGTGCAACCAGCGTTTCCAAAAAATAACACGTGCTATAAACACGGTGCTCCTGACGGAGCAATGAAAATTACCTGATTACATTGCTAGCGTAAAGTCAAATGGATAATGTCTATCATCGTGAGTTACTTATTTGCGCTGCAAAAATAAAAAATCCGGGAACAGCTCCCCGGATTCACTTTTCAAAAAAATATTATCGGTATAAATATAATCAAACAGAAAGACGTCCTTCTTTAACTACAAGCTTTTCATTCATCATTTCATGAACGGTTTGCAAAATACCCTCCACATCAAACCCGCATTCGCGCTGCAGTTCAGCGGGGGTACCATGTTCAATAAGCCGGTCCGGAATGCCTAAAATGCGCACCTCGTTTTTATATTCATGTTTCGCCATAAATTCCAGTACGGCGGAGCCAAAACCTCCTGTTACCGTACCGTCTTCTATTGTGATTAGTTTGGGATATTTCTGACAGGCTTCATGCAGCAGTGCTTCATCCAGCGGCTTTGCAAAACGCATATCATAATGACCCGGCAGGATTCCTTCCTGCTGCAGGGTTCTGATGGCCGATGCCGCAAAATTGCCCGGATGCCCGAAACTTAAAATAGCGATATCCTTTCCTTCTTTTAATTTTCTTCCCGTACCGATGACAATCTCTTTCATCGGCGTTTTCCATTCCGGCAATACGCCCTGTCCCCGCGGGTAACGGATCACAAAAGGCAGTTCTGTTTTTTCCAGCTGCGCCGTGTACATCAGGTTGCGTAACTCTGATTCGTTCATCGGGGCGCTAACGATCATATTCGGTATGCACCGGAAAAAAGCAATATCATAACAACCATGGTGGGTGGCTCCATCATCGCCCACCAGGCCTGCACGGTCTAAGCAAAAGATCACCGGCAGTTTTTGAATGGCTACATCATGCACCGCCTGATCATAGGCGCGCTGCATAAAAGAGGAATAAATATTGCAGAATACTTTTAACCCCTGCGTTGCCATCCCCGCGCTCAGCGTTACCGCGTGTTGTTCGCAAATACCCACATCCAGTGCACGGTCCGGCATTACTTCCATCATGTATTTCAATGAACTGCCGGAAGGCATGGCGGGAGTAATACCAAAGATCTTATCATTTTTTTCTGCAAGCTCAATGATGGTTTTTCCAAATACATCCTGGTATTTCGGCGGCTGCGGCGTATCATAGGCTTTCTTAAAGATCTCGCCGGTAACTTTATCAAACAAGCCGGGCGCATGCCACTTGGTCTGGTCTTTTTCCGCCAGCGCATAACCCTTTCCTTTGGTAGTGATGATATGCAGGATCTTGGGACCAGGGATCTGTTTCAGATCTTTCAGCGTGTCTACCAACTTGGTAATATTATGCCCGTCGATCGGACCAAAATAACGCAGCTTCAGCGATTCAAAGAAGTTCGCGTTGCTGTTGATCATCCCCTTCAGTCCGTCTGCCAGTTTGTGCGCAATGCCTTTGGAAATTCTTTTCCCGATAGGCAATTTGTTCATGGCCTTCCACACATCATCCTTGAACTTATTATATTTTGGGGATATCGTAATGTCTGTAAGATATTCTTTCAGCGCGCCCACATTCGGGTCGATGCCAATACCGTTATCATTTAAAATGATCAGCATATCCGCATCCGAAACGCCGGCATGATTCATTCCTTCAAAAGCCATACCCGCTGTCATAGAACCATCACCGATGATCGCCACTACTTTCCTATCGGCTTCGCCTTTGTATTTCGCTGCAAGCGCCATGCCCAATGCGGCTGATATAGAAGTGGAAGAATGTCCTACACCAAAAGTATCATATTCGCTCTCAGCTATTTTCGGGAACCCGCTTAAGCCCCCGTATTTGCGGTTGGTGGCAAAACGATCCCTGCGGCCGGTTATGATCTTATGGCCGTAGGCCTGGTGGCCTACATCCCAAACCAACAGATCATTGGGTGTATTGTAGACGTAATGCAGTGCAGCAGTCAGTTCCACCACGCCCAGGCTGGCCGCAAAATGGCCGCCGTGCACACTTACCACGTCAATAATATATTGTCTTAATTCCTCGCAGAACTCATGCAATTTTTCTTCCGGGATTTTCTTAAGGTCATCGGGAGAATTTACGGTTTGTAAGAGCGGACCAGGGATAATTGCCATTCGGGATAAAATTATTCCTGCAAAGGTAATGAATTATTGGGGTTGTTGCCTTCGACGAAGGTTACAAGCAGGTGAGAACTGTACAGCCACGAATGCACGAATGATTTTTGATCTAAATGAACACGAATGAACGTTCGAATGTTTTCCTGTTCTTTATAAAAATCTTTGTGTATTCTCACAAATTTTCGCCGATCTGCGCAGGTGGCTTTTATAGAAAGACCGTATGGCAACTTCGGCTCGAAAATTTTATTAGTTATTTATAATCAATGTATTAAAACTTATCAAATCATCATCAAACACCGAAAAAACGGCGGGGTATCCCGGTTTTACAAAGCCTATCTCCTTTTCCATTCTGATCGCAGCAGCCGGACGGCGGGTAGCCATCTCAACAGCTTCCTGTAGGGGTATGCCCACATGATCTGTCGCATTTTTGATCGCCTCAGGCATGGAAATAGCAGCGCCTCCCAGGTTACCGGCGCCATCCCGGTAAAAACCGCCCTGTAGCTTTATGGACAGTCCGTCCCACTCCATCCTTTGCTTTCTGCGTCCCAGAAAAGCCGCGTCGCTGATCAAAAATAATTTATCACCTTTCTGTTGGTGCGCTATTCGCGCGGCAGCGTAGTGGCAATGCCCCCCGTCCAGGATAAGGGGCGCATAAACCGCAGCATTGTCAAACACTGCACCCACGGTTCCGCATTCCCGGTGGCCCAGCTGCGTCATGGCGTTATACAAATGGGTTACCAGGGTAATGCCCATTGAAAAATAGCGTTGTGCCTGCTCGTAGTTCATCATGGAATGCCCGGCAGACAATACAATATCTGTTTTTAATAGTTTCTCTAATTGTGCATTGGTGAAGCATTCAGGGGCAATGGTCATCACTTTAACAATATCGCCGCCCAGGTCGATGATCTCATCCAGTTCGCGGTCTGTAGGTTTGCGAATAATATCTTTATTATGTGCCCCTCTTTTTTCAGGGTTCATAAACGGCCCTTCCAGGTGCATGCCCAGCATCGTTGGATACTGCTGATGAAATTCCCTGGTGGCTTTAATGGCTTCCCCGATCGTTTGTTGCGGCGAGGAGATCAGCGTAGTTAAAAAATAAGGCGTCGCAAAGCTGCAGCTGGCCTCGTAAAGATCCGCAAGCGATTGCTGGTCCGGTTGTTGGGAAAAATACCGGTCGAAGCCGCCGTTCAGCTGAATATCGATAAATCCTGCCGAAATATTTTTTTCTTCCAGATCGATCGTTTCTGTATCAGCCGGCAGCTCCTGTTGCACCGCAACGATTTTATTGTTATCGACCAGGATATGGTGCCCCTGCAGCACAGTTTCACCCGTGTAAATAATTCCGTTGGTTATTGCTTTCATTTGATGTACAACTATTGATATTACAAATATATTGGGGGTTTTTTAATATTCGTTACATCGTGTATATTTACGGAACTATGGCTAAAAGAGCGAACTATATTTCCTGGGACGAGTATTTCATGGGGGTGGCCCTGCTTTCGGGCAAGCGCAGTAAGGACCCCTCTACCCAGGTGGGCGCCTGTATTGTAAACCCGCAAAACAAGATCGTAGGGGTAGGCTATAACGGGCTGCCCATCGGCATTAGTGATGATGAATTTCCCTGGGATAAGGAAGGTGACTTTTTGAACACCAAATATCCGTATGTATGCCATGCCGAACTAAACGCGATCCTGAACAATATCGGCATCAACCTGGAGGGCTGCAAGATCTACACAGCGCTGTTCCCCTGCAATGAGTGCAGCAAGGCCATCATACAGTCCGGGATCAAAGAAGTAGTTTATTTATCAGATAAACACGCACATAAAGAAAGCGCTATTGCCTCAAAAAAAATGCTGCAGACCGCCGGTGTTGCCTTAAGAAAAATGACGCCACAGGTTAGTGAAGTAGTGCTTTCATTGGATGAAAAGGATGTATAGTTTGACATCGAAAAAACCATTAAGAAGTTGAGAGGCATCAAGTGTTTTGATTTAATAAATCGCCCCAGGCGATAGAATACTGCTGTGAAGCTACAAGCTTCGCAGAGCGGGTATAACCTTAATTACTCAGCCTGTTTAACAACGGATCGGGAAAATCAGTATCATTGCCCCACGCTTGCGGAGCAAACTGTGCTTTATTAATACTTCCTTTAAAGCTGTTTGAATAGATCACTTTTTCGCCGTTCCGCAATTTAACTCTCAATAGTGTTTCAAAATCGCCGTAGTATTTGTTTACTTTAACCATTATAAAATAATGCGGTAAAATTCCCGTTTCACCATAACTATTTCCACATTTGCTGTACTGCCAGTATTCTATCGGTCGCCAGTTGCCGTTTTCATCGAGTGCTTCCTGGATCATCAACGCATTATGATCCTGAAAATCTAAAAAAAGGGTATCGTTTGTATTATTAGCAAGGAAAACAGGCACCGCCTGAATATAATTCCGCGGGCGCTGTAGCCACCTGGCATACAGCTCTTTTGTTTTTACACTATCTACTCTGTATCCCTCAGAGGGAAGGTATACGGTTGACCGGAACCAGGAATAATCTTCCAGATCAATCGTTAAGCATTGCGTTGTATCCGCAAAGATCTCCAACCCCGATTTCCGTCTTGAGCTGTTATCACGCATTTTATAGATTCCCCGGCTATCTGTATAATATCTATTTCTCCAGTAAGTTGATTGCAAATAAGCCTGTCTGTCTGCATGGAGTCTTACCGTGTCCGCATAGGCTTCAAGAAACATGAATGTTGTTTGTGCTACCGTTACGCTATTTGTGCTTAATTTTTTATTCGTTTCCGGCAGGAAATCAATTATAACAGGAAGTTTCCTCGCGGGATTTATTACAGGCTCTTTATTTTGTGACAAGGCGTTACCCGGCAATGCAAGGGAAAAAATCACTGCCTTTATAATAAGCAATGCTTTTATTTTATTCATAAACGATAGTTAATGATAATCAGCTACCGCTATGATGCGATTTTCGTCAAATTCCATACTATACCCCGGACAGAGCTGACCCAAAAGCCACATAATCACTCAACGCATGAAAAGAGGATGATACCCATCGCCTTTGGCGATGCGAAACTGCAAACCACGCAGAACGCGATTATTATTTCAGTTCATTTACATCATCAAGAAAATAACAATACTCCCATTGCTGCATTCCTATTTTAGGATAATAATGGATTGCTGCCGGGGCTGCCAATAAGATCAGTTTTGCTTCAGGAGCTGCCTGCTTCGTGCGCCGGATCAACTCTTTTCCTATACCGCGCTTTTGGTACGTTTCATCAACGGCAAGATCTGAAAGGTAGGTGCAAAATGAAAAGTCAGTCAGGGATCTTGATACGCCCACCAGTTTACCATTATCTCTTGCCGTAAGGATCAGGTTCCCGTATTCCAGCATTTTTTTTACTCGTTCCGGTTCATCCACAGGCCTTCGCTTGCCTAAGGTTGATCGAACCAATACGTCTGTAAATTCTTCTATGCTTAATTTCTCGTTAATTTGATAGGTGATCATTTATTCAAAACTTTTATGCCCCGGGGCTCCTGCTGATTTTGCAGTATTAAGCGGACGCTACAATCCTTTATCTTTATTTCACACAAAGCAACGCTGCTGCTGCTATGCCCGCGGTTTCCGAGCGAAGGCGGGTGTTACCCAGGGTTACCGCCCGGTAGCCCTGCTCCAAAGCCCCGCCAATTTCGCTGGTAGTAAAATCGCCTTCGGGGCCGATAAGAATAATTGTATCTGTTGCAATCACCTGGTCTCTTAGCGAAACCCGCTCGTGTTCTAGGCAATGCGCAATAAATTTTTGAGGTGCCCCTTGCCATTCCGGATTTTTTATAAAATCAGCAAACTTTAGCGGTTCGGGCATTTGGGGCAACCATACCTGCCGGCTTTGCAATAATGCACTGACCAGGATCTGCTGCAGCCGGTCCGTTTTGGTTTTTATTTTTTCAGTACGGTCGGTTATCAAAGGCAGAATGGCGTGCACGCCGATCTCGGTGGCTTTTTCCAAAAACCATTCGAAGCGACTGGTATTTTTAAGCAATGCCATTGCGATGGTGATACTGGGCTGTGCGGGTGGAACAAACGCTGCATGCTCGATTGCGACTTCACATTGTTTTTTATGCGGGTTGGAAATAACCGCAGTCAGTAAATGTCCCCGCCCATCTGTTAAGTGCAAACGCTCACCCGTTTCCATGCGCAACACTTGTACAACATGCCGCGAATTATTTTCATCCAGCACGATACTTTTTTGCCCGGGAGAATAGTTGTTGATATAGAAAAAAGGAAGCTGCATATGAAATGTATGATGTCGGATGTACGATGTACGATATATACCGTTGGCCCCGCTGATCTCTGTACTACAGCTGAAGTGTGCGACGCAAGATCGATGCCATCTGTTCCGCAGCTGGTTTAATAAATAACCAGTAACCTGAAACTTGAAACCTGCAACCTAGAATGGCGCATCGCCCATATCATCAAATTCGTCGTCCTTCATTTTGTTCATCTTGCTTTCTACCTGGAATAATTTGGCACCGCCGCCTTCCTCTTCATCGATGCGCTTCCAGCTGCTGCCGGGCGTGCTCATAATGTTGTACGGATCTTCCTCCCAACTGATGAATTTCTGAATATGCAGTAAGGCTTTAAGTTTAATGGTTTCCAGCGAACCGTTCCGGTGTTTGGCAATTTTTACCTCCGTAAGTCCGCGTTGGTCTTCGCCTTCGGCGTTCGTGTTCATATCATAATAATCCGGACGGTACAGGAACATTACCATATCGGCATCCTGTTCAATGGCTCCCGATTCCCGCAGGTCACTCAGCTGGGGTACCCGGTTGCCGTCCTTTGAGCCCCGTTGTTCTACGGCACGACTTAACTGCGACAGCGCAATAATGGGCACGCTTAATTCCTTGGCTAATCCTTTGAGGTTCCGGCTGATAGAGCTGATCTCCTGCTCCCGGTTGCCCTTGGCATCTCCGGAGCCGCTCATCAACTGCAGGTAATCGATGATGATCATCCCGATATTATGCTTATTCTTCAGCTTGCGGCATTTGGCGCGCAGCTCAAAAATGTTCAGTGCCGGTGTATCGTCAATAAACAACGGCGCCTGTGAAAGCGTTTGGATCCCTTTGGTGTACAGCTGCTTCATTTCATGATCTTCCATCTTACCGCGGGCGATCTTTTCCAGCATGATCTCACTTTCCGCAGACAATACCCGCTGTACCAGCTGGGCCGCACTCATCTCCAATGAAAAGAAAGCCACCGGCGTGGGGTGTTCTTTGATCTTATTCATTACGGCATTGCGTGCCAGGTTGAGCGCAAAAGCAGTTTTTCCCACGGCAGGACGGGCAGCAAGAATGATCAGATCCGTATTCTGCCAGCCATAGGTTACCTTATCCAGCATTTTAAATCCACTGGGCACCCCGGTCACATCCTCGTTCCGGTGCCGCAGGTCTTCGATCCGTTGTATGGTTTGCACCAGCACCGAGTCGATCGGCTGAATAGTACTGCGCAGGTGTGAGTTAGTGATCTCAAATAATTTAGATTCGGCGTCATCCAGCAGCTCAAATACGTCGGTGCTGTCTTCAAAAGCATCGTTGATGATCTCGCCGCTGATGCGGATCAGCTCCCGCTGAATAAATTTCTGCAAAACGATCCGCGCATGCGATTCGATATTGGCGGCCGACACTACCGCATTGGTCATTTTGGTAACATAGTAAGGCCCGCCCACCAGTTCCAACTCTTCCCGGGTCCTCAGCTCCTCTACTACGGTAAGAATATCAATAGGCTGACTTTTATTCGCCAGCGACTGCATGGCCCGGAAAATGCGCTGGTTGGCGTCAACGTAAAAACACTCGGGTTTTAATATTTCGATAACAGCGTCGAAAGCATTTTTCTCCAGCATGATGGCGCCCAAAATGGCATCCTCCAGCTCGCGCGCCTGCGGCGGAACTTTCCCATAAACCATGGTTCCCAGATCCACCGCCGTTCTGCGTTTCTGCTTCCTGTCTTTATTTATATTAGATAAATCCATTATATTAAAAAAACTGTTTTTCTGCTCACTAGAGCAAAAAAATAGATCACCATTAGTAATTTACCAATGACTCCGCGGGTAGTTTTTCAACCTTAAAGCTACTTATTTTTAGTGAAGGCCTGTTCTGTTCCCATGAAATCAGACGGCGAATTTAGACCCTAAATCGTGTAGAAAAAAATCTTTATTTGTGGACCAATTGTTAACAGGGTTATTCACAGGAAGGAATGTAAAATAATAAATAAGGAATGGTTGCAGGTTCCAGGTTACAGGTTGCAAGTGCACAACCTGAAACTTGTAACCTGTAACTTGATACAAAACCTCTTTCTTTGCACCATGGATATCCTTTTGAAATATTTTGACGATTTTACCCCGGCGCAGCTGGAGCAGTTCAAAGCCCTGGAAGATTTATATACGGACTGGAACGAGAAAATAAATGTGATCAGCCGGAAGGATATCGGCAGCCTTTACGAACGCCATGTGCTGCACTCCCTGGGTATTGCTGCACTTTTTAATTTTAAACCGGGAATGCAGATTGTGGACCTGGGTGCCGGTGGCGGTTTCCCGGGCCTTCCCCTTGCGATTTTTTTTCCAGAAACCGAATTTTTGCTGGTAGACAGCATCGGCAAAAAACTAAAAGTGGTGGATGGTGTCGCAGAGGCGATTGGTTTGAAAAACATTCAAACCCGTCATAGCCGCATTGAGGAGGTCAAAAACAGGCAATTTGATTTTGTGGTGTCCCGGGCGGTGGCGCCTTTAAAAAGTCTGTGGCAATGGAGCAAACCGCTGATCAAAAAGAATACAGAGAAACATGTGCCTTCGCTGATCGAAAAAGGCGATCATGCCCCGGGGCTTATTTGTTTAAAAGGCGGCGACCTGGCGCAAGAAATATCAGAAAGTGGTACACGCCCGCATGTGTTACCGCTCACCGAACTGTTTACAGAGCCCTTTTTTGAGGAGAAGTATTTAGTTTACGTACCTAAGTGATGTTGCAGGTTACAGGTTACAGGTTTCAGGTTTCAGATTACAAGTTCCAGGCGTTTTGCGTTCAGCATTCCGCGTTCAGCATTTCACGTTTGACGTCTGAGGTTTGACGTTTTGCGCTTCACGACCAAGCACCGTCTCTTCCCTCACCTTCGTTCACCATTGACCATTGCCCTTAGTGTTACAAGTTCCAGGTTCCAGGTTTCAGGCGTTATGCGTTCTGCGTTCTGTATTGCGCGTTAAGCGTTTGACGCTTTGCGTTCCATTATTCACTTTTCATTTCCTCCGATTCGTTTCCCGCAGGGCCCGGGCATGTACCCGTACTTTTTTATGCAGATTTTCATATTGGCCGATGAGATGGGTTAAACCCGTCATCGCATTGCAGTAATTGTCGAAAAGATGGTCCAGCAGGGCTAATTCGCTTTTCAGCGATGCTGTTTCATTGGTTCCTTCCGATCCGGCCACAAGCTCATCCACATACTCCCGCAAAAGTTTATGCCTTGATCTGTTAATTCCTGTCATTTTTTCTAAATCCCGTTTATTAATAAAAGGGGCTACAAGTGCTGCTTGTAGCCCCCTATCAACAACCAGTGTTACCTATTGTTAGAAACTATATTTTACACCGATCTGTCCCTGCCAGCGACTGTTCAGCGGATCTACTGTGTAGTAATGATCATTTAAACCTGTGGGTTTAATAAAGTTGAAAGTTGGCTGATAACCAGAGCTGGGTTTACCTGATGCAACACCATTGGCATCTTTCACAAATGTGAACATGTTTACCGTATAGTTGTTCACATTCGTTACGAAGTAAACGTGGCCCAGGTTATTGCTCAGCAGGTTCAGGACATTGAACACATCGAAGCTAACCTGTAGGGTATGAGACCGGGCTGCATTGAATTTAAATTCGTGCATCAGCTTCATATCCAGTTCCTGGTTCCAGGGCGTTCTGAGGCCGTTTCTTTCTGCGTACTGGCCTCTTCTTGAGTTCAGGTATTTGTCTCCCGAGATTAACTTATCCAGATCTGCCCATTGCTGTGCAGCAGTGTAGGTTTGACCGTTCACCACATAATCGGCCAACCGGATGTCGTTCTGATCTTTGGGAATATAAGGCAGGTTGGCGTTAGCCGCATTCCCAAAAGGATTGCCACCTGAGTTATACACCACAGAATAAGGGCTGCCCGACTGAGCGGAATAGAAGAACGTAAGTGAAGTTGTATTGGTGGGGTTCCAGTTATAAGAACCGCCTAATACTGCCACGATACGATGTCTCAGGTCAAAGTTGGAATAAGCCAGTTGCGGCGCGTTGGGCACGATGGCCGGGTTCACCTCATAGTTGGACTGAAAGGAGTTCCGGATACCGTTGCTCAGGTCTTTACTCATACCATAAGTATACGCCAGGCTCCAGTTATATCTGAACGGGCTGGTGCTCATTCCAGGGTTTTTGCTGATCTGCGCAGTAAGGTTATAGCGATACCCTGCAGTGGTATTGGTCAGCAGGTATACGTTAGAATATTGGCTGTTCAATTTACCACCTGTATATACCGGGGACTGTGTAGGTCCGGAGGTAAAATATTCTACCTGATCTTTGATATTGATCTGCTGGAACTGTACATCATATAATGTTTTTGTATACAAGGCGTCCAGCGTTACTTTATACCCGTTGCCGAATTTAAAATCAGCCGCCAGGTTAGAGCGCCATACGCGGGGTAGTTTAAAGTTATTATCTACCACGTCCACTTCCCTTGTGGCAGCTGCATTAGCGCTGGCCAGGGCGTGTGCATTAATAGTATCTTTCAGGTACAGCGGGTTAATGGCCAATGGAATAGTTGTATTGCCGCCAACGGTATTTGTAGCAGAAGGTCTGAAGTCGATATTGTTATAAATACCGCCCGACAAAGTTTCTGCGTAACCGATCCATGCAAAAGGCATACGGCCTACAAAAATACCAGTACCGCCTCTTAACACCACGCTTTGATCACTGTTAATATCCCAGTTAAAGCCCAGTCGCGGCGACAAAGAAGGTTTGCCCAGCCATTTGTTGCTCAACTGGTTGAACGGAGTGTTATCATAAGTGGGGTGCGCGGTATTATTAGCTGCCGTTGCAAAATCCTTATCAACAGCGATGTCTTTACCCAGGAAAGGATAATCCAATCTTAAGCCCGGGATAACCTTGAAGTTATTGGTAATTGCAATTTCATCCTGTGCGTATAAGCTGGTCAGGTTTACTTTGTAAGGATTGGGCGCATTATTAAATAAAGCGTCGCGGGTGTTTGGATAGTTCGGGTCTGTTGAGTACGCCCCACGGATACGGCTGGGTTTATCTGCCAGGAAGTTGGCCAGGTTCGAATATTCCCAGCGACCGTTCCAGGAGTTTACGAAACCGTAGCTCAGGTTGTAAAACTCGTTATGTGTACCGAACGTGAATTTATTGATCCCTTTTGTAAGGGTGAAGTTATCGCTGATCTCAAATGTTCTTTGTTTCATATTGTAGATCGACGCCTCCCGCCAGGTACCTACCCAGGCTGCTCCGCCGCCGATATCCATTAAAGGAGACAGTGTTCCGGGAAAATCGCGGTACTCATGTACATTAATATAGCTAACGTTAAACTGGTTGTTAGCATTGGCGCCCACACGGGTTTTCAACTCAGCCGTCAGGTTCAGGTTCTTGGTGTATTGCGTAAAGTCTGTTGATCCGAACTGGAAGTTGGTAGACGTGCGCTCCAGGTTATTCCCCCAGCCATTGGTATAAATGCCACGAACGGTTAAGGCTCCGGCTTTGCCGAGGTTAAAATCAGTTCTTACAAAAAGCTTATCGCTGTTGGTAAAGATCTTATAAGGTCCCTGGTAGGATCCCGCATCATAATTATATTTATTTTTCAGCTGATCGTAAATGGCTTTTGCATCATTGAGGCTGATGGCGGAACCCGGATCTCCCGCATTATAGAAGGTTGGCTCCTGGCGGCGGGTTTGCTCAAAGTTTACAATAAAGAAAGCTTTATTTTTAACGATAGGACCGCTCAGTGTAGCGCCATACTGGTACTCATGAAAATCGGAACCGATCTTTGTTTTCAGTCCGTCGGCACTTTTACCCACCAATGCCTGACCGCGGCCGTATCCGTATACAGATCCGTGAAAATCGTTGCTACCGCTTTTGGTAACGGCATTAACCGATCCACCGGTAAAGTTCCCCAGCTTTACATCGTAGGGAGACAATTGCACCTGTACTTCCTGGATCACATCCAGGCTGTAAGGATTGGTACGGGTACCGGAACCTGCTGCGCCCGACTGGCCGCCGCCGCTCACCCCGCCAAAAGAGTTACTAAAACCGATGGCATCATTATTAATAGCACCGTCGATAGTAAGGTTATTATAACGGAAGTTGGTACCGGCAAACGAGTTATTATTAGATTGCGGTGTTAAGCGGGTAAAATCTGCCAGGCTTCTTCCGATGGTTGGCAAGGTATTTAACTGCGCTTTACCTACAGTAAGGCCGCCTACTACGCGGGCGCGAGCATTGGTGGTTACCACTACTTCCTTCAGGCTGTTGTCATTGGTTTGAAAAACAATATCTACCTGGGGATTATTTCCCAGGGAAAGGTTAACGTTCTCATATTTTTGAGCGTTAAACCCAACGTGCGTTATTTCAATAGTATAAGGACCGCCGGGTTTCAGGTTAGGGAAACTGAACAATCCTTTTGAGTTGGATTGTGCCGAGGTTTTAAAACCAGTAGGAACGTGCAATACGGAGATGGTAGCTCCATCAATTTTGGTTCCTTTGGCGTCCCGAACGGTTCCGCTCAGGGTTGCCGTGGTTTCCTGTCCGAAGGACTGCTGAAACCGGGTCAAACTACATAGGAAAAGCAGTAATAGTAGGATACGTTTAGTAAATAGCATTTGTTAAAAATTTTATGCAAAAGTTCTACTCTTGCATTACCTAAACGTTACCCGTATGTTAACTAATTGTAAACAGGATAAAAGTAGATCACAGTCAAGCCGGTATGTATTATTTGCACAACTATAACCGGCGCAAACCGTATCATTTCCCAAGGCAGCTGAATCAAAAAAAAGAATGTTTTGGCTGCTGCTAAGCGATAAGGCTTTTTATCTGTTCGAACCAGATCTTGTTGCTGGTGCCCCAGAAACCATAGTCGATAAAAAAATACCAGGTTTGTTCATTACTGGCAGCGATCCGCAATGGTTGGGTAAAAAGCCCTAAATTTTTTACCAGGCCCCGGGTATAATATTCGTCGAACCCGATATATAATTGAGTGATCACCCCCAGGGGAATCAAATGATCTTCGCTGCCGGTTAATTCAATATCGCTGCCGGTTAGCATAACGGTAGCGCGGTGCCGGTGAAAAGGCATCATGCCGGTAACAGCGAACAGAATATCATTTCCTCTGTTGCGCCGGATCAGCTCGTCTCTGGAGCACCATAACGCAGTGCCTGTTAACAAAAGCTTTTTCATTATTAAAAAACGCGCTCAATGCAAAACGCCTAATGTGTAACGCTATTCTTTTATTGACTATTCAGTTCTCACTATTTCACAATCTGCATTACCATTAACTTAACATTTATTCCAATGACATAAAATTACACTCTTTTTACCATGCCCTTATCAATTATTAAATACTTTCGCAGCTAACAGTGAACAAAAAGAAAATTATTATTGTTGGCCAGGGTATCAGCGGCACTTTTCTTTCCTGGTTTTGTTATACTACCGGGATTGATTTTGTTGTAATAGATGCAGCAAAAGAAAATGCCGCTTCCCGCGTAGCGGCCGGCATCATTAATCCTGTAACGGGGCGGCGGGTGGTAAAAGTCTGGCTGGATGATATCCTGTTACCCTTTGCCGAAAAAGCCTATACCGCTATCGGCAATTTTCTGGGGATCAATGCGATTACTACAACTTCGATAATTGAATTTTTCCCCAACCCTTTTATGCGGGAAAGTTTTTTAAAAAGGCTCTCCCAAAAGGAAGATTATATCCGATTGCTTGATGACGACCAGCCTCTTAGCCCCTGCTTTAATTTTGAATTTGGCGCAGGCAGCATTGAGCCGGCATACATTGTAAATATGACAGCCCTACTTCCGACGTGGCGCAATTTTCTGAAGGCGGAGCAACGATTAATTGAAACTACTTTTGAGCACGCCGCATTAAAGATCAGCGCAGCGGGCGTCCAATACGAATCACATCAGGCGGATGCCATTATTTTTTGTGATGGTGTGGCCAGCGCGGCCAATCCTTATTTTTCTTTACTGCCTTTTGCACTTAATAAAGGCGAAGCCCTGCTCATTGAAGCACCGGATTTACCTGCCGGCCATCTTTATAAAAAATCGTTGCTATTAGCTCCTATGCCTGAACGGGGTTTGTTCTGGGCAGGCACCAATCATATCTGGGAATTTGATAATGAAAACCCTACCAAAGCATTCTATGAAACTACTGCCGCCACGCTGAAACAGTGGCTGAAGGTGCCCTTTAAAATTATTGATCACAAAGCCGCTTTGCGTCCGGCTACCGTGGAACGGCGGCCCTTTGCGGGATTTCACCCGGTTTATAAAAACGTAGGCATTCTCAACGGGATGGGCACCAAGGGCTGTTCGCTGGCCCCCTATTTCGCCCATCAACTGGTTGAAAATATCACCGGGGATCAACCCTTGCTGAAAGAGGTAGATATTGCCCGCTTTCAGCGGATCTTAAGTCGTACGATCTAGTGCTATGTCAAATACATTTTATTAGGCCACGAAGGCACAAAGCCACTAAGCCATTATTCTTTGTGCCCTCGTGTCTTCGTGGCAACAGACATTACAGACTTGACTTAACACTGGTTATAACTACGTTAAGTTAATCGCAAAATGCTTAAAGTTAGACGGGAGGCGGTCCTGCAGTAAAACTTTTTTTGAACCATTAAGGAGTTAAGTTTATTAAGGAGAGGCATAAATGATCCTTAACTTCTTAATGGTTTTAATTTATTATCCAGCCCAATAATGCTCACTTTTTCATTATCCATATGCGGTTAAAAAGCAAGGGCTGCCC
>JAGIAQ010000088.1 GCA_017744795.1 Niabella sp. | reverse complement strand
GGTTTACAGAGACACCAGTAATCTTAATACCTACAATGTGTATCAACACCAGGCTCAGGCCGATGGCAATGCCGGCAAACCCGCCATTGATATTTTTAGTAGACGTGGATCCGAAGATCACCAAAAGAAAAATAAAAGTGAACACCACTTCGGCAACAAATGCAGCGATGGTCTCATACTGATCCAGGTATCCTTCGCCCCAGCCATTGGCTCCCAATGCCCATTCTTTCATCACAAAGCCGGGATGGTGGCTTACAATGAGATACAAAATACCAGAACCGATAAGCGCTCCTATAATCTGCGCCACGATGTAATAGGCCGCTTCACCGGCTTTCATCCGGCCAGCCACTACCATCCCAATGGAGATTGCAGGATTGATATGACACCCGGAAATATGGCCAATCGCGTAGGCCATAGCCACTACGCTTAAGCCAAATGCGAACGCGATGCCTAATAATCCGACACCGGTAGTGCCATCGGCGCCGGCTATTACGGCGCTTCCGCACCCCATAAGCACCAATACCATCGTACCCAGCATTTCTGCAAAAAATTTAGATGCCGTTGTTCCTTTCATTTTAAAATAGTTTTAATGTGTTAACATATAAAGGGTTTACCTACTAAAGTTAAGTTAAAACGATTACAGGAATCATTGCACCTGGTATTATTTATCCCCATCTGCTCTTGCCTTTTGCAGCAGTGCTTTAAGCGCGGATAGCTGTTGCGGATGCTGTGCTGCCACATTTTTTTGCTCACCCGGATCGTCAGTGAGATGATACAATTGTTCCGCCTTATTGTATCCGGATTCGATATTAACATCGCTCATTAATGCCGGTCCGTTGGAGGGCGTGATGTATTTCCAGCCGTCTTTTACAATCGCCAATGCCTGCTGATTCCCCGGTTGTTCAATAATGTAATCACGGTCTTTTGAACTTGTTCCCATCAGTGTTGACAGGTAATCGCGACTATCAGTAAATTCGTTTGCAGGAAGCTTTACATGGAGCAATGCCGCAAAAGAAGCCAAAAGATCTATCTGGCTAACAAGGGCAGCTGATTTCTTTCCCGCAGCAATATGTTGTGGCCATTGAACAATGAACGGCACCCTTGTGCCCGCTTCAAAAGCACTGTACTTACCGCCTCTGTAAATACCGCCGGGCTTGTAATGCAGCTGCCGCGCGGTTTCCGCAGAATTGTCCAGGTACCCGTCATTAAGCACAGGACCGTTGTCACTGCTAAAAATAACAATGGTATTATTCAATAGTCCGCGTTCCTGTAATCCTTTCATAATGGTGCCAACGGTATGATCCAGCTCAAGGATGGCATCGCCCCGATAGCCCAGTTTACTTTTACCTTTAAACTCCGTTCCCGGCATGCGGGGTACATGAATATTATGAATCGCATAATAGAGGAAGAAAGGCTTCTGCTCTTTTAAGCTATTATCAATAAATGCCAAGGCTTTGTTACTAAACACATAACCCAGCTCTTCATCGGTCCACTCACTACGCTTCCCGCCCTTCATAAATCCAATGCGGCCTATACCGTTGTTGATATGCCCATTGTGGCCCTGATTGGGATCACTATGCATTTTCAATAGTTCCGGATGCTCTTTCCCCGTGAGTTCGCCAGGATAGGGTTTTTGGTAGTTAACAGCAATCGGGTCATTGTCCTCAAGACCCAGCGCCTGCTGGTTTTCCATAAATATCGTAGGCACCCGGTCCGCGGTAGCAGGGAAAATAAAAGAATAATCAAAGCCGATCTCTGCAGGGCCCGGCGTTACTTTTTTATTCCAGTCGATCGGCGATTGTGTACCTAAGCCCAGGTGCCACTTACCCACGGCGCCCGTTTGATAGCCCGCCTGTTTAAATACTTTTGGCAAGGTTGTAATATCCGTCGGGATCACCAGGTTGGCATCACCGGGGAGAATATTCGTACCTTTTTTACGCCAGGCATACCGGCCGGAGAGAATGGAGAAACGGGAAGGCGTACAAGTTGACGCCGTGGCATGGGCATTGGAAAAGCTGACGCCCTTTTGTGCCAGCCGGTCAATATGAGGTGTGGCAATGGCTGTAGCCCCGTTGCAGCTTAGATCGCCATACCCCACATCATCGGTATAAAGGATCAATACATTGGGACGATCGGATTTCTGGGCAAACAAACTGTGGAGGCATAGAAGCAATATGCCGCTGATAATAGTTTTTCTCATTTTAAGACGGATACGTTAAACATTAGAAAGGAAGACCAGAACAAATATACAGCGGGCAGGGTAAAATGTAGAATATTCAATTTAAAATATCAAATGAAAAATAAGGGATGAGCAATGGGCCGTTATAGATTAGAAATTTTCATTCCTGAAACCCAATCTACTTCTACATTTTTTATTCAATATTCCTTATTTTACATTTTCCTCAATCAAGGGAAGCGTTTGAAAACCGTATAGCGCAGGATAATTTCAAGAAACAACAGCGCCAGGGCCGCTAATACCAGCGGAAGAAACACTTCTTCGGTTTGCTTATATTGAATCACCTCAACTTTCGTCTTTTCCAGTTTATCAATCTGGCTGTAGATCGCCTGCAGGGAGTTTTTATCAACCGCGTGATAGTAGCGACCTCCGGTTTCATTCGCGATTTTTTTCAACAGGTCTTCATCCAAAAAATTCCGTACGCCGTCGGCCATCTGGTCTTCTGTAAATTCACTTACACCCAATCCAATGCAATAAACCCTAACATTATTCGCCTTTGCAATTTCAAGCGCTGTTTGCGGGTCTATGATACGCGTGGGCGGGGCATCTTCCTTTCCGTCCGTTAATAAAATGATCACTTTTGTTTTACTGCTCCCTTTGCGGATCCGGTTTACTGCGGTTGCCAGGCCTTCTCCAATCAGGGTACCGGGCTCAATATAGCCGCCATCCATCACCTTAAGCTCCTGCAATTGTTCCAAAAGCGTGTTTTTGTCAAAAGTGAGCGGAACTTTGGTAAAGGCTTCGCCTGAAAAGATCACCAGCCCTATCCGATCGGTGGGTCTTTTTTTCACAAAGTCGATCGCCACTTCCTTTGCAACCGTAAACCGGCGCGGTTTAATATCCTGTGTCAGCATACTGCCGCTAACATCCATGGTCAGCATAATGTCGATACCCTGCCCTTCGCTTCTCGAAAGTTGCTGCTGGTGCTGCGGGCGGGCCAGTGCGGTTATTAAAAGAGCAATAGCCAACAACCGTAAAACAAAAGGAAGGTGGCGAAACCGGGTTTTAAATGTGGATGGTATTTTGTAATCAATATTCGAAGCCAATATGGCTCCTTTGCCGGTTTTATCCTTTTGAACGTATTGCCAGATGAGAAAAGGAATGATCGCCATGAAAATGAAATTTTCCGGCCACACAAATACTATATTTTCAAACCAGTCGTATATCATTGTTTAACTGCGCCAGGCGCGTTTTCCTTTAAAACGGATGTGGGATGCGTTTTTTGTGCCAGTTGCTTTACGGCCGCTTCAATATGATCAACGGCCTGGTCGATTACTTCATGTGCTCCTTTTGTTTCAGGCGTAGCGGGTTCGTATTGCGCAAATTTCACCAGGTCGCAGAGCGACAATACACCTGCAACTTTTGTATAAAGTACACCGTCATTAAAAAATGGTTTTACTTTACCCGCAAGGCTTCCTGAAGTTTGCTGCAACGAATTAACTTTTGCCCGTTCAGACAGGTAGGTCCGGAATATTTCCACCAGCTTTGCGTAATACCGGTTTGTGGTTACCCCTGCTGTTTGCAAAGCCTTTAATTCCTGTTTCGCCCGTGCATAAGCGCCACGGGCCAACTGTACCTCCTTCCGCGGCTTTTGATCTTCTGTCATCCAATATATGGCCACGGTAAGCATCATCAGCAGCAGCGCGATGAGATACCACCATTTTTCAAAACCTTTACTCAGCTGGAAGGGCACTGTGCGTATATCCTGGATATCATGATAGGGCTGGCCCGGATCGAAAGGGCTGGTAAAAACCACTTCAACATAAATCGCTTCGGTTTTTGCATCCGGGGTTATGGCAATGGGAGGGATCACCCAGCGACCGGAATCGAAACTGGTCAGCCGGTAATAATGAGCAATCACTTGTACACCGCCAGACTCCTCATTTGCCACACTGTCCTTTTTCAAAAATTCAAAATGAGGAATCGTATCCAGCCGGAAGGAAGCAGTATTGCCTTTATCGGCTTTCACTTCCAGTTTTAACAAAAGCGGTTCACCGATTAAGATCTTTTGTTTATCAACCGTAGCTTTCACCGGTGCCTCCTGGGCGCGGGCCGAAAACGTCAGCAGCAACAGCCCCAGCACAACCAATATTCCAGCTCCGTTCTTAATCATTATTTCATTCCACCTTTTACCCTGCTCTTAAAAAAACGCCGCAGTACATTTATATAATCATCGCCCGTTTTCAAATGCAGCAGATCGCTGTTGGCTTTTTTAAATACCTCCGCACAATAGGCGGTGCGCTGAAAAAATGCTTCTTCGTATTTCCTTCTCACATAAGCATTACTGGAATCCACCCATTGGGTAGCGTCCGTTTCGGCATCCATCAGCTGGATCAATCCCGCATTGGGCAGTTCCTTATCCATACGGTCATACAACCGGATGCCGATCACATCGTGCTTTTTTCCTGCCACCCGCAACGCATCCTCATAATTCTTATCCAAAAAATCACTGAGCAGAAATGCAATACAGCCCTGTTTCGTGGCATTGCTAAAAAAGCGGATGGCCGCGCCAATATTCGTTCCCTTGCCGCCCGGCGTTAAGCCCAGCATCTCCCGCACAATGAAGAGTGCCTGCTGACGGCCTTTTTTGGGCGGCACATACAGCTCGATCTTATCGCTAAAAAAAATGGCACCCACTTTATCAGCATTGGCAACAGCCGAAAAGGCCAGTACCGCAGCCAGTTCCGCAGCCAGGTCCCGCTTGCGCCCATAAGATGTTCCAAACAATTCACTGCTGCTGATATCAATAAGCATCATCACTGTGAGCTCCCGCTCCTCTTCAAATATTTTACTGTAAGGGTGGCCTATGCGCGCGGATACGTTCCAATCAATAAAGCGCACATCATCGCCCGGCGCATATTCCCGCACTTCCTTAAACGACATTCCCTTTCCTTTAAAAGCACTATGATATTCCCCCGAAAATAATTCCGTGGCCAGCTTCTTGCTTTTAATTTCCAGTTCACGAACCTTTTTTAATATTTGTTCCCGGGTCCTCAGTGATTGTAGATTTTAGAATTCAGTATTCAGATTTCAGTATTCAGTATTCAGACAACGGCGCACTATGGACTATTGACCATTGACTATAGCCTATGGTACATTCACCGCTTTCAATATCTCATCAATAATATTTTCCGCATTTATATTTTCGGCTTCGGCTTCGTAGGTCAATCCGATCCTGTGCCTTAGCACATCATAAATAACACTCCGGATATCTTCCGGCATTACGAAACCGCGTTTATTCAAAAATGCCTGGGCCTTACCTGCCAGTGCCAGGTTAATACTTCCGCGGGGGGATGCCCCATAAGAGATCAAAGGTGTCAATTTTCCCAATTGATACCGATCCGGATAACGGGTAGCAAAAACAATATCCAATATATACCGTTCCACTTTTTCATCCAGGTAAATATCCCGTACCAGGCTCTTTGCATTTTTTATTTCATCTATGGAAACAACAGGCTTAATAGGCTGCAATGGTTCCCCCTGTACATTGTAGCGCAGGATCAGCTGCTCTTCCTGCATTTCGGGGTAACGCACAATCACTTTCATCAGGAAGCGGTCTACCTGCGCTTCCGGCAGCGGGTAAGTGCCCTCCTGCTCCAGCGGGTTTTGCGTTGCCAGTACCAGGAACGGATCATCCAGTTTATAGGTACTGTCGCCAATGGTCAC
The DNA here is from genome assembly GCA_017744795.1 of Niabella sp. Taxonomy (GTDB): domain Bacteria; phylum Bacteroidota; class Bacteroidia; order Chitinophagales; family Chitinophagaceae; genus Niabella. The sequence continues at coordinate 12,092 of JAGIAQ010000088.1, read as the reverse complement.
CTGCCGCTCCTGCATGGCTTCCAGCAATGCCGATTGTACTTTTGCCGGGGCCCTGTTTATTTCATCCGCCAGGATAAAGTTGGCAAAAATGGGGCCCTTGCGCACTACAAACTCATTTTGCTGCTGGTTATAGATAAGCGTACCGATAACATCCGCAGGCAAAAGATCGGGGGTAAATTGTATCCGGTTAAAATTCGCCTGTATGGCCGTTGCCAGCGATTTAATGGTAAGCGTTTTTGCCAGGCCCGGTACGCCTTCCAGCAGCACGTGCCCATTGCTTAACAGCCCAATCAAAAGCCGGTCCAGCATATGACTCTGCCCCACGATCACATGACCTATTTCCTGCCGCAGCGCATCCACAAAATAACCAGCGCCGTTTATTTTTTCGTTTAATTGTCTTATTTCTTCTCCTGTTTTTGCCATATCAATAATTACTTATTTTCAATTCCTGGTAGTTTTGCTGCAAATAACTTGCCGGATTAGTCTATGGTCTATAGTCAATGGTTCATAGTTCAGGCAGTTACAGTGACTATTCACTTTTCACCATTGACGATTCGTTAAGAAAGATATTTTCCTACGATCGGCATCCGTCGTCCTATACCAAAGGCTTTATAGCTGACGCGGATGATCGGACAAAACTGTTTCCGTTTATATTCATTATTGTTCACCATCCGCAGAATGCGGGCTACCAGCTTTTCATCATAACCCAATCCAATGATTTCTGCCGGGCTTTTGCGGCCTTCAATATATTCTACCAATATCGTGTCCAGATCTGCATAATCGGGCAAACTGTCGCTATCCTTTTGCCCCGGCCGTAATTCCGCCGAAGGCGGCTTCGTAAGAATATGATCGGGAATGATCTCCCCATCGCGATTAATGTATTTAGCCAGCGCGTATACCTGTGTTTTATACACATCCCCCAAAACACCGATGCCGCCCGCCATATCACCATACAATGTACCATAACCGGTGGCCAGCTCACTTTTATTGGAAGTATTTAACAAAATATTTCCAAATTTATTGGAGAGCGCCATCAGCAGGTTGCCGCGACTGCGACTTTGAATATTTTCTTCCGCCACACTAAAGGGAAGGTCTTTAAAAAGCGGCGACAGTTCATTGATGAACGTATCGTAAATATTTTTGATAGGCAGGATGTGATAGGGATTGCCCAGGTTCCTGCTCAGCTCCTCCGCATCAGCAACAGAATGCCCGGTCGAATAGTGCGAGGGCATCAGTATAGCCCAAACATTTTCCTTGCCCAGCGCTTCTACCGCCAGGGCCTGTACCAGCGCACTGTCTATGCCGCCCGAAGCGCCCAGGATGGCTTTAGTAAAGCCCATTTTTGTAAAATAGTCTTTAATTCCGAGCAGTAACGCCTGGTGTATTTCGGCAATATTTTTTTCGTCGGAAAGGTAGTCGAGCGTATTTTTTCCCAGCCCCACTGCCGCTGCCGAGAAGAAAACAGGTTCCTCTTTGCCATCCGCTACAGCACCGGGCTTTGTTAAGGCTTCGAGCTCCACGCAATAAAAATCTTCTTCAAAATAGCTGCATTCTTTTATTTTGTTACCCGCCCGGTCGTACACCAGGCTTCCACCATCAAATACCACTTCGGTTTGCGAACCTATTGTATTGCAATAGAGCATCGGGATGCCGTACTTGAGGGTATGCGCTTTTACAATGCTGTTGCGCACCACATCCTGCGCATAATTATAAGGAGAAGCGGAAAGGTTGATCATCAGATCCGGCTGCTGGCGGATCAGTTCATCCATCGGGGTAATACGGTACAGCGGGTTTTCGCCCATATTCCAGATATCCTCACAAATGGTTATTGCCAGTTTTTTACCGCGAAATTCCAGAACATTCCAACTATCCGCCGGCTCAAAATAGCGGTACTCATCAAAAATATCATAATTAGGCAACAAGGTTTTGTGCACCACGCCTTTTACAGATTTATCTTCCAGTAAAAAAACGGCGTTATGCAGGGGCTTTCCTTCCGGTTTCGCATTGCGCTGAGGGGCGCCGATCAGTACGCCGATACCTTCAGTATGTTGCCGGATCTCATCCACCGCAGCCTCGCATTTGTTAATGAAGTCGCTGAACTCCAGAAAATCCTGTGGCGGGTAGCCACAAATACAAAGTTCTGTAAACACCACCAGATCAGCCCCCTCTGCCTTTGCCTGTTGAATGCCGGCGATGATCTTCCCTACATTTACCTCAAAGTTCCCGATATGATAATTTTGTTGCAGTAAAGCAATTTTCATCCACTCTCTTTTATATTCTTACAAATGTAACCCTATGATTACAAAGAATAAAGCCAAATATACTTTAACATTTCCTGTAAACATTATTCCAATAGTTGCAGGAAAACTTCTATATATTGTGGCACTGCTTCTATTTTGTAATAAATCAAAAATATCCGTACATGAAGTCATTATCAGCATTGACTGACCCAACCTATGCACCCAAAAAAGAGTTAAGCCGTTATGATCGTTTCTGGTTGCAGTTTATGAATGATAAAAGAGATCTTCCGTTTGTTTATCTTTTAACCTTTATTCATCTTACAGTAGTTCCGGCAGCGGTGTTGCTCCTTACTCCTTTATTAAAAGGATGGATCTGGTGGGCCGTTGCACTCCCCTATTTTTATATGGCACAGTTTTACTTTAAAGGAAGGTTCGGGTTGATGTTTCATTGCCTTTGTCACCGGAAAATGTTTAAACCGGCATACCAGCAAACTATACACAACTATATTACCTGGATCATTTGCCCATTTTTCGGGCACGCACCGGAGGGTTATTTCAGCCACCATTTAGGGATGCATCATGTGGAGAACAATAATGAAGCAGACGCCAGCAGTACCATGGCTTACCAGCGCGACAGCCTGCGAAGCTTTTTTGCCTATTTTTTTAATTTTTTATTTCTGGGCTTCAAACAAACGTTTCAATACTTATTCAGAAAAAAAAGAAAAAAGCTTTACACACGGTTTACCTTTGGCGAGTGGCTGTTTATTTTCTTTTGCATAGGCATGTGCTTTGTGCACCTGAAGGCGGCGCTGATCATTTGGGTAATCCCTTTCTTTTTTGCACGCTTTGTAATGATGCTGGGTAACTGGACGCAGCATTCTTTTATCGATCACAGTGACCCGGAAAACCTTTATACCAACTCGATCAATTGTATCAACACATCCTATAATAAAGTATGCTGGAATGACGGCTACCACATCATCCATCATTTAAGACCCGGTATGCATTACACGGATATGCCAGCAGAATTTTTAAAAAGAGCAGATGAATTTGCGGCGAACAGGGCCATAGTATTTGACGGCATCCATTACCTGCATATTTTTATTTACCTGATGACGAAGCAGTACAACAAGCTGGCAGACAACCTGGTAAACATCAATGATATGTTTGAAAGCCGCGAAGCAGCCATAAAACTTATGAAACAGCGTACCAAAAAAATTGTGTTGCAGGCGGCCTGACCTATTGCACCACCTTATTGGCGCAGCAGGAGCTGGCAAATGCCTCGGGTTTTGCCTTAAACACAAAACCCATCCCGGTAATATAGCCAATGGCTTCTTTAAGGGCATCGTGGCTTTTATACATTGGATCGGTATTAATGTCTACATGCACTTCCATATCAACCTGATGCGAAGTAAATACATCGCTCAGGGAATAAGCCACTTCAATACTGCGCGCCACTTCGGTGATCATGCGCTGGCGGATGCTCATTTTTTCCCGGGTGGTTTCATTGGTTAAATACATAAAACCGCCACGGCCCTTGCGGATAAATACAATAGCTGTAGCAAATTCGGTATCTGCTCCTTTCACCTGACTGTCTGTACCAATGCAAACTTTTAGCTGGCTACCCATTTCGCGTTCCCGCAGGATAACCCCGTGCAACTCCTCTTCAATATAGGTGCTCACGCGTTCACCGGTTAGCTTTCTCCATTGTCTTTTGTGTTGCTGCATATAAAATCTGGTTTTTACTTGTTAAAAAAGCGCGGACCATCTTTCGCACATAAAATCACTGTCAATCGGAAAATCTTTGGTAAATTATTGATTCTGATTCAGCATGAATGAAAAATATTTTCCACCGGGCGGGTGAATATGTGGATAACTTGGAGAAACGCAGAACGCGCAATGCTGAACGCTCAGTGCGCAACGCAAAACCTGATGGCTGATGTCTGATTTTTTGATGTCTGATATTCCAGGTTAAAGGAGTATCATTATCTCCTGCCACGAACCATTCACTGACGTTTGACGTCTGACGTTTCATGTCACAGTCTGAGAAACATGATACCCAATGACGTGCTATTAACTATTGACCATTGACTATTCACTTCTCCCTAAAACAACCGTGTCTGCTGCCCCGGACGCCGGAAGCTGCTTCGGTTCAACCCCGTTTCCCCTTCGTTCATTTTATACAGCTTGCCGTATTTGGCATATTGCTGCGCGATGATCTGCGCAATGCTGCCTTCCCCGCGCATACGCAATCCCCAGCGGGAATCGTTTACTTTACCATTATGACTTTGTTCAATGAGATGCCAGATCTTATCGGCCCTGTCCGGGAAATTTTTGTACAGCCAGTCGTGAAACAAAAATTTAATGGCTCCGTTCAGCCGGATGAAAGTGTAGGCAGTGAAAGTAGCACCGCGATCGGCCGCTTCCTTCATGATACGCTGCATTTCATGATCGTTCAGTCCCGGTATCATAGGGCCCATCATGATCCCCATTCGCACACCCACATTGCTTAGTTCTTCAATTACCCTTAGTCGTTGCTGTGCAGTGGTGGTGCGGGGTTCCATCACCCGTCGCAGGTCTTCATTAAAGGAAGTAACCGAAACCATTGCCCTTACAATATTTTTTTGCGCCATCTCCTGCAGCACATCTTTATCTCTTAAAATACCTGCGTTTTTTGTAAGAATGCCAACCGGCTGGTTGAACTCATTGCACACTTCCAGCAGCCCTCTTGTCAACCGGTATTTTTTTTCCGCAGGCTGATAACAATCGGTATTCCCGCTCAGCATGATGGGTTCCGGCTCCCATTTTGGATGCATCAGTTGCTGTCGCAATAGCTGTGCTGCATTTTTTTTAACGATGATCTTCTGTTCAAAATCCATCCCTGCGCTGTAGCCCCAGTATTCATGCACATTACGGGCATAGCAATAAATACAACCATGTTCGCAGCCGGCATAGGCATTCATGCTGTAGCCCATACCCACATCAGGACTCTCCACCTTGTTTACAATGGTCTTTGCCTGCTGTTCGATATACTGCGTGGCTGGGGTTGGCTCCTCCCAGTCATCAATGGCTTCAATGTGCTCTTTTACCGTTTCATTTTTTAAAAACCGGTTGGGTGTATTAAACTGTGCCCCCCTCCCCTGGTGGTATTGCTGCGCTTCCTCTTTTTTGGTGACGGCCACTTTGAAATGATCTTGTTGTAATTTTTGTGTATTCATTTTTTTGGAATTGAGATTGTAGACGCTAACGCGGAATGCTCAATGCGGAACGCAAAAACTGATTTCTGATATCTGATTTTTTGATGTCTGATACCTGACGTCTGAGCTTTCACGTCTCTGGTACCCAACGATGAACCATTGACTATTGACCATTCAATACCGCTTACTTAAACTGAGATCTTTGTTGAACCCCATCCGGGGCTCAATACCAATTCTTCGCTACCGAACCGGCAGTTGCACTGTCGGCTATTAACAGGAAACCCCTTCAGGGTTTTTCTATGTTTAAGGCAACGACACCGAATTATTAATATACAATATCTAAGGGCTGTACGTTCAGATACTTTTTACCACGATTAATAAGCATCAAAAAGAACGAATACTGAATGATATTGAACCAACGCCCTTTTACATTTCTTATTCAATATTTCTTATTCTACATTCCCCCCGGTCCCCGCATCGATTCACAATTGACCATTGACTATTCACTTCCTAAAATAGTGCCGTCTGCCTTGCCAATACCGGCGTTCCTTTAAATTCAAATCGCTCTACGACCTGATACGGGTCATCGGGTTCTGTTTTTTTCAGCAGGGTCATTTGCGCTGCAATAAACTTTCCCCTGAAATTCTTATTACTGTATTCCAGCCAGCCGCTTTCATATTGCCAGGGCTTCAACCGGCGGGCCAGTGTAATATGCGGTTCTAAAATAAAATGAGGCTTATTATCGTTATCCAGCTTTAGCAGGGCCTGCATTTCGGTGCGGATACTTTTAACCAGCTGCTGAATGCCCGTGCGGGAAACCACGTTTATATAAATGGTATGCGATGGAAAACTGCCGTAGTTCATCAGTTCCACACAAAACGGCGACCAGGCAACTGCCGTGTTCCGAAATTTTTTAAGAATGCGTTCCTCCGCCCCTTCATATTGGGTATAGCTCACCAGCGTGATATGCGGTTTGCCACGGATGGCTTCCTCCGCTTTGCATTTATCATAAAACAATTGTTTCTCCTGACGAATGCGGCCCGATAGTTCTTCACCCGGTTCCAGCAGCAAAAGGTAGGCGGCAGCGGTTCCAATTTCCATTTTGATCTTTTCTTCAAAACTAAATAAATTAGCATAAAAATGCTAATTTATTTAGTTAAATCGAGCAAAAAAAAGCAGCCCTGTTAATTTAATTTGGAAGGTGCTACCATCTCAAACTCGGGGATCTCAACAGAGAACAACTGATGCATTTCCTGGTTCTCCATTTCATAACTGCCTTTCATCTTGCCCATTTCGGAGCGCAGGTTGCAACCACTCATATATTGGTAGGTTTCGCCGGGGGCCAACACCGGCTGCACGCCCACTACGCCCTCTCCATCCACCTGCCGGTAGCTGCCGTTGCTGTCGAAAATATACCAGCTGCGCCGCAACAGTTTTACGGCAAAGGGATTGTAATTTTCGAGGGTGATCCGGTAAGCAAACATAAATTCAGACTGCAGGGCATTGCTGTATTCCGGCTGGTAGAATACTTCCACATTTACATGAATGCCCGCAGAAATTAAGCTGCTCATCAATTGATAATTTCAGTAAATATACCATTTTTCCCTTGTGTTTCCATTAATTATGGAGCCAGTTTTTACTACCTTTGCGGGCCAGTATCGCTTGTTAAACAAAGACACCTGTTTAACTTTTTTAGATAATGTTATTTAGCTGCTGAGATACAGGATGTACCGGCAGGCTAAAACGGATCACGAACAAGTATTAGTTAAAATATTTAAAACAGAGTATTCATGAAAATTGCAGTAGCAAAAGGTGATGGGATCGGTGCCGAAATTATGGACGCCGTGATCCGGATTTTTAATGCGGCGGAAGTGCCCCTGGAGTATGAATATGTGGATATGGGCAAGTGGGTATTTGACAAAGGGTTTAACAATGGCATGACCGATGCGGCCAAACAAACCATTGAAGAGCTGGGCATTCTTTTTAAAGGCCCCATGGAAACGCCCAAGGGGAAAGGCGTGAAAAGTATTAATGTAACCGCGCGCAAAACCTGGAATACTTATGCCAACAAAAGGGTGTTTCAAACCCTGCATGGTGTGGACACGGTTTTCAGTAAAGCCGGCATCCCAATCGACATTACTATTGTGCGCGAAAACATTGAAGACACCTACGGCGGTATCGAACATATGCTGACGCATGATGTGGCCCTGAGTCGCCGCTTTATTACCCGGCCCGGCAGTATGCAGGTCATCCGCTATGCTTTTGAAATGGCCAAGCAAAAAAATGCGCGCCGTATCACCTGCGGCCATAAGGCGAATATTATGAAGCTCACCGATGGCCTGTTCCTGGAATGCTTTTATGAAGTGGCAAAAGAATATCCCGAATTAAAAGCAGATGATGTTATTGTTGATGATCTTTGTATGAAACTGGTAGTACAGCCCAACAATTTTGATGTGGTGGTGCTTACCAATCTCCAGGGGGATATCGTATCCGATCTTTGCGCCGGCCTCGTGGGTGGCCTGGGCTTCGCTCCTTCTGCAAACATCGGGGATCATATTTGTATTTTTGAAGCCGTGCACGGAACCGCACCGGATATTGCCGGGAAAAATATTGCCAATCCAACCGCCCTGTTGTTAAGTGGTATTGCCATGCTGCGGCATTTAGGTTTGCTGGAAAAAGCCGCTCATATCGAAAATGCTTTGCTGTACACATTAGAGCAGGGTGTGCATACCGGCGACTTTGGCGATAAAACCATTCCCGCTGTAAATACCACCGAGTTTGCCGATACCGTTATAGCCAATATCGGCAAAAAGCCACAGCTCAACGCGAAGCCTGAACTGGCGGATGTGGCCAGTTCCTGTACCGTTCTGCATCCGGATAAAAATACGATGCTGGAATCGAAGGAGACCAGCCAGGAAAAAATCGTTGGAGTGGATCTGTTTATTGAAAGTTCCGAGCTTCCGGAAATGATCGCAAAAAAATCGCAGCGGCATGCAGGCGTCAAATTTAAGATCATAAACGTGAGCAACCGCGGTACACAGGTATGGCCAACAGGGTCTGTATTCACCGACCTGGTGAACCAGTACAATGTACGTTTTGAAAGCATTGATGAGCAGCCGCTGAACCAGCAGGACGTTATTGGATTATACGTGAGCATGAGCGGCGACTTTAAGATCTGCTCGCTGGAACTGCTGCACGAATGGGACGGCAAGAAAGCCTATAGCCTGGCACAGGGGCAATAAATAGCCTTCGTCACAAACCCAATCATTTTGTTTCTCACAGATTACACGGATTTACACAGATTATTCTGCGTTAATCCGTGTAATCTGTGAGATTTTTTTGCCTCTCCAAAATTTTGTACTTTTAGCCATTATGAAAAATGTAACGATCCTGTTTGTTTGCCTGTTGCTCAGTGCTTCCAAGCTATCTGCGCAGCACACGCTTATTCAGAAATGGAAAACAACTGATTCTATTCCCGTTCCCGAATCCGTATTGCCGGTACCAGGGAAGAATGCTTTATATGTTTCCCTGATTGATGGAAAGGGAAATGAAAAAGACGGGAAAGGCGGCGTGGCCATCCTGAACAAGGACGGATCCCTTAAAAACCTCAATTGGATCACGGGGCTGAACGCCCCTAAAGGACTGGGCCTTTATAAAAACAAGCTCTATGCCGCCGACCTTACGGACGTAGTGGTGATTGACACCAAAGCCGGAAAAGTAATAAAAACCATTCCCATTCCCGGGGCTGTTTTTCTAAATGATATTACCACGGACAGCAAGGGAACCGTTTATGTATCAGACACGCGTTTGGGCAAAATTTACCGGATCATAAATGATCAGCCGGAATTATATTTTGACGGAGCGCCCGGCGCCAACGGGCTAAAGGCCATTGGTTCCGACCTTTATGTACTGGCCGCAAAGGACCTGTGGAAGCTTGATAAAAACAAGAACAAAACGGTTATTGCTACCGGATTTCAAACGGGCGGGGATGGACTGGAACCTATCGGTAACGGCGATTTCCTGGTGACCTGCTGGGCGGGAATTATTTATTATGTGCATGCCAATGGCCAATTTGAAAAACTGCTGGATACACAGGGCAAAATGAACACCGCCGACTTCACTTACGACCAGCAGACAAAGACGTTGTATGTGCCCACTTTTAACGCTTGTAGTGTAGTGGCTTACGAGTTGAATTGATCTCCTTTAACCTGTTTGTTAGTGCATAGCATCGCGCCAATCTGCACACAACACCAACAAAGGCATCAATTTTAGATTTACCTTTGGTCTTTGACAACGGACGCTTCCGCGTTTATGCGTGCTTTCAGCTGTTAAATATTACTATACAATAGCGTCCATCGACGATGTATCTTCTTTTTCCGTTAATGGCGCCTCCGGTTCAAAATCCGCCGGTAATAAATTAGCCGGAATTTCCTTGCTGGACTTAAGACCGAGGTTTTTCAACTTTAACGCCTGCCCTACCAAATGCCCGCTACCACTATTCAGCTGCCCCACGGCCGCAGTGTAGGACTGCTGTGTTCTGTTGATATGCTTGCCCAAATCATCAAGCGTTGAAGTAAAGGTTACAAACTTTTCATATAAGAGCTCTCCCCTTTTCACGATCTCCATGGCATTTTTACTTTGCAGTTCCCGCTTCCAGAGGTCGGCCATTAATTTTAAACAGGCAATTAAATTGGTGGGACTGATCAATAAAATTCTTTTTGAATAAGCATAAGCCCAAAGATCTGGGTCGCCCTGGATAGAAATTAAATAGGCCGGCTCGATGGGTACAAACATCATGGTAAAATCCAGTGCCGCTTCAAGATTGTCATATTTTTTTGCCTGCAGATCGTCAATATGCCCATAAATGGATCTTATATGCTCTTTCAAATGCGCCGTCTGTTCCTCCGCTGTTTCTGCTGAGGAGAAACGGTCGTATGCCACCAGTGAAACTTTGGAATCAATGATGATAATGCGGTTATCCGGCAGCTTTACCAAAACATCAGGTCGTAAACTTTTCCCGTCCTCATCTTTAATAGTCTGCTGCAGGAAGTATTCCCTGTTTTTTACCAGGCCCGATTGCTGCAGGATACTTTCCAGGATCATTTCCCCCCAGTTGCCCTGCTTCTTGGCCTGTCCTTTTAAAGCGGTTGCCAGGTTATTGGCCTCGGCGCTTACTTTATTGGTTTGCTCCACTAATTCTTTAACCCGTTCCTCCAATGAAAAGCGCTGTTTGGATTCTTTATCATAGGTCTCTTCCACTTTCTTTTTAAACCCCTCTATGTTTTCGCCCAGGGGTTTCAGCAAGGCTTCCATATTGGCTTTGTTAGACTCCGTAAATTTTCCTGATTTTTCTTCCAGGATCTGGCTGGCAATTTTTTCAAACTGCAGCTGCGCTGTTTCCTGCATTTCTTTCAGTTCTGTTTTTTGCGTAGCCAGCTTTTCAGACAGCGAATCATTTTTTTCCGTTAGTGCTGCATTTTTTTGTTTTTGCGAATTAACTTCTTCCTGCTGGCTCCTGTTTATTTCAAGTCCTGCTTCCAATCGTTGAGACAGCTCCTCAATTTTGCTTACGTTGTTGTTTAACTGTGCCTCCAGCGAAGCTGCTTGTGTTTGCAGCCGCAGCACATCTGCCTCTTTGGCGCTTACTTTATTTGTGAGCGCATCGTTAGCGGTCTGAAGCCTTTGTGCTTTATCCTGAAAAAACCTGAGATCTGCCGCTGTTTCGTTGTGTTTTGAGAACAATTCCTCAAACGCCTTTTTCGAAACCGTTCTGGTTTTGTTCAACAGATATAAGATAACGTAAGCTATCATACATCCAATTAAAAGCCCGGCTATTATTTCCATTTTTAGTATTTTATTATTTGTGATGCACTCCTACCAGCATAGCATTGTTGCAACTGATGTTTCGTAGCATTCAAAAATATAGAAACTCCAATAAACTGAAAGGCACTAAAAAAATCTCCTATATATATAATCGTGTAACGCAAAATAACTATATAATCTCCGTCTTTCCCTGAACAACAGTGAATAAACATTTCTTATTTCCCTTTCTTTATTCCGTTGTGAATTGCTTTCAATTTTCGAATTAACTTTGGTCTTTGACAACACGATAATAAACGCGACCGGTAGACTTAAGTTGTGAATTGCTTTCAATTTTCGAATTAACTTTGGTCTTTGACAACTAGCCATTATCCTTGTATTGAAGGTATACCGTTGTGAATTGCTTTCAATTTTCGAATTAACTTTGGTCTTTGACAACATAAAACCGTTTAAACCAAAGACAAGGAGGGTTGTGAATTGCTTTCAATTTTCGAATTAACTTTGGTCTTTGACAACTTGGAGAATTTGTACCGTATTTCAAATGGGTTGTGAATTGCTTTCAATTTTCGAATTAACTTTGGTCTTTGACAACATGTCTGAAGAACTTCAGAAACAATAACAGGTTGTGAATTGCTTTCAATTTTCGAATTAACTTTGGTCTTTGACAACACTCTTACTGTCAACAAAGTAAACACGATAGTTGTGAATTGCTTTCAATTTTCGAATTAACTTTGGTCTTTGACAACTCAAACAGATTCAACTGTAACATCTTCTAGGTTGTGAATTGCTTTCAATTTTCGAATTAACTTTGGTCTTTGACAACTTTTTTGCTCCG
>JAGIAQ010000087.1:6700-27625 GCA_017744795.1 Niabella sp. | reverse complement strand
CAAATGACGGACGCGTGCTCTTTGCTGTTCCCTGGCATAACAAAGTAGTGGTGGGCACTACAGATACACCGGTAGGCGTTCCTTCCATGGAACCGAGGCCGCTTGAAAAAGAAATTGCCTTCATATTGGATACGGCGGGAAGTTATCTTTTAAAAAAGCCCACCCGCAACGATGTGCAAAGTGTGTTTGTTGGACTGCGCCCATTGGCGGCTCCAAAAGAAGGCGCAGAAAAAACAAAAGAAATATCGCGCAGCCATAAAATCATCAGTACGGCAACAGACCTGTTCACGATCATCGGTGGCAAATGGACCACTTACAGAAAGATGGGCGAAGATCTGATTGATGTTATAGAAAAGAAACTGGGCTGGCCAGCAACCAAAACAAAAACGCCGCATTTAAAAATTCACGGGTATAAAAAGGGAATGAACTGGGACGATCCGTTTTATTTCTATGGAAGCGACGCGGAATATATAAAAGCCGCAGGCGACGCGCCGTGGATCAGCGAAACACTCAGCATTAATACGAACCAGGTGTTATGGGCCGTGCATAATGAAATGGCCCGTACCGTGGAAGATGTTTTGGCGCGGCGGACCCGGGCGTTGTTTCTGGATGCGAGAGAGAGTATCCGGATCTGTGAAGAAGTAGCCGGCATCATGGCCATTGCATTAAACAAAGATGAGGACTGGAAACAAAATGAAATAACACAATTCAAAAAATTAGCGCAACAATATTTATTAACGTAGCGGGCGGTACTAAAAAATGCTGTATGAATATTGTTTTCCAAAAAACGAAAACGGAGCAAGATTATGTTTGGGTTAACAAACCGGTTCTCTGGTTTGTGCCAGGGGTGGCGCTATATATTTGCACCCTCTTTGCGGAGAACCTATTTCGCAGGCAAATCAACAAATATCAATTCAATGTCGGATACCGGCTTTTACAAAAAAGCCAGGCTGGAATCCCTTTGAATAAGCGGCTATAAGACTGAAAACAATCAAAATGAGAAAAGATAGAATCCTAAACAAGAAAAGCAACCTCCTGGCAACGGGTCTGCTCCTGCTCCTGCCTTTTATAGGCATGGCACAGCGGAGAACCGTAAGCGGGATGGTTACTTCCAAAGAAACAACCGAACCGGTTGCCAATGCAACGGTATTAGTCAAAGGTACTTCCAGGGGAACCTCCACTAATGCAGAGGGACGTTATTCTATTGCTGCTGCTGCTGGAGAAGTGCTTACTTTTTCTGCCGTAGGGTATAAAGCTACTGACCAAAAATACCAGGGTCAGGCTACGGTAAACGTACTTTTGGAAAGCAATAGCAAGCAGGAAGCCGAAGTGGTTGTAACTACTGCGTTAGGGATCAAGAAACAGGCGCGCTCTTTGGGGTATGCCGTTACAACTATAGACAGCACTCAGCTAACGGAAGCAGTGTCGTCCAACTGGACAGACGCGCTTTCCGGAAAGGTAGCTGGTCTGAACCTGATACGCTCCGGAGCCGGCCCTGATGGGTCTAATAAAATCATTCTTCGTGGGGAAAATAATCTTACGGGCGATAATGAAGCCCTGATTGTTGTGGACGGAGTGGTGATTAACAACAGTAGCGGTAAGCGCTCTGCGAATGGATCGGACAATGTATACGCAACCGGTAGTGATAACCTTCCTGCTGATTATGGAAGCTCTTTAAACGACCTTAACCCGAATGATATAGAAAGTGTATCCGTGCTGAAAGGCCCGGCTGCTGCGGCTTTATACGGACAACGCGGGGCAAATGGTGCTGTAATCATCACTACCAAATCAGCAACGGCAAAAAAGAAAGGCCAGATCAATGTCCGGTTTTCAGTAAACGGTTCCATGCAATCGTTAAACCGTGTGCCGGACCTTCAGTATGAGTACGGCCAGGGCACCGGCGGCGCTAATTATTATTCTTATGGAACTACTGAAGATGGCGCCAGCACCAGCGGCACCAGCTCGGCGTATGGGCCCAAATTTGACGGGCAATCCTATTATCAGTACGACCCGGTAACGCAGGTCAGGGGCCTGCAACGGACTCCCTGGGTTGCCTATAATAATATTAATGACTTCTGGGATGTAGGTAAAGACATGACCTATAACCTGAGCCTGAACGGAAAAATAGGCACCACAGCGTACCGGATTACGGGCGGCGCACAAAACAACAAATGGATTGTGCCCAACACCGGGTTCGACCGCAAGTCTGCAAGCTTCACAACCAATACGGATATTACCAAAAAGCTTAAGCTGTCAACTAAGATGAATTACGGCTTACGAACAAGTGACAACCTTCCTGCAGCAGGTTATGGTAACCAATCGCTGATGTACTGGTATATTTTCTGGCAGCCCAGCGCCGATTTTAACTGGTTGCGCAATTACTGGATGGGTACCCCCGGCAGCTTTTACGGCGTCGATAGTATGTATAAAAGGATTCGCTATCCTTTCAGTACCTACCCGCAAAATCCATTCGCGATCGTTAATGAATATTTAAATAAAACAAGAAGAGAAAACGTAACGGGCAACGTGCAGTTAAATTACCAGCTTACCAACGAGCTGAGCCTGATGGTGCGCGGAAGCTTAGACTGGTCCTATGATAAGCGGGAGCAGGACCGGCCTTATGACGCTGGCACCAGGCTGACAAAAGGCTCCGTACGGAAGCAAAATATTTACACAAGGGAAATCAGCTACGACTTTTTGGCCCGGTATAATAAAGCCCTGTCGAAGGATGTAAAAATAGGCGTATCGCTGGGCGGGAGCCAGCTCCGGAACGAATATGACAAAACAGATAAGCGCGCGGATGGGTTGAAATTTCCCCAGCTGGATTCATTGCATTCCTCTCCCTACCCGGGCATGTATGATTTGAACAACAACCTGTACGGCTTGATCTTTATACCGGATACCAGCCGCTACCAGATCAATAGTTTGTATGGTATTGCCAACTTTAGTTATAAAAACTATCTTTTTGCGGAATTGACCGGAAGACAGGACTGGAACAGCGTGTTGGCAACAGCCGACAGAACGGATAATGTAGGATTTTTCTATCCTTCCTTAAATACCAGTTTCATCCTTTCCGACTATACAAAACTGCCGGAATTTATCAGCTACTCCAAGTTAAGAGCTTCCATTGCGCAGGTAGGGAGTGGCAGTACCACGCCCTACAGAACAGCCTATACCTATCAACTTGCCACGGTGGGTAGCGGTGGGGGCCTCTTTCCCGATAGTGCACTGACGAACCCGAAAACATTGCCCAATGGAAACCTGAAACCACTGTTAACGACAACCTTTGAATTGGGAACAGAGATGCAGCTATTCAAAAACCGGCTGGGATTTGACCTGGCTGTTTACTGGGGCAATACCCGGAACCAGATCTTAACAAGAGTGCTGGATGCGTCTTCAGGCTACGGCGCAGCGGTGATCAATGCCGGGCGCGTGAATAACAGTGGTGTCGAGCTCTCGGTAAACGGTAAGCCTATTGTAAATAAAAACGGATTTAACTGGGACGTGTTTGCAACCTTCGCCAGCAATAAAAATAAAATCAAATCCATGCCGGATAGCACGGTGCTGCTTCAGTCCGGCCAGATCGCCAGCGGCCAGATCGTTGCTACTATTGGCGGTAGTATGGGTGATTTATATGGCCTGGGCTACCAGCGCAGCCCGGATGGGCAGGTGATCTTTGACCCGGCTACCGGTTTCCCTAAAATCACCAGCAACATTATTTATTTAGGAAATACTACACCAAAATACAAAATGAGCCTGGGCAATAACTTCCGGTACAAACAGTTTAGTTTTAAATTCCTGTTTGATGCACAGGCGGGGGCCGTAGCCTATTCCCTTACGCATTATAAAATGATAGAACAGGGAAAACTGAAAACCACCCTGCCGGGAAGATACAATGGGATCATAGGAAATGGTGTGGTGCAAAACCCTGATGGCTCTTACCGGAAGAATGATGTGGTGGCAACCGATATCGACCAGTATTACCAATACAGTATGGGATCTTACAATGCCGAAGGAAGCACCTTCAGCACCAATTTTATCAAATTCCGGGAGGCCTCGCTTTATTATTCCTTCAAAGCAAAACTGTTGAGGAAAGTAGGGTTAAAAACAGCCATGGTGGGTGTTTACGGGCGTGACCTGTTTATCTGGACGCCCTGGCCCATATTCGATCCTGAATTTGGAACCCTAAGCGGATCAGATATCGTAAAAGGTTTTGAGGTGGGACAGTTCCCTTCCACCCGGACGTTTGGCTTCAACTTATCTATTGGCTTTTAATTCTATTAATATGAAAAAACAACTTTTTATCGGCTCCCTGCTAGTAGTGCTGATAACAACCTTAAACTCCTGTAAAAAGGGATTTGAAAAATTAAATACAGATCCTATCAATATTTTACATACTACTGCAGATAAGCTGCTGGCCCCGGCAGTATATAATTCGCTTTGGCCGGGAATGACCCGCAACCGGAGCTTTACCAATGAACTGATGCAGGTAACGGTAAGCATCAGTGATGGTGACAATACCGTATTCCGATACGCCTTCAGGTCCAGCATGTCGGATTACTTGTGGAACGCCTGGTATCCGCAGCTTACCAATTTCAGGGATATTGACAGCCTGGCCAGTCAGAGTGATGTTGTTAACACATCTTACCAGGCTATTGGAAGGATCTGCCAGGCGTGGATATTTGCAAATTTAACCGACACGTATGGCGATATCCCCTACAGCGACGCCCTGAGCGCTAAACAAGGAAACATGGAGCCGGTTTTTGACCGTCAAAAGGATATCTATCTGAATCTGTTTAAAAAACTGGAGGAAGCGAATACGCTGCTTGCTAAAAACACACCTATCGTGGTATCAAGCGACCCGGTTTATAATGGCGATATCTCCAAATGGAGAAAATTTGGGAATTCCCTGTATTTAAGATTGCTGCTGCGGATAGCCGGAAAGGCGGAAGTAGCGCAGCAATGTGTGGATAAGATAAAGCAGATCGTCCAGGACCCGGTAACCTACCCCATCATGACCTCCAATGCCGATTGTGCCCGGATCCTCTGGACGGGCGGCACCAGCACTACAGACCCTTATACCTCGCCCTACGTAAACGGGGTGCGGGCACAGGATTTCCGGTCGCCGGCTATCTGTAGTTTTTTTATAGACCCTCTTGTTGCATGGAATGACCCCCGCTTTCGGCCGGCAAAGCCCTACGGCTACGGCAGTATCGGCCGCCTGGGGATTATGCAGGCCAGCGCTGGTGGGTGGGCAGGTGTAGCAAGTGGCTACCTTCCAGGGCATGGTGACCCCAGGGGCGTTTATTTCCAAAGCGATGATAATACCACCACCGGCGGGGCGATGTCTTTACAGCAAAATGCCTTAACCGGCATTATTATGCAGTACGCCGAAGTACAATTTATACTGGCGGAGGCCGTTGTAAAGGGCTGGATCAGTGGTGATGCTAAAACCTATTTTTACCAGGGAATTGCTTCCGCTATCAATTATTGGGTGCCCGATTTCCCCGAGGATATTACTTCCGCAAATTTTGCAGAGCATTTAACAAATTTGGGGGCAGGCAGTGTGGTGTGGACCGATGATCTTTCTGTACAACGGAAGATGGAGCTGATAATGGAGCAAAAATACTATGCCCTGTTTATGACCGACCTGCAGCAGTGGTTTGAGTACCGCCGTACCGGGCTGCCCGAGTTGCCAAAAGGCCCGGGTTTGCAGAACGGAGGGGTAATGCCCGCCCGCCTGGTGTACCCGGTATATGTGCAATCCGCTAACCCTACTAATTATAAAGCGGCAGTGGCGGCGCAGGGTCCGGATCAGATCGATACCAATGTATGGTGGCAAAAACCTTGATGAATCGACTCGAAAAACTTAAAATATAACGCACATAAGCACGTTGAAATTCGTGGTATGTGATCAAAAAATCTGCAGAGATGAAATATATAATCAACCTTTTTTTGGTGTTAAGCACAGCTGCCGTAGTCAGCAGTTGTACCAAGAACACCTACGAAAATTATCCGGGCGGGGTGCCTTACGATGTGGTTTCCATTTTTGATGTGCGCCCGTTGTATAAAGGACAGGATGTAACGCTTACAAAAGAAATGCTGTATGGAGGTACGAAACTGGCGGCAGTAGTTATATCGGATCATACCGCCGGCAATATCCCGGATGGCCTGCTGGTGGTACAGGACAGCCGCCGCCTCAGTTCACTCAGGGGCATTTCTATTGAGCTTGGGGCTACAGCAGCCAACTATCACTCCGGGGATTCAGTAATGATCGAAATTGAAGGAGGAACCCTTACCCGTAAAAATGGCATTTTAACCATTACCGGCGTGCCTGCTTCCGGGGTCACGCCTAAAGGCAAGGGCGTTCTTTCTGTAAACCCAATAAATGCGGCTCAGTTGAAAGCCAATCCTGATATTTACGAAAGTACGCTTTGCCTGATAAGCAAATCGGGTTTTACTCCCTTGCCGCAGCCGGGAGATGTAATCAGCGGCGCTAAAACAATGAATGACGGCTTTGGCGACCTTATACTTTATACGGATCCCAAAGCTACCTATGCGGGAGACACACCCTATGGTCTGGGAACATACGTGGTAATATCGCTTGGCATGTCCAACGGAACGCCGCAGCTGAGAACAAGAAGTGAGGACGATATCGTAAACATGGGTTCCTCAGCACAGGATCTGATTATAAGCGGGTTTATGGGTGATCCCAAAGGAGGAGATGCGGGTAATGAGTATGTGCAGATGATCGCCACCAGGGATATAGATTTTTCTGTTACGCCTTACAGTATTGTCTTTTGCGCTAATGCGGGCGCAGCTATTCCTGCAACGCTGGATGCCGGATGGGCTACCGGAGGACAACGCTCTATCAAGTGGAATATTACGTCCGGGAAGGCGCCCAAAGGAAAATTCTTTTATTTTGGTTTCCAAAACAGGAAGATTGACGGCAATGCCGGCACGGTTTCTTTTCCGGCAGAAACCAATTGGTATGGGAAAAACTATAATGGCGCCGATAAAGCTATAAATGCGGGAGACGGAGGGCTGGTACGCGCAAGCACATTCAGCAATTCGGGCCCCTGGCCTAATAACGGAAACTCCTGTGGGGTCGCATTGTTTGTTGGAACCACCGTTACGGAAAAATCAGTGCCGGAAGATGTGTTGTTTGTTGCTTCGGGTGGTACCCTCTATGATGCTTCAAAGAATCCTGTACAAGGGTATAGAATTTGTAATAACGACTGGTACTCGATGTATTCGGTGGCCATAGATCCCAACACCTACAAACCCGTAGTAAAACCCTTTTTGTATTATCGCTCCTCGGGCAATACCACCTTTATGCCGTATGCAGTAAATGCGGCGCATCCTACCGCCCCGGCCGATGGCGGCTTGTTTAATATGATGGGCGGTGTATATAATATTACCCTGGGCCGTTGGACCACCGCGCGAAAACAGACGGTGGTGGAATTATTCCAGGCAACGGAACTTGGTCATACAGCGGCTACTATTGCGGATATAGAAAACGGTCGTGGCGGCCCCAATGATTCATTGATTACAAAAATTGTAGAATAATGAAACGAAAATTTAAAAGATGGATTCCGGCAGGCTTTATCGTCGCCTGTACCCTTGGCGTTGTTACCAGCAATGCACAATCCGCTGCCTGGGACAGCACTTACCGTCCCGGCGGGTATAAGCTGCGGGTAGATCAGTTTAACGCGTTCCCTAATTCGTCTAAGGATATTATTTTCCTGGGCAATAGTATTACCGCGGGCATCGATTGGGAAGAGCAGTTTCAAAATTCCAATTGCAAAAACAGGGGCATCAGCGGTGATATCACTTTTGGCGTGCTGGAGCGGCTGCACGAGGTTACTGAAGGCCAGCCGCAAAAGGTTTTCATTTTGATCGGCACCAATGATATCTCGCGCAACGTTCCGGATGAAGTGATCCTGAATAACTATAAACGCATCATACGCCAGATCAAAAAAGAAAGCCCGGCTACAAAAATTTACTTTCAAACGGTGTTGCCGGTAAACGCAGATATACCGCCAAAGAAAGGCCACTACGGAAAAGATGAACATATCGCCGCCGTAAATGAAGGGCTTAAGAAACTGGGGAAAGAAGAAGCCATAACGGTTATTGATCTGCATCCGTATTTTTTGAAAGATGGCAAGCTGAATAAAGACCTTACATATGACGGACTGCATCTGAATATTAACGGGTATAAGCTGTGGTCAAAAATTTTAAAAGAAGGAAAGTATTTATAAAAGGAGACGCTTTTTTAATGAGCTTAATGCCTAAATGGTTTAAAAGCCTATGCGGTTAATTGTTTGGCATCGTCGATATCATAAATAATGAATAGTACCAAATGAAAAAAACAATTTTTAGTGCAGCGTTCCTGCTTGCCATAACAATGACGAGCTACGGACAAAAGAAAATTCAGCTTCCGGCAAAGTATAAGAACCTGGATATGGAAGCCCACCGGGGCGGCCGCGGCCTGATGCCGGAAAATACGATTCCTGCTATGTTAAACGCGATAGATATGGGCGTTACCACGCTGGAGATGGATATGCAGGTAACGAAGGACAAACAGATTGTTGTATCGCACGACGCCACGTTTAATAACGGATTTACGACCACTCCGCAAGGCGATACGCTTACTCCGGCCGAGTCAAAGAAGCGGATCTTGTACACCATGACCTACGATTCGATAAAGAAATATGATGTAGGCAAAAAGTTTTATTCGGCGGAGCCCCGACAGAAAAAAATGGCCGCTGTAAAACCGCTGTTAAAGGAGTTGCTCACTGCTACGGAAGCCGCCGCCAAAAAGAAAGGAGTGCCCATTCAATATAATATCGAGATCAAATCCAGCCCCAAAGGAGACGGTATTACCAGCCCGCCCGTAGCGGAATTTACAGATCTGGCCATGCAAACCATCCTGCCGTTTAATATAGGCAAACGACTTATTATCCAGTGTTTTGATATCCGTGCATTGAAAATAATGCACGAAAAATATCCACAAGTGCAAACGGCTTATCTGGTAGATGATAAAGAAAAACGCCCATTGGGTGTACAACTGGAGGCCCTGGGTTATACCCCGGAATATTATAGTCCGCATTATGCCATTGTTACACCGCAGCTGGTAAAAGAATGTCATCAGCGGAATATGAAAATTGTTCCCTGGACGGTAAATGATCTGACCACGATTAAAAGCCTGGCGGATATGGGTGTAGATGGGATCATTACCGATTATCCCGATTTGTTTTACCAGTTAAAATAATTTTTTATCTTGTTGGGGCGGATGATTATCCGCCCCGATGTATCGATATATTTATAACAACCTTCAGAATCCTCCATAGGATTTTAAAGACAAATTTCATTGCATGCCAAAATATGTTTTATCCCTGGACCAGGGAACCACCAGCTCCCGGGCGATTGTTTTTGACAAGGCCGGATCAATTGTTGCCGTAGCGCAAAAGGAATTTACGCAGATCTTTCCCCGGCCCGGATGGGTAGAGCATGATGCCAATGAAATATGGTCGACCCAGCTGGGCGTGGCGGCTGAAGCGATCGTAAAGGCCGGTCTGAGCGCTGTTGATATTGCCTGTATCGGTATTACCAATCAGCGGGAAACAACCGTTGTGTGGGATCGCGCCACCTCCCAACCCGTTTATAATGCGATCGTATGGCAGGATCGCCGCACCTCCGATTATTGCGATGCCCTTAAACAGGACGGCCATTCGACAGCCATAAAAGCAAAGACAGGATTGGTTACCGACGCCTATTTTTCCGCAACAAAGATCCGCTGGATCCTTGAAAACGTAGACGGGGCGCGGGAACGGGCCGAAAAGGGTGAATTGTGTTTTGGAACGGTGGACTCCTGGTTGTTATGGAAGCTGACCAACGGCCATGTGCATGCAACGGATGTAAGCAATGCGTCACGCACCATGGCCTTTAATATTCATACACTGGAATGGGATAAGGAATTATTGGAATTATTTAATATCCCGTTAAGCATCATGCCCGAAGTGCGCTCCAGCAGCGAGGTTTATGGTCATACGGATATGGTATTGACCGGCGCAAAAATTCCGGTGAGCGGTATTGCCGGCGATCAGCAGGCGGCCTTGTTCGGACAGATGTGCACCCAGTCGGGGATGGTGAAAAATACCTACGGCACGGGCTGTTTTATGCTGATGAACACAGGAAATAAGCCGGTGCCGTCTGAAAATAATTTATTAACGACTATCGCCTGGAAAATAAATGGTGAAGTAAGCTATGCGCTGGAAGGCAGTGTGTTTATTGCCGGCGCCGTGGTGCAATGGCTGCGCGACGGTTTAAAGCTGATCCAGAAATCAGGGGACATTGAAGCCTTAACGGCTACGGAAGCCGATAATGGCGGCGTATACATGGTGCCCGCTTTTACCGGCCTGGGTGCGCCCTACTGGAACCAGCATGCGCGGGGGATGATCACCGGTCTTACCAGGGGCAGCTCTGACGGGCATATTGCGCGGGCTGCGGTGGAGAGCATCGCGTACCAGACGATGGATGTGTTGAAGGCGATGGAAGCAGATGCCGCCATTTCAATTAAAGAGGTACGGGTAGATGGCGGTGCAACGGTGAATAACTATCTGATGCAATTTCAGGCAAATCTGCTGAACACAAAAGTGGTGCGGCCAAAGGTTACGGAAACCACTGCCCTGGGTGCCGCCTATCTCAGCGGCCTGGCAATCGGCTTCTGGAATGATATAAAAGAGGTGGAGCGCTACTGGCAGGTGGATGAAGTGTTTGAACCCTATATGACAGAAGCGGTACGGGAACAATTAACAAAGGGCTGGAAGCGCGCCGTAAGAGCGGCACAGGCCTGGACGGAAGAGGGGTAAGAATTTGAAAATTTGAGAATATGGGAATGGGATGTATCTTTTGAGGCTGGAACCCAGATCACAGGTATAACCTCAAACAAAAAACTTCAAACGATAAACGAATTTTATATGAATATTTTTACCGGAGAATTGGTGGGAACTTTTTTAATGATCCTTTTGGGCAACGGCGTTGTTGCCAACGTGGTATTAAATAAAACGAAGGGCAATAACAGTGGCTGGATCGTAATTACTTTTGGCTGGGCCATGGCGGTTTTTGTTGGGGTGTTTGCTGCATCGAAAGCAAGCGGCGCCCATCTGAACCCGGCGGTAACGATTGCCCTGGCTTATTTGGGGAAAACGCCCGTGGCGGCTATCCCGGAATATATTGGTGGTCAGGTGGCGGGTGCGGCCCTGGGGCAGCTATTGGTATGGCTTTCCTACCGCCAACATTATTTGGCTACTGATGATGTGGAGTTGAAGAAGGCCACTTTTTGTACTGCTCCTGCCATCCGCAGCGGATTGAATAATGTAATTACAGAGATCATTGGCACTTTTGTGCTCATTCTTGCCGTATTGTTTATTATGGCACCAGCGAATAGCCTGGGGGCATTGGATGCGCTGCCGGTGGCCTTTATTGTGCTGGCTATTGGTTTAAGTTTGGGCGGGCCAACAGGGTATGCGATTAACCCTGTGCGGGATTTTGTGCCCCGGGTCATGCATGCCATCCTGCCCATTGGCAAAAAGACCGCCAGCGATTGGGCCTATGCCTGGGTACCCATTGTGGGGCCGGTTATTGGCGCGTTGCTGGCGGCAATAGTGTTCCGGCAGTTAAACTAAATCTATGAGGTTTCTCAAAACCTCATAGGTTTGTCGTTTGCGCCCACTCCCTTATGCAGCTCACCAGGGCGTCCACATCTGTAATCGTATTATAATAGTGCATACTGATGCGCACCAGCCCGTTGCGCCCGGTAGTTATGATATTGTTATTTGATAAATGTTGGTGCAGGCCCCGCTCTTCTTTTACAACTACGATAGCGCTGCGATTGCTCATTTCCGCCGGACCAACAAGCTGTACAGGAAATGCCGAAAGCTTTTCCAAAACGGTTGTTGCGAGGGCTGCATTATGGGCTTCAATAGCGGCGATGCCAATTTTATTTTTTTCTTCAATGGCCGCGTTCAGGATAGTGCCACCAAACATATTGGCGCTACCGGGTTCATAATTGTCAATACCCCTTCCGTCAAAATCAAACTGATTGTTGGCAAAGCGAAACGTGTTGCTGTGCATCCCGGAAATTACCGCCGGGTATTGTTGTGCAAACGCATCGTTCATATATAAAATGCCGCTGCCAAAACCGGCATTCATCCATTTGTAATTACTGGAAATCAGTATATCCGGATCAATGTCCTGAATATCGATGTGCAATGCTCCCAGGCTTTGAGTGGCGTCAATGATGGTATGTACGTTATTTTGTTTGCAGATACTGCAAAGAGTTTTAATGTCCAGTTTGAAGCCGCTTTGCCATTGCACATGGCTGATGGCTACCAGGTTTATTTTCTGTTCGCGGATGAGGGCTTCTATTTTTTCCAGTGAAATCAGGAAACCGTCTTCGTCATCTATCCAGACAATGTCAAAGTTGTTGATGACAAAAGGAATGTAAACCGAAGGAAAATCTTTTTTATACAAAAGCACTTTTTCATCGCCCTTTAAGGTCTGCACTATGGCGTTAATGCCATAGGAGAAATTGGGGATCAGCGCCACGTTTTCTTTTGCTGCGCCCATGAACCGGGCTATGGTTTCTTTTATTTCAAAACGCTGCACATCACGCCAGTGCTCCGCTGCGGCCGCACTATTGGTTGCAAAATCTTTATAAAAATCCGCACCTGCCTGCTGAACCGTTTCCGGAATCAGGCCGCAGGCGGCAGTGTTTAAATAAACGGGGGTGTTTGGGGTGGGCATTTGTGCTTTTTAAAAGTATAACATAAGACCTGTGAGGTTTCAAAAACCTCACAGGTCTTATGTCTTAATCTTGCTTCTCCGGCCGCATTTGCGGAAAGAACAGCACATCCTGTATGGAGGGCTGACCTGTGAGCAGCATCACCAAACGGTCGATGCCAAATCCGATGCCGGAAGTGGGCGGCATGCCGTATTCCAGCGCGCGCAGGAAGTCGTAATCGATATACATCGCTTCTTCATCGCCGCGTTCCATCAGTTTTGCCTGTTCCTCAAACCGGCTGCGTTGTTCAACGGGGTCATTTAATTCGGAATAGGCATTGGCAATTTCCTTTCCGTTTACCATCAGTTCAAAGCGCTCCACCAGGCCTTCTTTTTCCCGGTGCTTCTTTGTAAGCGGGCTCATTTCTATCGGGTAATCGATAATGAACGTAGGCTGGATATAATGAGCTTCGCATTTTTCGCCAAAGATCTCATCAATGAGTTTGCCCTTACCCATGGTTTTATCGGTATGGATGCCCAGTTTGGCGCACACATCGCGCAAGCCTTCTTCTGTAAGGTTGCTTACGTCAAAACCGGTATGCTCTTTAATAGCGTCGTAAATGGATACGCGCGCATACGGCGCTTTAAAGGAAATGTTTTTATCGCCTATAGTGGCTTCTGTAGTACCGTTTACATCGATTGCTGCTTTTTCCAGCAATTGCTCTGTGGTTTCCATCATCCAGAAATAGTCCTTGTAAGCCACATAAAATTCCAGTACGGTAAACTCAGGGTTATGCGTACGGTCCATTCCTTCATTACGGAAATTACGACTAAACTCATATACCCAGTCGAACCCGCCAACGATCAGTCTTTTTAAATACAGCTCATTGGCGATCCGTAAATAAAAAGGAACGTCCAGTGCATTATGATGCGTCACAAAGGGCCGGGCGGCCGCGCCGCCGGGGATCGACTGCAATACCGGCGTATCTACTTCCAGGGCGCCCTGTGCATTCAGAAATTCACGAATGGAATTAACTAGTTTGGTACGCTTAATAAAAGTCTCTTTTACTGATGCATTGATCACCAGGTCCACATAACGCTGGCGGTATTTGAATTCCGGGTCGGTTACTTCGTCAAAAACATTTCCTTCTTCATCGCGCTTTACAACAGGAAGCGGTTTTAAGGACTTTGCCAGCAGCGTAAGTGTTTGCGTGTGCAGGGAGGTTTCTCCTGTTTTTGTTATAAACACATAACCGGTAACACCAATGAAATCGCCGAGGTCCAGTCCATGTTTCACTAAAACATCCCACTGGCTTTTATCCTCACCGGGGTATAATTCATCCCGTTTTACATATAACTGAAATAAGCCCTGTTGATCCTGTATTTTTATAAAGAACACTTTTCCCTTGTCGTTGATGCTCATAATACGTCCTGCAAGAGATACCTGCGCAAATGCTTCTTTCGTTTCTTCAGTAAAACGGGTTTTTATATCCGCTGAGTAATGACTCACGGGGAATAACGGTGCGGGGTAAGGGTCGATGCCGGCCGCTCTTAATTTCTGTAATTTTTCTCTTCTTATTTTTTCCTGCTCGGAAAAAGATTGTGTGCTCATGAATTGCTGCTGATTTTTGAAGCGCAAAGATACTATTATAGGAAGAAAGCGGGTAATGATTGCGCTGCGGGAGGGAACGAACGAATAAATTTATAAGAAATAACCGTTTGGTTGGCCGGGAAGCCGGAAAAACGGGAAGATTTTGTTTTTCAATCACCCCCGGCTTAAAAAACCGTAACTAAGATGTTCAGGTCTGTACTACGGTTGAAGTGAGTGACACAACCGGAAAAAATAGTAGTGCTGCAGCGGGGTAAAAACAGAAAACTCTTTTGATTTCGAGCCAGAATGAAGGTTAAATATTCGGCAGGTCGGTTGTTACTTTTAAATTGGGATATTTATTGCCCAGCTTATTTAAAAAATTTCCACCCACAACAAATTGCGGAACCATATCCTGCACCCGGAGAGCGACCGTGCCCTGGTTTTGCGGTCCGATGGTTAAAAAAGACGAATACAGGTCCAGTACAATGGGCTGATCATCTGCGTATAACGAAAGTTTGTAGGTACGCAGGCGATAGTTCCCAAAATGTTGCTGCGTGAAAGAGGAGCCGCCCTGTTTGGTGGTTTCCTGCAGGGAGGAGCTCTGCAAGTGCTGCCGGTCAAAAATAAGGTGCGCCGCAATGTTGCCGCTTTTGTTTGTATCCAGTAAGTGAAGCGTATCGCCACTAAGAACAAGGTACTTGGCCGTGCGTACGGTTCTGAACCGTACCGTTCCCATTGTTGCGATCCCCTTCACCAGATTTTTTGCCAGGTCCTTTGTTTCGTCCGCAGCGGTATGCTGTGCCCGGGCGGATGTAAACGCATCGATGGGCGCTGTTTTGAGCTGCTCTTTGATAAAGGCATAAGCGCCATCGAGGTAATCCATTTGATAGGTAACTGCATTCCGGGCTTCATTGTTCAGGTCAAGGTTGTTGAAGGCATCGGCGGTTTTCCGCATCCGGTTTTTATACAAAAGAAAAACCAGCGCATAGATAATAATAAAACCGGAGATGATGTAAACGTAGATAGGCATAGTTCTATTTATTAAGGTTAAAGTAGTTCTGATGTAGCAGCAAAAACTTTGCCGCCGTTCGGTTTAGAACGGTTGTTGCTGGTTTTTTGAATCCAAAATGCGCCGTTTTCCTTCTGCACCTTTTAAAAAGATTTTACTACATTCGGACATACTAAAACCTTTACGAAAATGAAGAAATATCTGTTTGTTTTACTGTTATCCGGGTGCTTTTATTCCTCCTTTGCCCAGGATAATACTGCCTATAAGAAACCACCTGCTCTTATTGAAAAACTGCTTCTTTCCACTTTTAACCCCGGGGTTAGTTTTAATAATGAAGGTACATGGATGGTGGAACTGCAGCGCAGTGCCGGTCCTACGGTGGAAGACCTGGCACAGCCGGAATTACGCATTGCGGGCCTGCGCATGAATCCCGCCAATTTCAGTCCCAGCAGGGGTACTTATTTTACGGGCCTTACTTTAAAAGACGTTACTACACGGAAATCCATTGCTGTCAGCGGCCTGCCTGATCCTGTTAAAGCGTCTGCTGTCAGCTGGAACAAATCCGGAAATAAACTGGCTTTCTTACAGGAAAACCGCAACGCGGTGGATCTGTATATCGTAGACGTAAAAACAGCTAAAGCGGTCAAAGTAAATAAAACGCCGCTGAACATAGCCACCGGCAATGAGTATGCCTGGTACGATGACGAAACCCTTTTGTACCATGCTGCAACCGCTTCACCAGATGCGGCGCCAAAGAAACCCGCTGCTCCTTCCGGTCCCGTGGTGCAGCAAAACCTGGGAAAAGTAGCGGCCTCCCGCACCTACCAGGATCTTATAAAAAACAAATATGATGAAGACCTGTTCCGTTTTTTCGCCCGGTCACAAATCGTGCGTAATAAAAACGGTGTGGAGACGCCTGTGGGTGTCCCGGGTATGTACGCTTCAACAAGCCTGTCGCCCGATGGAAATTATTTACTCGTGGAACGCTTGACCGGTGAACTTTCCTACCTGGTACCTTTCTATGGATTTGCCAGCGTTGAGGAAGTTTGGGCTATTGATGGCCACCTGGTAAAAGAAATAGCAAAAATACCTTCTTCTGAGGGGGCCCCCAGCGGGTTCGACAATGTGCTGAACGCGCCCCGCGGCTTTTCCTGGATCGCTACAAAACCGGCTACTGTTGGCTGGATTGTACCATTAGACAGCGGGTTTATCAAAAAACAGGTTCCTGACCACGACCAGTACCTCACGCTTGACGCTCCTTTTACCACGGCCCCGCAACCGGTTGTTGCTACGCCCATGCGGATGTATAGTGTCAGTTTTGTAAACGAAGAGCTGGCATTGGTAACACAGGGCTCCTTTGCAAAGCAACGACACATCTGGCAGCTGCTGGATCTGAAAACGAAAGCACTAAAGACACTAAGCGACCGCAGCTCAAACGATGAATACAGTAACCCGGGCACTCCCTTTATGATCAGAAACGGGTACGGACGGATGGTGCCGCTCATTTATCAAAAAACAAAATTCATTATGGATGCCCAGGGGGCGTCGCTCAAAGGTGATTATCCCGCTATCAGCACCCTGGATTTTACAACCGGCAAACAGGAAAAACTATGGCAGTGCCAGGATCCTTATTATGAAGTGCCCATAAAATTATTATCCTGGAGTAAAGGGATCCGGTTTGTCACCAGCCGCCAAAGTAATACGGAGGCCCCCAATTATTTTATTACATCTACCGTCGATAAAAAACAGGTGGCGCTGACCGATTTCCCCGATCCGCAACCCGAGCTGCGCGAACTTAGGAAGGAAAAAATTTCCTATACCCGCAAAGATGGCGTTCAGCTGACCGCGAATTTGTATGTTTCAAAAAAATATAACCCGGCAATGGATGGCCGGCTCCCGGTGATCATTGTGGCCTATCCGCGGGAATATAAACAGGCTTCGGATGCAGCACAGGTGAGGGGCAGCCGGAACACCTTTACACAGATTAACTACGGCAGTTTTGTGTTTTTTGCTTTGGAAGGATATGCGGTTATGGATAATACAGAGTTTCCTATTGTGGGGGAGGGCAGCAACTATCCCAACGATAATTTTGTGGAACAACTAGAATGGAATGCTAAAGCTGCCATAGATAAAATCGCGGCTATGGGCATTGGCGACAGCACACGCGTGGCAGTAGCAGGACATAGTTACGGAGCGTTTATGACCGCCAATTTACTGGCCCATACTCATTTGTTTAAAGCGGGAATTGCCCGCAGCGGGGCGTACAACCGTACGCTTACTCCTTTTGGTTTCCAGAACGAAGAGCGTACGTACTGGCAGGCGCCACAGGTGTACAGCCGGATGAGTCCCTTTAGTTATGCCGATAAAATTAAAACGCCGCTGCTATTGATTCATGGCGAAGCAGACAATAATCCCGGAACCTTCCCGATCCAGAGCGAACGGCTTTTTAATGCCATTAAAGGGCACGGCGGAACCGTGCGTTTTGTACAGCTGCCTTTTGAAGCGCACGGCTATGCAGCTAAAGAAAATCTCCTGCACCTGCTTTGGGAAGAAAACCAGTGGCTGGAACGATATGTAAAAAATGCAAAATAAGTAAGCTTTAAAAAACCATTAAGGAGTTGAGGTGCATTAAGGAAACCCTGGCTTAACTATTCTTAACTCCTTAATGGTTTTTAAATTTTCGGAAGCGCGTACCCATTGTTATAAGGCGCC
The DNA here is from genome assembly GCA_017744795.1 of Niabella sp. Lineage (GTDB taxonomy): Bacteria > Bacteroidota > Bacteroidia > Chitinophagales > Chitinophagaceae > Niabella. The sequence goes on along the minus strand of JAGIAQ010000087.1, from coordinate 9,527 downwards.
AGCATATATTTTGCGTTCAGCCCGTTGTCCGTAAACTGTTTTTTGCTTTTATCCCAAACCACCTTCTGCCCGCTGCGGAAGGCAATATTGCCCATCTGGCAAACAGTGGCAATATGGGCGCCGGTTTGTATGGGGCAGTTCAGGTCACTTAGCTTACGGGAACGCACCACGCTGATAAAGTTTTCAGTGTGTTTGTCTAACCCGTTATCCGATGGGCTTCTGCGGGCAACACTCACTTTTTTATCGCTTCGTTTTTCCTCGATCACTTCCCAGCCGCCGCGATCCAGTTCCAGGGTGCCATTGTTGCCTATAAAAGCGATGCTGTGGTCTCTTCCAAAATTGCCGTTATCGATGCCCATGGCATGATCCCATACCAGGTTAAAATTGTCAAATTCATAAAGAGCAGTAAGCGTATCCGGTGTTTCCTGGTACAGGTCGGGGTAAGCAAAATCACCACCTAATGCCGAAACGGTTTTAGGAACGGGCGCGTTCATACCAAAAATGGCATAATCGATCAGGTGCACGCCCCAGTCCGTCATTAAGCCGCCGGCATAATCCCAGAACCAGCGAAAATTAAAATGGAAGCGACTGCTGTTGAAGGCCCTGGTTTTAGCCGGTCCTAACCACATTTTATAATCAACACCTGCGGGAGGTGCGCTATCCGCCACTTTGGGCCCGGGTTTCATCCAACCCTGGTAACAGCAAACCTTTACCGTCCTGATATTGCCCAGCTGACCGGAATGCACAAAATCGATCGCATCACGGAAATGCTGCTGGCTGCGCTGCCACTGACCTGCCTGTACCACTTTATTATACTTCTCCTGCGCTGCCACCATAGTCCTGCACTCTTCTATGGAGTTGCCCACCGGTTTTTCAACATATACATCTTTGCCTGCCTGCAGGGCATGGATCATGATGAGCGCATGCCAGTGATCCGGCGTGCCAATGATCACCGCATCAATATCCTTGCGGTCCAGCAACGCGCGATAATCGCCATAGGTTTTTATTTTAGCCGTATCGATATTCTTTTTTGCAAGCTCCGCCATGCGTTTGTCCAGTACATTTTTATCCACATCGCAAAGCGCCACCAGGTTTACGCCTGGGTTTTTAAGCATAGACAAGGTGTCTGACCAACCCATGCCGTTAATACCAATAGCGCCGATATTGATCTGATCTGCTGCAGTGATATTACTGCGCGAAAAGTTTTTTGTATTAAAGGATTGTAAGGCAAATCCACCAAATGTTAGCAAGGAAGCATTGGTTATGAATTTTCTTCTTGAGTGCATGGCAACGTTTTTACAGTAAAAGATAAGATCAAATTTACTGTAAAAACAGGTTCGCGGTCACTTTTGAAAGCGCGTCATTTATTGAGTCGCTTTATGATTGAAACTCAATACCCGCTTTAATTTCCATTCGTTGTTTTCCAACAACCATAATTCGGTGAATTTAGCGGTGCCCGATTTTTTGTACTGCCCATTGGATAATATAAAAAAATCATGATCACCCTCCTGTATGGCGCCATATAATTGTTGATTCTTATAAAGCGGGTATACCTTCATAGAACCCTCAACCAACTTTCGTTTGGGTTTATCGGAATTATTACAAATATTGTTTTGGATGGATGCTTTAAAGGCGGCTTTGCCGGAAGTGATACCGCCCACATCATGATAAAATTCCAGGTCATCACTTACTATATTATCGTAAACACTTACCTGGCATTTGTTAAAACCCGTTTCAAACAGCAGGCTGTCCATGTGTTGCATGGTTTTAAAAAGGGCGGAACTGTCGCTTACCTGGGCGAAGCTGGAACTGCACCACAAGAAGGTTAAACCGACAACGATTATTTTTTTCATTTTTGTTGTTTTAATTGGAAACATCATTATTGTTGATGCCCCGTTTATTTTTTAGAATATCTTTTTTTAATTTCCCAAACTGGTAATTAATACTCAGGCCCGCTTTTCTGAAATACTGCTGATTACGGTTTGTTTCAATAAAATTATACGATACAATTTCTGTACGGCTGTTTCTGAATTTTGTAAAGGGGTTGTTGATGTATGCAGACAGGGATAGTTTTTTCTTTAACAAACTTTTGCTCATGCTAAATCCCGAGGCAATATACCCGCTCACGGTTCCCTGTACCTGTGCAGGCGCCAGGTTTTTTCCGTATAAGTACAAAGATGCATTGACGATCCAGTCGTTTTTAAAGGTATAGCTGTTGGAGAAGGTTGCACTGTACAATACCTGTTGTGTTTTTACGACGTGGTCATCAACGGCGCTTTGGATCCAGAAATTACCTATGTTGCCATTAATAACGGTCCGCAGCGCTTTGGTAAGGGCAAGATTAAAATTGGCATTGAGCATGAGGGCTGCAATTTTACCTGAATTGTCATAAGTGGTGTAGGTGATTTTTGAGCTGGAATCATAACGGGAGGTTTTCAGATCCAGGTTGTTGGAAAAGGCATAGTTAAGGCCGATGTTTATAGATTGTTTTTTATTGCTGCCGTAGCCCAGATCAAAGCTGTGGATGAGGGAGGGCTTTAGATCAGGATTTCCGTAGCTTATAAAATTAGGATCCGACAGGTTTACAAATGGGTTCAGGCGATTAATCCCCGGGCGTTTCAGCCGTTGATTATACCCGAAGCTAATATAAGTTCCGTTCGTATAATTTCTGTTAATGGCAAGGGACGGAACCAGGTTAAAATAATTATTGGCCACTTTTGTCTGCGTAGCCTCAAAATCAATATTATTAATAGTTTCCTCCAGTCTTGCGCCCGCTTTAATCCCCCAGTTTTTTAATGAAAAAGAATATGTGTTGTATGCAGAAAGC
>JAGIAQ010000087.1:0-6690 GCA_017744795.1 Niabella sp. | reverse complement strand
AGCACAGCCTGATGATTAACAAAAGCGTCCTGTTGTGTTGGATCATTTATAAATTGATCAGAAAGCGAATCGTATTTCAGCGTGTTAAAATCACTCTTATTATCCCGGAAAATCGCTTTTACACCGGCTTCCATTTTTACTTTTTTTATATTCTGCATATAATCTACCTGGCCGGTATGTTCTGCTGTTATTGTATTGTTGTATTGGCTATAATCGGGAACGGGGTAATTGATCGCATCCAGAAAAGTATTGTCAGCGGCACTATTTGTTTTGTACTGCATGTACCGGTAAGAAACAGTGAACAATCTGGATTTATCATTCCGGAATCCCAGCTGATAATTGAGACCGGCATCAAGACCGTTATTATTGAATTTGGAGTTGCCCGTCAGGGTAAACCGTTGCAGCACTGTTGTGCCCTGATCTAATATAGAAGAGTGGTAGCTGTTATTTTTTCCGTTAAACCCGTTTAAATTAAACTGAACGGTAAATAATTGGAGCGAATCCGGTTCATAGCTAAATTGCGTACCCAGGTAACGGCCGTTGTTATTGCCCTTATTGGTTCCTGCAACATTCAGGTTGGTAGGCTGGCTGCCACTGGTCGTTCTGTTGGTAGTGTTCGTTGTTGGAGCACTCTCTGCAAAATTGCCACCGCCATATAGTTCAACGCCCAGTTTTTTATGGGTAGCGGTAAAAGAAAAGCCGCCGGATGGCCCACCGGAAGGGAAGCCCTCGCTTATATTTACTGTTCCCTTATACCCTTCCCCAACTTTTTTGGTGGTAACAATATTAATGACCCCGCTCAAACCTTCCGCATCATATTTGGCCGGGGGCGTTGTATATACTTCAATACTTTGAATAGTGGAAGCGGGCAGGCTTTTTAAAAAGTTTTTTGGATCCTGATCAACGATGCCCGAAGGTTTTCCGTTAATTAAGATCCGGTAACTGCTGTTGCCTTTTAACGTAAGATTCTCCTGGCCGTCAACCGACAGGTAAGGAACTTTTTTCATAATATCCAGCACACTGCTGAATTTACTTTCCGGATCCACTTCTGTATTGTAGACCAGTTTATCAATTTCTTTTTTTATCAGGGGCTTTGTTGCTGTAACCGTTATACCTTGTAAGGTCTTTCCGCCTTGCTGCAATTGTAACTGGCCCATGTCAAGTGTTCCTGATGTTGCCCGTGCCCAGGGAATGAGGATTGTAAACGGCAGACTGGAAGTGCTGGTAACGGTTAGTGATGCTCCCTGTCGTCTTTTTGCCACAAACGAAAAAGCCCCGGCTACAGTAGCGGGAGTGGTAAAAAGGACGGTATCTCCTTTTGTAAGGCTTACAGTAGCCCAGGCTGCCGGGTGTTGCAACGAATCAACGATCTGTCCTTTGATCCAAAGGGAATCGTTTGTTTGTGCAAAAAGAGCAGCCGCGTAAAAGCTGCAACACACCACTAAAAAAAATGTCTTTGTAATCATACAAGAACCGTTTAAACAAACCTATTGCATCAGGCCGGCAGGAAAAACCCGGTATCGGTGAACAGCAGGTTTTTACAGGTGGGATGCGTTTTAAAGCGATAACAGTATTCGTTGTTCCTTCTTCAAAAAATGACACGAATGAGATGCCTAAAAGTATTTCCCGGCCGGGAAGGCGGTGAGGCGGCAAGTGTAAGCATCGTCATTTCGATGAGCCCGACGCGGGAGGGGGAAGAGAAATCTCATCATTAAAGAACGGGATTTCTGTGTTTCAGTGGCAAAAAAAAAGGGGCTACTCGCCCACTTTTTTCTTCAGTTCTTCCAGCTCCTTTTCTCTTTGCAGGATCTCTTTGTTGAGCTGGTCTTTTGAAACGGCCCCCGGTTTTACTTTCCCATCAGAATAATGATAAGTATTAACGGGTGCTGCAGTAGTATCTTTTGCGGTGCTGTTATAACGGTAATTATTATCGCCCCGGGTAGTATCCGATTGCTTCGAATCATTGGACCATTTATAGGTGCTGTCATTTTTTGACCCCCCGCTTTTATTAACTACGGTACCGGTATTGCTTTCCAGATCGCCATCGGTGTTCATGGTATATTCCACATCCGATTCGTAGTCGTGCCGGAACTGTTCCCGCCGCACCCGGCGAATACGGTTACCGTCTGCTTCAAAATCAATATCCATCGGGTTCAGTTTCTGGTATACGCTTTCATCGATCTGTATTTTTTTGCCCACCGGAACGGAAATAACAACGGTAACGTGCTGCAGACGATACTTGGCGCTTTTATCAATGGCGTACCCGCTGGGCAGGTCCAGTATACTGTCCTGTGAGGATACCGTATATTGTATTTTATTGATCCGTGCCAATGCATCTTCATCGGTGCTGCCCAGGCCTTGTTTGCTGACGGAAACATGATAGAGGGAATCGTCGCTTTTTTCAAACTGCAGGTTGATATCGGAAATTTTCAAAGTATCTTTTGTTAAGCTGAAACCGTTAATGCGATTATCGCGGTTGCGCATCCAGCTAAAATCACCCTTATATTCCAGCTCGGGCTGCGATACGGTTATCAGCAGTTTTCCTTTGCCGGGCTGGCTTATGACCACAGGTGTATCAACAGTTTGGGAGCGTTTAAAATCTTTTGAAACGCTTGATACTGCCAGGATCAGGAATACCCAGCCACAGGCCCACAAGCCGCCAAACAGGTAGTTGAGATACTTGCCGGGGGTAGTTACATTTAAGATCGTGCGTACCAGCCATACTACACCGCCAACGATGGGGGCGCCTATAAAAAGCAGCAGCGTGCCCCAGGCAAGGAACTGTTGGTTGTCGCTGGTCCAAAGGAAATTATTAAACGGGGCAAATGCATACCCGCTAAATACCAGGGCAAGCAGCGCAACAAATAAGGAGAAAATAATAGCGCCAAAAACGATCAGGAAAATAATTTTTATACCCATGGCAATGCCATAGCCCAGGCCGCGGGCGCCTCTTCCGGCGGCGGTTCCAAATTCACGGCCAAAATTCTGTCCATATGTTCTTCCTGTTTGCCCCAGTTTGGAAGCTGAATCAGCTACTTCTTTACTCCAGTCTTTTACGCGTTCTTTTACATCGCCCATGGAGTTTTGAACATTATTGCGGATACTGTTGAGGTCCACCGGCTGACCGTACATTTCCATTTTTTCGTAAGGGCTGATCGCCTCCGGCAAAACGATCCATAAAATAATATAGGTGGCAATAAAGGTTCCGGTGAGGGAGCCAAACATAAAATTGGGGAAGAACCAGGTATCACCATGTCTTAAAATACCGTTCAGGATACTCAGGATCAGCGGGGCGGCAAAGATCAGGCGGATTACCCGGGTTTCCTTGCCAAAGTAAGCCGCAATACCGCTGCAAACGCCGCCCAATTGTTTTTCATCGGGGTTGCGGAACAGGCGCTTGCCTTTGTAACCCTCCAGGTTCCGGGAGGGAAGGAAGATCCATAACAGAATATAGATAAATATGCCAGTGCCAAATCCACCAAGGGCAATAATGGCAAACAGCACCCGTACAATGGAAGGATCAATATTCAGCCAGTGTGCAATACCACTGCAAACCCCGCCGAGTTTTTTATTGTTTTCATCCCGGAATAGTTTCCGGCTGCCATAGGAACTATTGGCATAGCTGTTGTCCTGTTGCTGATTGTTGGCGGCTGTTGCAGCGCCTTCTTCCAGATCCTCGGGACGACCCATCATGTTGATCATTTCATCCACATCAGCTTCGGTGATATGCGGGGCGCCTTTGCGCAATTTTTCAAACATCAGCTCTGAAAAACGGCTTTCAATATCGGCAATGATCTCATCCTTTCCCTGCTCTTTGGCAAAATGCGCGCGCAGGCTGTCCAGGTACTGCTGCACTTTTGCCGCTGCAGTGTCTTCAATGGCAATGCTGCGTCCTCCCAATTGTATGTTTATGATCTGTTTCATTTCTTATGTTTTGTTGTTACAGGGTTTTATTGCTTAAGGTATTTACGGCTATTGAAAGTTCGTTCCAGGTTTGTTCCAGTTCTTTGTAAAACTGTTCCCCTTTTTCGGTAAGGGAAAAATATTTCCGGGGCGGGCCGCTGTTACTTTCTTCCCATCGGTAAGTGAGCATCTCCGCATTTTTCAGCCGGGTCAGCAGGGGGTAAAGGGTCCCCTCCAGGATCTGCAACCCCGCAGCCCGCATTTCCTCCAGGATATCGCTGGGGTAAGCCTCTCCCCTTTTGATAACGGAAAGAATGCAGAACTCTAAAATTCCTTTCCGCATCTGGCTTTGTGTATTGTCAATATTCATTATTCGGTCGATTGTAGCTCAAAGATACTTGCTGCGTATAGTATTGGGCAATACACAGTACCTTGTTTGGCGTTTGTTTCTCGGTAAAGTAGGGAAAAATGTCGGCGAATAGCGGTAGTTTCGCCAGGCGGTTCATAGCGTATAGTTCATGGTTGGAGTCGATCTATGAACTATGAACCATTGACTATTGACCATTCACTTTTCACAACCATAAATCATGAACGTATTTGTAACCCGTCCCATTCCTGAAATCGGGATCCAGTTAATGAAAGATGCCGGTATTGCGGTAACGGTATCTGCTAAAACGCTCCATCAGGAGGCGTTAATTACCGAACTGCAGCAGTATGATGCCCTGCTCAGCGCCGGTTTTGTAAAAGCCGATGCCCACCTGCTGGAGTCCTGCAAACACCTGAAAGTACTGTCGCTGTTTTCTGTGGGCTACGACAATGTGGACGTTGCCGCCGCCACCCGCCTGGGCATCCCGGTAGGCAATACGCCCGGGGTATTGAGCCGGGCTACGGCAGATACTGCCTTCCTGTTAATGCTGGCGGTATCACGCAAAGCGTTTTACAATTATCATAAAATACTGGACGGAAAATGGCAGGAGTTTGAACCAATTGCCGATTTGGGAATAGAATTGTATGGAAAAACACTGGGTGTTTTCGGTTTGGGAAGCATTGGTTTTGAGATGGCAAAGAAGTGCAGAGCGGCTTTTGATATGGAGATCATCTACCATAACCGGAACCGGAATGAAAGAGCAGAAAAAGAATTGGGCGCCCGCTATGTTGGTTTTGAGGAGCTGCTGGCACAAAGTGATGTGCTTTCAGTGCACGCCAATCTTTCGCCCCAGACAAAAAATATATTCAACAAAAACGCTTTTTCAAAAATGAGATCCCGGGCCATTTTCATAAATACCGGACGGGGCGGTTTGCACAATGAGGCCGATCTGAAAGAAGCGCTGGATCAAAAAACTATCTGGGGGGCTGGGCTGGATGTAACCAATCCCGAGCCCATGGCGCCCGAGAATCCATTATTAAAAATGCCCAATGTATGCATACTGCCGCATATTGGTTCCGCCACTGAGGAAACGCGCGATCAGATGGCCGTCTTATCTGCCCGCAATGTTATTGCCGGCTTAACAGGCGCACCGCTGCCCACGATCGTAAATCCGGAGGTGTATAAAAAATAAATCGCTTAAATATCGTCCACCTCGTGCCAGGCCACTACGCTTGTTTTGTCATTGATTATTTTTGTTTCCTTGCCGCCGTATAGCAAAATGCTTGTTTGGTTGCCGGGTTGATACTTTTGCCAGTATTGTATTCCTTTCAGCATGGGGGTATTAAATGTTGTTCCTGCTTTTATTTCAATCGCTGCAGGATTGTTTTCGCGTTCAAGTATGAGGTCCACTTCATTGCCTGTACTGTCTCTGAAATAATACATTCCGTTGGCTATTCCGGCATTGAAATTATTTTTCCGGATTTCTGAAATCACCCAATTTTCAAATATGCTTCCGTAGCTGTTGCTTTTTTTCAGTGCGTCGGCGCTTTTTATATTCAGTAAATGACAAAGAAGGCCAGTATCGTAAAAATAAAGTTTGGGGCTTTTAATAATTCTTTTATTCAGATTATTGTACCAGGGCGGTAACAGGAAAAGAATGTAACTGTTTTCCAGTAAGCCAAGCCATGCCAATATGGTTTTTGTGTCCACACCAACTTGTTTTGCCAGCTCGTCCCGGTTTAAGATTTGCCCCGCATAGTTGGCACATAAGTGAATAAACCGGTTAAACATTGACAGGTTAGATATATTACGTATCAGGCGCACATCCCGCTGAACATAAGTTTGTATATAACTGCTCATCCATTTGTCGGGCTTTAACTGTTCTGCCCATATTTCCGGATAACCGCCTCTAATGATATGTTGGTTTACATCAGGCTTGTTCAATTTAGCCTTTACGAGCTCTGCGTAGCTCAGTGGCAACAGAGATAAATAACCGGCTCTGCCTGCCAGGGATTGTGAAACCTGCTCCTGCAATAAAAAATTATTTGAACCAGTTAAAATAAATTGCCCGCGTTTATTATTATGGTCCAGTATGCCTTGCAGGTAGCGGAAAATATCCGGTACCCGCTGCACTTCGTCGAGGATTGCTCCGTTTTTGTATTGTGCTAAAAACGCTTCAGGGTTTTGTTCGGCTTCATTTTGCACGCTTGGGTTCTCAAAACTGACATAGGGCCTGGTGCCAGCAAGCATTTTGCTTAGTGTTGTTTTGCCGCTTTGGCGCGGTCCGGTAATGCACAGCGTCCGGAACTGCTGCAGCATTTCTTTGGCTTCCGGCAATATTGCTCTCGGTATCATCTTCAATTCCATTTTTGCAAAAATATGCAAATCTGGAATTGGATTCCATTTTTGCAAAAAAATGT
>JAGIAQ010000086.1 GCA_017744795.1 Niabella sp. | reverse complement strand
GTTTAGACTTTCAGATTTTCTTTGCATTTCCCGCAGATCATCGCCGATTTTTTTGCGCAGATTTTCGCAGAAAACCAATCTGCGGGCATCTGCGGTGTATTAAATCTGCTTAGAATCAGCGGGAGATCCAATTTCTACAAAAGTTTAAACAACTCTAAAAATAAAAAAGCCCACATCGGCAGGATGCGGGCTTTTTTATTTTTTTGTAAAAATTATTTCTTAGCTGCAGCTTCTTCCTGCTTCAATTGTCTTGTCATAACAATAGAAGCAATAGGAATACGCGGAGAGTTCATAATCTCCATGTTCTCAGCTACCACATCTTCTACGCGAATGTTTTCATTGATATCTAAATTATCAACGGGCACTTCGATCACCTCTTTCAGGTATTTGGGAAGAGTTTTTACTTTCAGGGATTTGATCTTGGAAACAAAGCGTCCGCCATCTTTTACCCCTTTAGCGCTTCCGGTAAATTTAACGGGAATTGCTGCTACCACTTTTTTGTCGTCAGTAAGTTCCAGCAGATCCAGGTGGATCAGCTCATCGGTTACTTTGTCGAACTGCAGATCTTTCAGAATACATCTGTAAGTAGTTCCGTCCAGTTTTACTTCCGCCAACTGAAAGTTAGGCGTGTAAACCAGTCCTTTAAATGCTGCCGCCGGTGCACTGAAGTTGATTTCTTTAGCACCCCCATAAATTACAGCAGGCACGGCGCCCTGAGAGCGGATCTGGCGGGTGGCTCTTTTGCCAAATTCGGTCCTCAGTTGTCCTTCGATTGTAATTGTTTTCATTTTTATGTTGTTGTTTAATTTACTATGGATTCGACGTTCTTAAATTGGAGTGCACAAACAGACTTGTGATACTTTTATTTTCAAACGCGTGTTTGATCGCTACCGCAAAAAGATTCGCCACGGTGATCACCTTTATTTTGTTTCCTTCTTTGCGCAGCGGGATGGTATCACAAACCACTAATTCCTGCAAGGCGCTGTTCTCTATATTTTCGTAAGCTTTGCCACTTAATATAGGGTGCGTGATCATTGCCCGAACGCTCTTCGCTCCTTTTTCCATGATCAGTCCGGCGCTTTTTGCCAGTGTGCCGCCCGTATCGCAGATATCATCAATAATAACCACGTTCCGGCCTTCCACATCTCCAATTACCCGCATGCTGGCGATCTCATTTGCCCGTTTCCGGTGCTTATCGCAAATCACCATTTCCGCATTAAAATAGGAAGCAATTTCACGTATCCTGTTCGTTGCTCCCACGTCCGGGGCCGCAAAGGTAAGGTTTTCCAGCTGTAATTGCTCAACATAAGGGATAAAAACTGCGTGGCTGTCCAAATGATCCACGGGGATGTCGAAATACCCCTGGATCTGGGGGGCGTGCAGGTCCATGGTGATCAGACGATCCGCCCCTGCCGCCGTTAACATATTGGCAACCAGCTTACTACCAATTGCCACCCGCGGCCGGTCCTTACGGTCCTGGCGGGCGTACCCGTAATAAGGCATTACCACGATCACTTTGTAAGCCGATGCTCTTTTTGCCGCGTCAATCATCAGCAGCAGCTCCATCAGGTTATCAGAAGGTGCATAAGTGCTCTGAATCAGGAACACATAGTCGCCCCGCACGCTTTCCAGGAAATTCACATAAATTTCGCCGTCGCTAAAGCGCTGGGTGTGCACTTCTCCTAAGGTGCAGCCGTAGCGGCCGCATATTTCTTCTGCTAATTGTTTCGATGCCGAGCCGGCAAAAATTTTGGCTGAATGCATGTTAAAAACCGGAAGTTCCATGTTTAATACGAATGAGCGGCGAAGATATTAATAACTTGCACAATTACCCAAGCATTTAAAAAATTTTTATAGCCACAATCATTTTGTACCTTACGGGAATGAAACCTAAAAACACCATCAAAGATTGGGCGAAGGACGATCGCCCGCGGGAGAAATTAATCCTTCACGGCACTACCCGCCTCAGCAATTCAGAACTATTAGCCATCCTTATTCATAATGGCACTTCACGTAAATCGGCATTGGACCTGGGCAAGGAGATCCTGCAATTGGGGAATAATAGTTTGAACGAACTGGGCAAGATGACCGTTGCTGACCTCACCCGCATCCGGGGAATTGGAGAAGCAAAGGCCGTGGCCATCTGTGCCGCTCTTGAACTGGGGCGCCGAAGACAGGCGGACCGGCCCACCGGACGGGAAATTACTGCCGGCAGCAAGCAGATCGGCGCCTACCTGCGCACCATCCTTCAGGATCACTCACATGAAGTATTTGTGGTACTATACCTCAACCAGAACAATAATATTATTCATTATGAAACAGTAAGCGAAGGCGGTATCACCGGCACCGTGGCCGATCCGCGCATCATCCTCAGAAAAGCCCTGGAGAAAAACGCAGTAGGCATCATCCTCTCGCACAACCACCCTTCCGGTAATTTATCGCCCAGCCGGGCAGATGCCTACCTTACCAATAAAATAAAGGAAGCCGCCGGTTTCTTTGACATAAAAGTTATAGACCATATTATCGTCAGCGACGAAGGGTATTATAGTTTTGCGGACGAAGGGCTGCTGTAAGGGATGTTTCAAGTTACAGGTTACAAGTTTCAGGTGATCCATTGTGCGTTGAGCATTCGGCGTTTATCGTTTGACGTCTGCCGTTTCACGCTATCTGCGCTGCAGGCCTGGTTGTGACGCCTTCCTGCTACTCTATTTTTGAAAAGTCGTCTAACGGCGTCAAAACCGCCGTTCCGCTTGATTTGACCTTTCACTGCCCGGCGTAACTCCTTCTTAGTAACATCAGTGTCAGGAAGTTCGATTCTCTTTTTATCGGGATGTATTTTTTGTCATGATTCCCGTATTTTTTTTTAGAAAATGATGATAAATTATCAATATAAAATATTCAAATACTGTCCGTTCAAATGCTTTCTGCCCCGATTAAAAAACATCAAAAAGAACGAATACTGAATGTTATAGAGCCAATGCCCTTTTACATTCCTTATTCAATATTTCTTATTTAACATTTCAATGCTGGCGTTCAGCATTGAGCGTTCAGCATCCGTTTTATTCCTACATTCGCTGTTAATTGAATCCTTGTTCTATGAGACGCATTTTCCTTTTTGCTTCGCTCCTGTCGCTTGTGATCACCTTTTTTCTGGCATATTATATCAGCAGAAACTGGTACGTAGTGTTTGTGGTACTATTGGTTATTTCATGTATGGGCTATTACGACATGCTCCAAACCCGGCACACCATCCGGCGCATTTACCCTGTATTCGGGCGGTTACGCTATGTAATGGAAGAATTGCGACCAAAGATTTATCAATACTTTATTGAATCAGATATTGACGGGCGCCCGCTGAACCGGATCGACCGCTCTACCGTGTACCAACGCGCTAAGGAGGACAACGATACCATGCCCTTTGGCACCCAGCTGGATGTATATGCCCCTGGGTATGAGTGGATCTGCCATTCAATAGCGCCAAAAAATTTTAATACGATCAATCATGATCCCCGCGTGGTGTTTGGCAATAAGGATTGCCGGCAGCCCTATAACGGGAGTATTTTAAATATTTCGGCAATGAGCTATGGATCATTGAGCTCCAATGCCATTGAGGCCATGAATGCCGGCGCACGCATCGGGAATTTTGCGCACAATACCGGGGAAGGCGGTTTGAGCGAGTACCACCTCAAACATGGCGGCGACCTCATCTGGCAGATCGGCACCGGTTATTTCGGCTGTCGCGATGATAAAGGCAACTTCTCCCCCCCACTATTTGCGGAAAAAGCGCAGCTCCCCAATGTGAAGATGATCGAAATCAAAATTTCACAGGGCGCCAAGCCAGGGCACGGTGGTATTTTGCCTGCGGCGAAGAACACACCGGAAATTGCGAAAATACGGCACGTTGCCCCGGGCACTACTGTAGAATCGCCGCCCTATCATACGGCATTCAGTTCGCCTAAAGGGTTAATTCAATTTATTCAACAACTCAGGGAATTATCAGGAGGAAAGCCTGTCGGTTTCAAATTGTGCATCGGTCATAAAAGTGAATTTATAGCAATTTGTAAGGCAATGATCACGCATGATACCTTTCCCGATTTTATAACCGTGGATGGCGGCGAAGGTGGCACAGGAGCGGCTCCACAGGAATTCTCCAATTATGTGGGCGCCCCGCTTTTAGACGGGCTTGCCTTTGTGGATGATATTTTAAGAGGGTTGAATATCCGGCATCATATCCGGATCATCGCCTCGGGAAAGATCACCACAGGATTCCATATTGCGCGCACCATTGCGCTGGGCGCGGATGCCTGCAATTGCGCACGGGCGATGATGCTGGCCGTAGGCTGTATACAGGCATTGCTTTGTAATACCAACCGCTGCCCTACCGGCGTGGCTACTCAAAACCCCAAATACACCCGGGGCCTGGTTGTGGATGATAAGAAGCAGCGCGTGGCCAACTTTCATAAAAACACCGTTGCCACTTTTGTTGAATTGATGGGAGCCGCAGGGCTCGACAACGTAAAAGCCATCACCCGCTCGCATATTTACCGGCGCGTATCTTTAACGGCCATGTTCACGTTTGAAGAAATATTTCCTTCAATAAAACAAGGGGCTTTGGTTGACGGAACCGTTCCCGAAAAGCATAAGATCGATTTCGATAGTGCCGATGAGAACCATTGGGGTCTTGTGCCGGTGGGTGGGTGGAGTGCCGATCCGGAAAGTGAAAAAAAGACAACGGAGGCAGAAGCAAGTCCGGAGTAACGCTGTATCAAATGCCGGGAAGCCGGAAACACGGGAAGGTATTATTTTTAAATTACCTTTGATTTGCCGCCTTACCGTTTTCCCGGCCCGGCACTGTTTTTGAAACCGCTTCTTGCATTGGTTAAAAAACGAAATCACCGGAAACCGGTACTTTTATTTCATGACAAAATATTTCATTGCCCTTTTTCTTTTTTGTTGCCTCCCTGTTAAATTTCTTGTTGCACAGCCGGCTATTAATACTCCCGCCCCACAACTATCGGCGCCGGCCTATCCGGCAGCAGCCATTCCTGAATCCAATATCGATATCCCGGTTCAGATCAACCTGGCGCCATTCTTTGCGTTAGCCAATAAAAAAGTTGATACATTGTTCTCATCGCCCAATTTTCCAAATAGCTGGGTGCAGGAAGGCTGCGGCATTCGCTATAAATACAGTTTCCGGAGAGGACCGCTGCAATTCTCTATAAAAAATACAACGATCGATATTGCCTTCACGGGCTATTATAAGATCATCGGATCCACACGGGCTTGCGTAAACGGGAAAGCGATCACCCCATGGACACCTGCCTGCCAGTGCGGGTTTGAAGAAGGCGAACGAAAAGTAAAAGTAGGGTTAACGGTGAACCTGTTCTTAATGACCAACTACAGCATAAAAATGCAGGTGACGCGCCGGGAGCCCGAACCGCTGGATCGCTGCACCGTTTGCTTCTGGGGGCAGGACATCACTGCTTCGATACTGGACGCGTTGAAAAAAGAACTGGATCAGTCGAAAGCTGATATGGAAAAAAGCTATGGGCGCATTGATCTGAAGCCTAAGTTCCAACAGCTTTGGAACATAATGAATACGCCTTACAATGTTAATAATATGGGATGGCTGCAGCTGAATCCGCAAAGAATACGCATCAACAATATCAGTGCTGTAAATGATCAGCTACAGATCGGAATCGGTTTGGCCGCGAAGCCCATCATACGTTTTGAACAACCCGCACCCCTTATAGCTCCCGTGCCCCATATCGGTAATTTTAGTCGCGATAAGGGGTTTCGCATTTATGCAGACCTGGTGATGAACTATGATTCGCTCAGCCGGCTGCTGACGACACAGGTTAAAGGAAAAGAATTTGTATTCAACAAAGCCTTTATCAAAAAACGGTTTGTGTTCCAGGACTGCCGGTTACTGGGCAGCCAGGACAACCGGCTGGTGATACAGGTGCGTTTTACCGGCACCAATAGCGGCTCCTTTTATGTAACCGGGAAACCCTTGTATTACGCCGATTCCAGGACCCTGCAGCTGACGGATGTGGACTTCGAACTGCAATCTAAAAACGCGTTGCTGAAAACAGCCGACTGGTTATTTTCAAAAAAGATCACCAATACTATCGAAACCCTGGCGCGTTACGATCTTACGCCCATTCTTACTACCGCCAGAACCAATATCAGTCAGCAGCTCAACCGGTCTTTTGTTAAAGGGATTTCAGGAGCAGGAACAGTGCAGGATATTACCGTTTCCGGAATCTTTCCACAAACCGGCTGGCTGGCAGTACGCGCCTATTGCAGTGGTGATTTTTCGTTGAAAGTGGCAGGAATGGATTTTAAATTATAATGTAGAATGTAAAATATCCAATTCAAAAATTTTAAATGCTACATTCAATATTCATCATTCTTCTTCAAGGTAGCTTGGTTCGGTTTCTTTTTTAAAACTAAAATGCCGCTGGGCCAGGTAGCTGAACAGGATAACAACTACCGTGGTGCCTATTTGCGCAAATATTGGGTAAATATGCCAGCTTTCAACAGCTATTTTCAGCAATATATAGTTCAGCGTCAGGTTAAATACACAAACCAGCAGGTAGCGGAATAATTGTACCCGGCCGCGGATCTTGCTATCGTCGAAGACCACGTATTTCATTAAAAAAAAGCCAACAAGAAAGGTTACGATAAAGGAAACTACCAATGCCGCTACGTGCGATTTAAACGCGTAAAAGCCAAAATGAAAATCGCGCCCCTCAAGGATAAATTTGTAGGTAATATAGTAGGCCACCAATCCCAGAAATGTGTTTCCGGCGCCTGAAACCGCATAACGAAAGGTTTGCAGCGGCATCAGCCGCTTAAACGGAGGATAAAAAAAATCAATAACAGGAAGAATAAAGTCCCTGACGCTATGTAAGTGTTGCCTCATCCGGCGCGAAGATATTCCTTATTAAAATGATTTCTGCGCCCGCGTTCCTTAAATTTGCAACAAATTTGAAAGGAATGAGCATTGTGGATATACTGAGGCCCGTTGTAGCAGAAGCATTAAAAGAGCTGTATCAAAAGGATTTTAACCCGTTGGGAATCGCCATTAATACCACCAAACCGGAGTTTGAAGGTGATTATACCGTTGTATTATTTTCATTCGTAAAAGAGTTTAAAAAGAAGCCGGAAGACCTGGGGCAGGAAATCGGCACAAAGCTTACAACCGACCATCCGGCATTAATTACAGGATTTAATGTGATCAAAGGTTTTTTAAATCTTTCTATTGCAGAAAGTTTCTGGATCAGTTATCTTGATAAAAATTTCAACAGTGCTTCCCTGGGCAGGGAAACCACCAATCCCGCCAAAGTGATGGTGGAATATTCCTCTCCCAACACGAATAAGCCGCTGCACCTGGGGCATTTAAGAAACAATTTCCTGGGTTGGTCTATTTCGGAAATTCTGAAATCGGCCGGCTGTGAAGTAGAGAAATGCTGTATTTCTAACGATCGGGGTATCCATATTTCAAAATCGATGGTATCCTGGCAGTTGTATGGGAACGGCGCTACGCCTGAGTCTACTGGGATCAAAGGCGATCACCTTGTAGGTGATTATTATGTGTTGTTCGGGCAAAAACATAAGGAACAGATTGCAGACTTAGTAAGCCAGGGACTGAGCAAAGAAGACGCCGAAAAGGAAGCGCCCATAATGAAAGCAGCACAGCAAATGCTGGTAGATTGGGAAGCCGGCAAGCCGGAAGTCATTGCCCTTTGGAAAAAAATGAACCAATGGGTCTATAGCGGCTTTGAGGCGACTTACAAACGCATCGGTACCGATTTTGATAAAATTTATTACGAGAGTGATACCTATATTTTGGGAAAGCAGTTTGTAGAACAAGGACTGAGCGATGGCGTTTTCTTCAAAAAGGAAGATGGCAGTGTGTGGATCGATTTAACCGATGAGGGCCTGGATGAAAAACTGGTATTACGAAAAGACGGCACAGCCGTATATATTACACAGGACTTGGGGTTGGCCGATGAAAAATATAAGGATTTTCCCTATGACCAAAGCATTTATGTGATCGCTGATGAGCAGAACTATCACATGAAAGTATTAAAGCTGATCCTGCAAAAGTTACATAAGCCCTATGCTGATGGCATTTACCATCTCAGTTATGGCATGGTGGAATTGCCCAGCGGTCGTATGAAAACCCGAGAGGGTACGGTGGTGGATGCCGATGATCTGCTGGATGAATTGGTTAAAGTGGCCGCCGCAAAAACCGAAGAACTGGGCAAGGTTAAAGACTTCTCAGCAGAGGAGCTAACCGCATTATATGATACCATTGCCCTGGGCGCGCTTAAGTTTTTCCTGTTGCGGGTAGACCCCAAAAAACGAATGGTGTTCAACCCGGAAGAGAGCATCGATTTCCAGGGCTTTACCGGTCCGTTTATACAATATACCCACGCACGGATCAAATCGATTTTGCGTAATGAGCCTTTAAAAGAAACAGCAGTTGCAGCAACAGCCCTGCTTCCCCTTGAAAAGGAATTATTGGTATTGCTGGAACAGTTTCCAACTATTGTAAAGCAGGCTGCCGCAGAGCATAACCCCTCACTACTGGCCATTTACGCTTTTGGTGTGGCCAAATTATTTAATAGTTTTTATACGGCGCATTCGGTGCGCAATGCTGAGTCTGATGAAAAGAAAGCGCTGCGTTTGAAGATTTGTTCATTGACGGCAGGAACCATCAAAGCCTCAATGGCGCTATTGGGTATTAACGTGCCGGAAAGAATGTAGTGTAGCCGGAAAGGCGGCAAGACGGTAAGTCAGAAGTAATACTTCCCCGCTTCTCCGGCGTCCCGGAAACTCATAGAATAAGTTTTTTGCTTGCCTTTGCTTCCCTTTTTGAAAATAATTAACAGCTCCCGCGTGCAATTATTTTTTACAAAAGGAGTCCTACTGAAAAACAGATAATATCTATGCGTTCCCTACTGATCCCGGCCGCCGCTATGGCCCTGTTGTGCACTGCTTGCTCCGGCAGCAAAAAGTTGCTCCCCGCTGAGGCGCTCCATATGGATGCAGCCACCACACAGGCCTACCCTTCCCGGTTTTATGATGACCAAACGCATATCCGGTATGATTTCCGGAACGACGATAAAAATTTTTACGTCATCCTGGAAACGGACAATGCCGGTTCTAAAATGCGGATACTCAGGGAAGGCGTAAAGATCTATTTCAGCCCTTCACAATCAAAAGATGCCGGAAGATATATTCAATACCCTTATAATACGATTGCGAATGATAAACACCCTCAATCCCAACAAGGTGCTCCCCCCGACCATTCCGCCCCGGAAACACGCAAAACCGACAATCACAATGATATTGCCTTTCACCAACAGGCAGCACTGAATGCCAATGGTAAAGTAGAGGTAATTGATATAAATAACAGCACCTCTTTTCAATTTACAGCGGCTACGGACGCCAATGGGTTTTTCCGGTATGTGGCAGCCATTCCGCGCAGCGCGTTAAGCATCAATAAAAACAATACGGTCATCGGCATCAGCATTGCTGAAATGAAGCGAAACGGTGGTTCGTACGGCGGACATGGAACCCCTCAAACACATGTAAGTGCCGGCGGTGGCGGCATGCACGGTGGTGGTATGGGTGGCCGGGGCATGCGTGGAGGTGGCGGCCATGGCGGCGGTATGCGTAGGGACGAAGCATCAGAAGGTGGCGACAGGAACGTTATGGCAAACGCAGGCGGAAAAGTAGATTGGTGGTATAAGGTTGCGCTGGTACAATAAATCCCGGAACAAGTCCGGGATGACATCCGTGTAACGACTGAATGACATACCTTAACGAGATGTCACCCTGAACTTGTTTCGGAGCCTAAACCTGGCCCAAACCTGTCACCCTGGACTTGTTTCAGGGTCAACCCGCAACCGCAGCCATCAAGGTGTCCAGCTTCGCTGCATGTGCTTCACTCACCGGCACCACCGGCAACCGCATCGTATTTTTACAATACCCCATTTTATTCAGCACATATTTAACACCGGAGGGGCTGCCCTCTTTAAATAAAGCGTCCACCATATCCAGGTATTTTAAATGGATCGGCAGCGCCTCTTCAAATTTTCCTGCCAGACAAAGGCGCACCATATCAGAATATTCTTTGGGGTAAGCATTCGCGATCACAGAGATCAACCCTTTCGCGCCGCAGGCGATCATCGGCAAAGTGATGGCATCATCACCACTGATCAGCATAAAATCTGCCGGTTTGTTTTTCATGATCTGGTTGATCTGCTCAAAACTGCCCGAAGCCTCTTTAGTAGCAAAAATATTATTGCAGTCGTGTGCAATGCGCAGGGTTGTTTCAACCGAAACGCTCATACCGGTACGACTGGGTACGTTATACATTATAATAGGCAGCGGCGCTGCATCGTTCAATGCTTTATAATGCTGATAGATGCCCTCCTGCCTGGGTTTATTATAATAAGGGGAAACCGAAAGAATGGCATCATAGCCCTCCAGTTTCATTTTTCTAAAAGCATCCAGCACTTCATGTGTATCGTTACCGCCAACGCCCGCCACCAGGGGTACCCGCCCGCTGGTGATCTTTTTCACAAAATCAAACACTTCCTGTTCTTCTTCACGGGTTTGCGTAGCGCTCTCCCCGGTAGTCCCAATCGCCACGAGGTATTCCACTTTATTTTCGATCCAGAAATTGATCAGGTTTTCAAAAGCCGCCCAGTCGATGGACCGATCGTCATTAAAAGGCGTTATAATTGCAATTCCTGTTCCAGTAAATTTTTGTTGTAATGACATGTATCAGATTTCAGTATTCAGTTATCAGTTCTTAGTATTCAGACTTCCCTACTAGCTATTCACTATTGCCTATTCACTATTTGTATTCCTCCCAGAAGCCCATTTTAGAGAATTTTTCGATCCGGCCATCGATGCGCTCCTGCGGCTCCAGGGCCTTCAGTTCCTTTATAGATTGGATCAGTTGCTTTTTAAGATTTTCAGCCGCTATTTTATAGTCCCAGTGAGCGCCGCCATCGGGCTCGGGTATAATACCATCAATCAGGCCAAATTCCTTCATTTTAGAGGAAGTCAGTTTCAGCTGTTCTGCAGCTTTCATTTTAAAATCCCAGCTGCGCCAGAGAATGGTAGAACAGTTTTCCGGGGAAATAACGGTGTACCAGGTATTTTCCATCATAAAAACCCGGTCGCCCACCCCAATGCCCAAGGCCCCGCCGCTGGCGCCCTCGCCAATGATCACGCAGATCACCGGCACTTTCAGGCGGATCATTTCATAAATATTGCGGGCGATGGCTTCCCCCTGCCCTCTTTCCTCGGCTTCCAGTCCAGGAAAAGCGCCCGGCGTGTCAATTAAAGTAACAATCGGCTTATTAAATTTTTCCGCCAGCTTCATCAGGCGCAGCGCCTTGCGATAGCCTTCAGGATTTGCCATACCAAAATTACGCAACTGGCGTTTTTTAGTATTGGAACCTTTTTGCTGACCAATTATCATCACGGTTTGTCCGCCCAGTGTGGCAAAACCACCCACCATAGCTTTGTCATCCTTCACATTACGGTCGCCATAGAGCTCCACATAATTTTCCGTCATCAGCTCAATATATTTATGCGTATAGGGGCGATCCGGGTGGCGGCTCAGCTGTACCCGCTGCCAATCCGTAAGATGGCGGGTAATATCCTTGCGGGTTTCGGTTACTTTTTGCTCCAGTTGCTGTACCTGGTCCGACAGATCGATCTTTGTTTTTTCCGAACGCTCCTTCGTTAGTTCAATTTCTTCAATAAGATCCTTGATCGGTTTTTCAAAATCCAAAAATTGTCGTACGGTATCTTGTGGCATAATTTTTTCTGCTTAATCGGCATCGAAAATAAGCAATTATTAGAAATGTTTGAAGTTTAAGGTTTAAAGTTCGGAGCACAGGCAACGACCCCGGGGGAAAATTTTTCTCAACGACGAGCGGAGCAACTCCCCAGAATGCCCCTGCAGAAGGCGAAGATTTACGCGGAATTAATGGTCTTGTCAGAAATCCTGGCAATTAAATTCGGTACTTATTCAGGCAACTTTTATCTTTGCAAATTGTTCGACCCATAAATAATTGATTTTTATGATGATACAAAAAAGAACCCCTAGAAATCCATTTAAATTTCTGCTGTTTTACCCTTTTATCCTCCTTTTATTGGCTTCATGTGCCACTACTAACCGTAATCTCGTATATTTCAGCGATCTGGATAAGGATTATACGAATAACATCACCAACGCGGTTGCAGCTAAAATACAGAACGGTGATCTGTTGAATATCACCATCACAACACTAAGCCCGGAATACAATCAACTGTTCAGCTCAGGAGCCGTACCTACAATTGCCACCACTAATCCTGCTACTAACCAAACGGCAGTTCGTGACGACATTTCGCGTAACGGGTACCTTGTTAATGAGAATGGCCAGGTAAACCTGCCGGTATTGGGTATGGTTAAATTAGCGGGACTTACCAAAGAGGAAGCCGCAAAAAAAATCACGGATGAAGTGGCCAAATCAGCCAAAAACCCGATTGTTAATATCCGCTTCCTTAATTACCGGGTAACTGTTATCGGTGAGGTAACAAAGCCCGGCTCATTCACGGTACCTGATGAGCACGTTAATGTGCTGGAGGCCCTTGGATTGGCAGGAGATATGACTGCTTATGGTTTGCGCGACAAGGTGCTGGTGATCCGGGAGAAAGAGGGTGTCCGCACCATCAAAGCCCTGAATCTTAATGATAAAAACGTATTCGAATCACCCTATTTCCAGCTGCAGCAAAATGATGTGGTGTATGTACAGCCAGATAATAAGGAGAAGAATGATAATAATAAAGCGGCTGTAAATTATCCCAAAATAGCCATTACAACAGCTATTATTTCTGCAATCGCCGTATTGGTGACTACAATAAGTTCCAGAATAAAATAACCGATCAATTTTCATTTAATCGCATGAGTGCAAAGCAACAAACGGACATCTCAGAAAAACAACCCCAGGAGATCAACCTAAAGGCGGAAATTACCCGTTATACCCGCAACTGGTATTGGTTTGTGGTCGGAGTTATTGGTTGTTTGATTTTGGCATTGGCTTACCTGCGTTGGGCCACACCTGTTTATAAGATCAGCGCCGAGCTCCTTGTAAAAGACGACAGAAGAGGAGGCGGTCTGGGAGATGCTTCAGCAGCTTTTTCCGATTTAGATGTTTTTAAAGGAACTAAAAATATCGATAATGAAATCCGGGTATTAAAAAGTAAAAGCCTGCTACAAAAAGCTTTTCGACAATTACAGGGCTTACAGGTTACCCAGTTTGTGAAAGGCAGGATTCGCACTTCTGAAGCTTATGGTAATGATAGACCTTTTTCAATTATTACGGACTCTGCTTTCCGAGACTCTATGATAAATGATCAAAACGCAGTTTTTACTATTAACCTACGTAGTGAAAATAGCTTTACACTAACGGGAAATGGCAGTTCCAAAAATTTTAAGTTTGGGGAAGTGATAACACAGCCCTTTGGTTCCTTTGTTATTAATAAAACCTCTGCATTTTCAAAGATAAACGGTGAAGGTTTGAGTATCCGATTTAATAACATTGACGAATATGCTAACATTTATAATACAAAAATGGAGATCGCTGCCAGCGAAAAAATGGCCAGCGCCATATTACTTACATTGAACGATCCTGTTCCGCAAAAAGCAATTGATATTATTAACAAACTAATTGCAGTTTACAATCAGGAAGCTATTAATGACAAAAACCAGATCTCAGAAAACACGGTCAACTTTATTGATGCCCGGCTGCGTACGTTGGTTTCCGAATTGTCGGGAGTGGAACAACGGGTAGCCAGTTTCAAACAGGAACACCAGGTGACCGATATCACATCCGATGTAGATCAATATCTAAAACAGTCCCATGATGTGTATCAGAAATTGGAGGAATCGAAATTAAAGAAAAATGTGTTGGGGTCAATCCAGGCTTATATTAATAAGCCGGGTAATGAAAACACATTGGTGCCAAGTTCCCTCGGAATCGAGGACCCAACCCTAAACAGCCTGGTACATACTTATAACGAACTGCAGTTAAAAAAACAACAGGCGCTGGCCACAGTGGAGCCCACGAATATCATCGTGCAAAACCTTGACAAAAGTATTGCAGATGTGCGCGGCAGTATTAAAGAAAACCTTCGGAATATTGAGAAAGGAATGAATGTTACCAACGGGGCACTTAACAATGACTTGGGAAATTTCCAGGCGAAAGTTCGTACCATACCGACCGTAGAGCGGCAATTGCTGGAAATCAAAAGGGAGCAGGGTATCAAGGAGGCTATTTATGAATACCTGCTCAAGAAAAAAGAAGAATCATTAATTTCAAAAGCGGCTACGGTTTCCAATTCCCGGATCATTGACGATACAGCCGCCACTAATAAACCTATCGCGCCCAAAAAATCTTTTATTCTATTAGGAGGACTTATTTTAGGACTGCTCATTCCCTTCCTGGTAATGTATCTGAAGGACCTGCTCAACGATAAGATAAAACTTCAAAAGGATATTACGGGTAAAACTAACGTGCCTATTTTGGGAGAGATCATGCATGTAAAAACCGATCACGAGTTGGTAGTAATAGAAAATAGCCGCAGCCCGATATCGGAAATGTTCCGACTCATCCGGAGCAATTTAAAGTTCGCTACATTGGGCAAGGAAGATAAAGTTATCCTGACCACTTCCAGTATGTCTGGTGAGGGAAAAACTTTTTTCTGTACTAACCTGGGTGCCAGCCTGGCATTGAGTGGTAAAAAGGTGGTGATACTGGAATTTGACCTGCGTAAACCCAAACTATTAAAAGGACTGAATATCCAGGTTCAAAATGGCATTTCCAATTTTGTCGTTAACAACCAGCTCACTACCGGAGACATTGTCACTGCCGTAAAGGAAGTAAATGGCTTGTTTGTTATCGGCGCAGGCCCCATTCCTCCTAACCCTTCTGAGCTCTTGTTGAGCGATCGTATCAATGAACTTTTTGAAAAATTAAAAAACCAGTATGATTATATCCTGATAGACTCACCTCCTATAGGCCAAGTATCAGATTCATTTACATTGGGTCGTTTCGCTAACCTCAGCATCTATGTTGTTCGCTACAATTATACATTCAAAGAACAGATAAATATTGTAGATGATGTATACCAGAATAAAAAGCTAAATCATTTAATGACCGTTTTAAATGATGCACAACCCAAGAATTCTTATGGATACGGATATGGATACGGATACGGATATGGATATAGTCAGGAGAGTCGTAATGGTTTTTGGGAAATACTAAAAAATAAATTTAGAAAATAAATGTACAAAGACAAAGTTTTGATGATCACCGGAGGCACCGGGTCTTTTGGAAATGCCATGCTCAAAGGTTTTTTAAATTCCGATTTAAAGGAAATCCGCATTTTTAGTCGCGATGAAAAGAAGCAGGAAGACATGCGTATTGAATATAAAAATGACAAGCTAAATTTTGTAATCGGAGATACCAGAGATTTTCTAAGTATAAATAATGCCATGGCAGGGGTTGGTTTCGTTTTTCACGCCGCCGCCTTAAAACAGGTACCCTCCTGTGAATTCTATCCAATGCAAGCCGTTCAAACCAATATTCTCGGGTCTGAAAACGTTTTAGAGGCCGCTGCTGTGAACGGCGTAAAAAAAGTGGTGGTATTAAGTACCGACAAAGCTGTATACCCTATTAATACAATGGGCATGTCAAAAGCAATGATGGAGAAGATTGCCATTGCAAAGGCCCGGGACAGACGCGTAAAAGAAAATGGCGGAGTAATTTGCGCCACTCGCTACGGCAATGTGATGTGTTCACGAGGATCTATTATACCTCTATTTATTAAACAAATCAAAGAAGGTAAGCCGCTGACCGTCACCAATCCTGAAATGACACGGTTTATGATGTCTCTTGACAATTCCGTTGAATTGGTGCTGTTTGCATTTAAGCATGCAAACCCCGGTGATACTTTCGTTCAAAAATCGCCGGCAGCGACCATTAAGATTCTAGCCCAGGCACTTAAAGAGCTTTTTAACGCCAGTAATGAAATACAAATTATCGGAGAACGCCATGGAGAAAAGCTGTATGAAACACTTTGCTCGAAAGAAGAAATGTCAAAAGCAGATGATCTTGATAATTTCTACCGTATTCCTGCAGATTTCAGAGATTTAAACTATACAAAATATATTCAGGAAGGCGGAGCAAAGCTAATGGATCAGGAATATAATTCGCATAACACGAATCGCTTATCTGTTGATCAGTTGAAAGAATTATTATTAACACTTGATTATGTACAACAAGAATTAAAAGAATGGAAATGATTCCTCTTGTAAAGCCATTTATTCCGCCGCGCGAAGTTTTAATGCCAGCTCTTGAAGCAATTCTGTATAGTGGCTATATAGCAGAAGGCGAACCTGTGTATGAATTTGAACGTCAATTTGCTGACTATATTCAAAACCCTAACGTTCTGGCGCTGCATTCAGGTACTGACGCGCTGCATTTAGCGCTTTTGTTGTGTGGTGTCGAAAAAGGCGATGAGGTAATCAGTACTGCAATGACCGCAGAACCGACGAATACTTCAATTGTGATGACAGGAGCCAAAGTGGTTTGGGCGGATGTAGACAAAGCAAACGGGCTTATCGATCCGGTTAGTGTCCGAGCGTGCATCACTAAAAAGACAAAGGCAATTATAGTAGTACATTATGCAGGGATGGTTTGTGATTTAGATGCTTTCGGTGAAATTTCCAGGGAATTTAAAATCCCGGTTATTGAAGATGCGGCTCATGCATTAGGAGCCGAATACAAGGGACATCCGATAGGCTCCAATTCACCTTATACGATCTTTTCTCTTCAGGCCATTAAGCATATGACCACTGTCGACGGCGGTTTTCTCACATTCCGCGAACCTGCAAATCTGCCACGTGCAAGGAAAATGCGCTGGTTTGGTTTAGACAAAGGAAAGAGCCGCCTGGAAAATGATATCACTGAAGTAGGATTTAAGTATGCAATGAATAATGTGAATGCAACGATCGGGCTTGAACAAATGAAGTTTGTTAGAGCGATCGTTGAAAAGTACAAATCAAACGGAAGTTTTTATGACTCCAATCTGAGAGGTATCGATGGGGTTCAATTGGTAACCTATAGCAATAATACCCATCCCTCCTATTGGTTGTATACAATGAAGGTTGAGAAAAGGGACGAGTTCATCAGTGCTTTGCAGGCTCGGGGAATTATGGCATCGCCGCTGCATCATCGGAATGATCTTCACAGTATTTTTAAGGACTCCAAAAAGGAATTACCCAACCTGAATGAATTCTATTCTCAATTGATCCATATCCCCTGCGGATGGTGGGTATCAGACGAGAACAGACAATATATCGTAGACGCTATAAAAAAAGGTTGGTAAATGATTTCTTTATATAAGCCTTATATGCCGGAGGAATTGCCAGAACTGGATGCTATTTTGCATTCCGGCGCTCTTGCCTATGGCAAATGGGGAAAGGAATTCGAAAGGCAGTTAGGGGCTTACATTAATACGAATAATGTTTTAACTGCAAATTCATTTAACGCCGCAATGATCCTCTCGCTTTCGGCATTAGGAATTGGCCCAGGCGATGAAATTATTGCTTCGCCGATGAGCTGCCTTGCCTCCAACCAACCTTTTGTGACACAAGGAGCGAAGGTAATTTGGGCAGATATTGATCCTCAAACAGGCACCTTAGATCCTAACGATGTTTCCTTAAGAATCACAGCTCGTACCAAAGCAATTTATCATAATCATCATTGCGGCTATTCCGGATACATTGATGAAATAAACAAAATTGCCGCAGCGCATGGAATATTTGTAGTTGACGATGCAATTGAGGCTTTTGGATCAGAATATAAAGGCGTAAAAATAGGCACCCCCACTCTTAGATCAGATATTACCGTTTTTTCATTTCAAACGGTCCGGCTTCCCAATACAATTGATGGAGGCGCTGTTGTATTTCGGGATGAGGCAATAATGAAAAAAGCCTCACTTATCAGGGATCTGGGTGTAGATCGCACC
>JAGIAQ010000085.1 GCA_017744795.1 Niabella sp. | reverse complement strand
CTTTCTTTGTTGGTGTTTTGCCGGTATCAGCAGGCTAAGCGCAACACCAACAAAGGGAACGATCTCTTCCCGCATTTCCGGTTGCTCATTTTTACGCCGTCGTTGCGTGTTGAGCAGAGGAGGAGTAGGGGTAAAACACCAACGGCAATTTCTTTGTTGGTGTTTTTGCCGGCATCACCGGGCTATGCGCAACACCAGCAATGGCAATTACCGCAAACGATATTTCTTGCGCACTTTCGGGCTTTCAAAATATTTGTTGATCTGTTCCTCCGACATGGTTTCTGCCATTTCAGTAGGCACTTCCGCCAGCTGCGTTTGGCTTTGCCGCAATTCTTTTCGGAGCGTTTCTGTTTTAGTTGCAATGGATGGATCGCGGTCATCGGTTAATTTATTCTCAAATAAAACATACTCCAGCCGCTTGATATTGGCTCTTAGAAGTGTTGCCTGGTTCTGTTCAACCGTTTTGTTGGGGGCTACAGCTTCTTTTACCGGAAGGGCTACCACGCCGATGCCTGGTAATATTTTTGGCGTTACTGCATTTTTGTCGGATGTGGTGGCGGCCAATACGGTTCCCGTTGTGGTGGTGGTAGCCGTGGTAATGTCGAACCCGGACCGTACGCCTTTGGTATTTTTTATTTTCTTATCAATTTGTAAAAAGGTGTATTTATACCGCAGGATCGCCCCCTTCATATTTTCAAGGGCATCTTTATAATCTTTTGTTGCGATGTCGAAGTTCAGGGCATTTTTTACAATAACTTTTATCCGTGCCGTATCTGTAAAATTAAACTGGGTAGTGCCCATAAATAAGAGATTAACAATCTTTACCTGGCCCGAATCTTTTTCGCTCACAAAATCATAACCCGGTGTCCATTCAAAGGTGTCGTCGCAGGCTTTCGGCAGTTTAAAATTGCCGATTGAAATATTGCTTGAAACCAATATCCGTTCAATGGGGAAGTTGCCATTATCGCAAAGCACGTTAAAACTCAGCTTATTGCCTTCCTCAATATAAACCGGGCTTACAACCGATGGTTTTACCCTGGGGTACTGTATGTCTGTGCTGTAAAAGGAAATAGTAAAGGAAGTGTCTACCCGGTCAGCCGGATTAGAAAGGTTTTGTACACCGATGCTGACCTCGTATTTCCTATCATATTTTAAACGCCCCGCCATAAACAGCGATTTGTTGGCCTTAAAGGTCAGCAGGCCATTGTCCTTGTCTATTTTTAAACCTGTGGGCGCGTCCCGGAGGTACCAGTAGTAGTTTTTCAGGGGCCTGTTGATCTGCAATTGATAAGAGAGGCTGGAATCCACATGCAGCGAAAAAAAAGGGTAGAGGTTTGTAATGCGTAAGGTTGAATCGGCGCCGCGGTATAAAGATGAATTGCTGCCTGCCTGGCGGGTGGTGTCGGTCACAATCTGGGCATTTAGAACAGTTCCAATCGTAGATATAAAGCCAATGAAAAACAATGATCTTCTAAGCATATTCATAATGTTCAGTTAATAGAATGGCGAATTTACTGCATTATGACGAACCGGACGGCGATTCGGTTTGTTTGGGCAGGACGCTTGCATTTAAAAAATTGCCACAAATACACGAATCAGTTAGCTATTGTGCCCCATTCAAAAAAAATGAACACGAATTCCATGCGCCGCCGGCGCTATTTGTGTGCATTGTTTTACGAATAGAGTAATCATTTTCTTCGTGCATTCGTGGCTTAGCCAATTTATACGTATTCGGGCGGCACATAAAAAAAGCCCATTGTAGAAACAACAGGCTCTAAACCAAAACTAACTGCTTATGAGAAAAATTTATATGCTTTTTATTATTAAAGAACTTCTATATCCTTTGACGCCGGTTTTATAATTTCCTTTTTCTGAATGGTAACTATTAAGATTCCATTAACATATTTTGCTTCTATTTTATCCGTATCTACCTTGTCGTCAACAGTAAATGTTCTTTTAAAAGATCTTTGATAAAACTCTTTGCGGATAGATTTACCGGCTGCCGCAGTTGTTTCTTCCTTTTTATCAACAGCTATAGACAACAGATTTTGCTCAAGGTTTATTTTGAAATCAGATTTTTCAAAACCGGGTGCCACTACCTCAATTTGGTATTCATTCTCTTTTTCAAGAATATTTATGGGAGCGAACCCTTTTATGTTGGGGTTTTTTACCTCTGTTTTAAACAAGGCGGGCATTTCGGTAACGAAATCGTCAACAAAACCGGTAAGCGTTCTTTCAAAGGGAGTTACGTTAAATTTTACGTTTGTCATTGTTATGGATTTTTATTTTTTAAAATTTGATTTGATTGGCAGGATCAAATTAACAACCAATTGAAATAATAAAGACATTTTGTCTGTTTTTCATTTTTTAAAATGACATATTGGCGCTTTCTGCTGTCCCCGCCCGATAATAATGGCAGGTGATCTGGCACCGGTTCAACAAATGCGCGGCTTTTTTTAGCCACTGAAACACAGAAGCACTGAGGCTTTTTTCTACTGTTCAACCTTTTAACTACTTTTGCGTTATCATTTTTTAAACATAATTTATATATGTATCCACAAGAAATAGTAATTCCGATGATGGAAGAGTTGACAGACAATGGGTTCGAGAATCTTTCCACTCCGGATCAGGTAGAATCAGCCCTGGCGCAAAAAGGAACTAATCTATTGGTTATTAATTCGGTATGCGGATGTTCGGCGGGAACAGCGCGACCGGGTGTGCTCATCGCGGTAGCGAATGCAGAAAAAAAACCTGATCATCTGACCACCAGCTTTGCCGGTTTTGATATTGACGCTGTGAGTAAAGTACGGGAACACCTGCTGCCTTATCCGCCGTCTTCTCCTTCAATCGCCTTATTTAAAGACGGGGAATTGGTTCATTTTATTGAGCGTCACCAGATCGAAGGACGTTCTGCTGAAATGATCGCCCAAAACCTGATGGCTGCTTTTGATGATTATTGCAATTAATTTCCTGCAATAACCGTTTAACAAAAAAGCCCCGCAAAAAATAAAATGCCCTGTTCGGTGGACCGTCAGGGCATTCATTTTTATTGCTTTGGGATGCGACAGGATGCTGTGATTGCGGGGTGCTGCTATTTTAAACGATATAGTTGTAATATTGTGCTCAATTTTTATGCATGTATCCTAATCTGTATTACTTTTTCAAAGACGCCTTCGGAGTAGAGTGGAATTTTTTGCATTTCGTTAATTCGTTCGGATTTTTTGTAGCGCTGGCTTTTATAATCTGCTCCATTGTTCTTACCAAAGAGCTGAAGCGTAAAAGCAAGGACGGGGTGTTTGGCCCTACGGAAGTAAAGGTAGAAGTAGGTAGGCCCGCAAGTATTGCCGAACTGGGGAGTAATTTCGGACTCGGCTTTTTGCTGGGTTATAAGATCCTGGGACTTTTTTTAACGAATGCAGCCACTATGAATCCGCAGGAGTACATTTTCTCTGCCCAGGGAAATGTGCTTGCCGGTTTGCTTTTGGGCGTTGTTTTCGCCTTCGTTAAATGGCGCGATAAGAACAAGCAAAAGCTGGCGCAGCCGGAAACCCGTACCATAAGGGTTTGGCCGCACGACCGCGTTGGTGAGATCACCATGCTGGCCATTGTTTTTGGATTGCTGGGCGCTAAACTATTCGATACTTTTGAAAACTGGGATGCGTTCCTGAAGGACCCCGCTTCGTTTTTTTCAATGTCGGGGCTTACCTATTACGGCGGGCTCATTTGTGCCGGCATTGCGCTTTGGTGGTACACGCGAAAGCATCACATTAACTTTCTTCATTTTATTGATGTTATGGGGCCGGTAATGATGCTCGCTTATGGGCTGGGGCGCATTGGCTGCCAGGTGTCGGGCGACGGGGATTGGGGTATCTATAACGCTGCTTTTAAAACAACCGCCAATGGGGGTATACTTCCTGCAGCAGCCGAAGATTTTAAGAATACTGTTATACAGCAGTCTGCCTATTTTATGCACAATTCGGATCATCATGCTTTTTTCCCCAAGCCGGGGTTTCTTAGCTTTTTGCCGGATTGGTTTTTTGCATACGATTTTCCGCATAATGTAAATGAAGCGGGCGTGCCCCTGGCCAATTGTACAGGCAAGTTCTGCAACCATCTGCCCGTTCCGGTTTTTCCGACGTCGCTTTATGAAATAATAATGGCGCTTGCTATTTTCGGGATCCTCTGGGCTATCAGGAAACGCTTTAAGGTGCCCGGCGTGTTGTTCGGTATTTACCTGGTCTTTACTGGTTTGGAACGGTTTCTTATTGAAAAAATA
The DNA here is from genome assembly GCA_017744795.1 of Niabella sp. Taxonomy (GTDB): domain Bacteria; phylum Bacteroidota; class Bacteroidia; order Chitinophagales; family Chitinophagaceae; genus Niabella. The sequence goes on along the minus strand of JAGIAQ010000085.1, from coordinate 13,983 downwards.
CGGGTGAATGTGAAAATGGATATTTTCGGAATGCACCCCACGCAGGCAGAACTGATCTCGGTGTTGCTGATGTTGTCTGGCATAATAATGATTTTTATTTTAAATCAGCGCAAAAGAACAGGAAAGATCCCCGTAAAAACGTCTTAATCAGGGGAAACTAACTTTAAAAAAAACTGTTATAATATAGTAAGTTCCTGATATTGCATGGTTTTTATTAAATTCTGTCGTATCTTTGTATGTTTCTAAAAATTTGTTAATATTGCTTTGGGTAAATCCCTTAGCTTTCGGGAGTGTTATTATAATTTAATTCTATTATGCGTCAGCTAAAAATTGCTACTCAAATTACCAACCGTGATTCTCAGGCGGTGGAAAAATACCTCCAGGAGATCTCCAAGATTTCGATGATCACTCCTGAAGAAGAAACCACTTTGGCCCAGAAAATTAAGATGGGCGATCAGCGTGCGCTGGATAAACTGGTGCAGGCGAACCTGCGTTTTGTGGTATCGGTAGCCAAGCAGTACCAGCACCAGGGGCTTTCGCTGAGTGATCTGATTAATGAGGGGAACCTGGGGTTGATAAAAGCGGCTCAGCGTTTTGATGAAACAAAGGGGTTTAAATTCATTTCTTACGCGGTGTGGTGGATCCGCCAGTCTATTTTGCAGGCTTTGGCCGAGCAGGGGCGTCTGGTGCGTTTGCCACAGAATAAGATCGGTACCTACAATAAAGCCAACAAGGCGTATATGGCCTTTGAACAGGAGCATGAAAGAGAACCTTCTACTGAGGAATTATCTGAACTGCTGGAGATGAGCGAAACAGAGATCAACAATATTTTCCAGAGCAACACCCGTCATACTTCACTGGATGCACCGGTGCATGAGGCGGAAGATGTGGCCATGGGCGACCTGTTGGAAGGCGGTTCTGATACGGATGATGATGTGATGAAAGATTCGCTGCGTAATGAAATTCGCCGCGTGTTGAAATCGCTTTCACCAAGGGAAGCAGAGATTGTAAATGCTTATTTTGGTCTGGACGGCGAGAATGGTGTAACCATCGAGCAGATTGGTCAGAAATATGATCTTACCAAAGAACGCATCCGCCAGATCAAAGAACGCGCCATTAAGCGCCTGCAAAAAGCACGCTACAGCAGCGCCTTGAAGTCTTACCTGGGGTAGGCAATAGTGAAGAGTGAATAGTCAATTGACAAAAAATTATGACGCTCCGGTTTTCCGGGGCGTTTTTTTATGGATGTAGCGCGATTAATGTTTAACGCGGAATGCTTAATGCCTGACGCTAAGCAGCAAACGCTAGCCTGTAATCCATATCCGGCTGCCGGCAATAAATGATACAACAAATATTGTTATGTTTGTTACTAAAATTGTTTTAATGAAATGGATGAGCGCAAAATATAAAGACGTCAACGTATCTGTAGCCTTGCTGTTGCTGCGGGTTACTTCGGGATCGGCCATGGCACTGAATCACGGGTTAAAAAAGCTGACGGGGTTTAATCAAATAGCGGCCAGAGGCTTTGCAGATCCTTTTCATATCGGCACAAAGCTCTCTTTGGGGTTGGCAACCTTTGCGGAGTTCTTCTGTGCGTTGCTGGTAGTTGCCGGGTTGCTGACGCGCCTAGCAACCCTTCCTTTGATCATTGCCATGTTTGTGGCGCTTTTCCATGCCCATGGAGGCGACTTTTTCGGGCAGGGAGAATCAGCAGGCATTTACCTCGTCATCTTTTTGGTCATCCTGATCATTGGCCCGGGAAAATATAGTATGGACAAAGCAATCGGAAAATAACAAGTATGTTTACTTCGTCTACACAAATCAGGGTACGATACGCGGATACAGATAGAATGGGTGTGGTGTATCATAGTAATTATATCAATTATTTTGAGGTGGCCCGTACGGAGTCGATCCGCGGCCTCGGTTTTACCTATGCCGCCATGGAGGCGATGGGTATCATCATGCCCGTAATAGAAGTGCAGTGCAAATATATTCGTCCGGCTACTTATGACGACCTGGTCACTGTTACGGCCAATTTACACGAACTGCCGGAAGGACACCGGATCACTTTTTACCAGGAGGCTTTTAATGAAAAAGGGGAGTTACTGGCAAAGGGCCATGTGGTGCTTTATTTTATGGAGGGGCATACAATGAAACGGGCTGTAATGCCGGGACAATTGCGCGAGCGCCTGGAGCCGTATTTTACTGATACTATTAAGTAACGCGAGCCGTGAAAAGTGGATGTGGATAGGCAATGCTCAACGCTTAGCGTGTAACGCAACGCGGACTAGCAATTTCATATTTATTATTTTACATTCAATATTTAATATTTTACCTCCCATGAAAGTAGCAGCCGGTCATCAACCTTTAATGCCTTACCTGATCCTGTTAAATGCAGGTGATTTTATCGGGTTTACCCAGCGCGTATTTGGCGCGCATGAAGTTTTTAAAAGTTATCGCGATGAAAATAGTACAGAGATCATGCATGCGGAAGTGCAGATCAATGGCTGCAATATCTTATTTGCGGACGTTACGGAAGGTTATGATGCAGCGCCGGCCAATCTTTTCATTTATGTGGAGGATGCGGCCGAAACCCTGCGGAAAGCCGTTAACAACGGGTGCATAGTAATCGATGAGTTAGCCCAGAGGGATTATGGTCTGAGTGCGGGTGTGCGCGATCCTTTTGGCAATGTGTGGTGGCTGACATCGATGAAATAACATTTGGCTAAAGCCGATGGTAGAGCATCCTCATGAGGGGAATGGGCTAAAGCCACATTCCTAATTTGCTGATAAACTCTTCTCATTCTGAAATGCTTTTTTTCCTGTGATGCTCTTCCTGATTTTTAATATAGGCCCTAACTTTATCTAATATTGATTCGGACACCGATGAGACAAAATATTCATCCTGCCATTCAAATTTCTTCGGCGTTAATTCGTTTTTGTTGATCCAGAATGATGAATCTCCCTTAATTAATTGCATTGTCTTTTGAATCGGTTGGTCTACTCCCAGAGAAACTAAACAATGGCAGTGATCCGAATATCCGTTGATGGTATCAATAAAGATTCCTTTTTGTTTTGCATTTTCACGGATGTGATCCCAAACCTTCATCCGCAGGTCTTTTGAATTTAAAAAAGGATAACGGTTCTTGGTGCTCCACACAAAATGCAGATATACTTTTACAAATGGCATTAGCATATTTTTCATGGTTAAATAAATCGCTCCTTTAATTGTTCGGTTGGCACCCAGCATTCCTCCCTCCGTCCAAACCATTTATAACGGTTGCGCGCTACGAAATTATAGACAGGATCACGGAGAAAACGCGGAATGGCTAAGCATAAATACAACAAAGGCCATGCTCCGGATAACCTGCGGGAGAGCCGCAGCACGGCCGTTGATTTTGTCCAGGCCTTGTTGCCCTCAATCAATACGATGGATCCGTAATTTGAAGGAATAAGATATTGTGCTAATAATTTTTTACCAATTTCTGATTGCAACGAAGCAAACCTGAAAACACCCCGTTTATCCCGTTTAATAATAAATTGAACGGCGCCATTGCAAAGATTGCAGACGCCGTCAAATAATATAATAGGGTGTTGTTGCATTGGAACCTTTTTGCAAAGGTACCGCTTTTAATACACGGGCAGTTTCCAGCCGTTTTGATAAACGGGCTTTACCAGTTGGGTTGCAGCTGCCACATCAAACTGGTTTTTTGTTTTATCCCATGATATTTTTTGACCCGTGCGTTCTGCAATATTGCCCATATGACTGGCAATAGCCACTCTGGCGGCCGCTTCTACCGGGCAATGGAGGTCTTCTTTTTTTCTTGATTTTACAACGCTTATAAAATTAGCCGTATGAAGATCCAATCCATTGTCAACAGATTTTGTCCATGGCACGGCTTCAATTTTTGTCTTTTCGGGACGTACTTCCCAGCCGGACCGGTTTAACAACAGTGTACCATTTTCGCCAATAAAAGCAATTCCGTGCTGCATGTTATACAAACCAACACCCGTTGCCAGGTTATGTTCCCAGCTCATCTGGAAATCACCAAAATCATATAGGGTGGTTTGCAGGTCGGGGGTTTCCCGCGCATCATTAGGGAATACAAATTTACCACCGGTAGCCATCACGGATTTTGGAGTATCTGCTTTCATACCCATCAGCACAATGTCGATCAGGTGTACGCCCCAGTCGGTCATGAGGCCGCCGGCGTAATCCCAGAACCAACGGAATTCGTAGTGGAAGCGGTTTTTATTAAACGCACGTTTTTTGGCAGGTCCCAGCCACATAGTATAATCCACGCCCGCGGGAACAGGGGAGTCGGGAACTACCGGTAATGGTGTAGAGCCGCCCCGGTACATCCAGGTTTTGGTAGAAGATACTCTTCCCAGTTTCCCGGATTGTACAAAAGCAATGGCATCTTTAAAATGCTGCTGACTGCGCTGCCATTGTCCGGCCTCTACCATACGGTTATATTTGGAGGCTGCTTTAACCATTTGCTGCACTTCAAAGATGGAGTTGGCCAGCGGCTTTTCACAATACACATCTTTTCCCGCAGCGCAGGCATCGGTCATTTGCAAGCAATGCCAGTGATCGGGTGTGCCTACGATTACCACGTCAACATCTTTATTCTGAAGTAGTTTCCGGTAGTCCTTATATACTGCCGGTTTTTGTGGGGTGATCTTTGCAAGATCGGCAAGGCGCTGTTGTATAATAGTATCGTCTATATCGCATACCGCAACACATTGTGTCTCGGGTACGCGCAGCATAGAAGACAGATCTGCCCAGCCCATGCCCTTCATTCCTATAAGCCCGATGCCGATCTTGTCGTTAGGAGAAACTGATTTTTTGATGCTTGCTAATAACTCCATGGGAACTGCAGCGCCCAAACCTGCAGCAACGGCCGCCAGTCCTGTATTTTTAATAAAGATTCTTCTGTTTGTACTCATAATGGCAATAATTAAATGTATGATTGACGAATATAAGCATTTAATTAAAACAGTTTTTTAATGCGAAATCCTTTTTACGAAAACGTTTGAATAGTTAAATGCTGTCTTTTATAACAAAGCATTTAACTTAGCAAAGCACTTTTGCTTTAGCCAATTAAAAAAAACATATGCGATACAAATGGATACTTGCCTGTTGCCTCATCGGCTTTGTTACCGGGCATGCCCAGTCCTCCGGCTGGAAAAATCTCTTTAACGGAAAAGACTTCAAAGGCTGGAAACAGCTGAACGGAAAGGCTAAGTACACTGTTGAGAACGGGGAAATTGTGGGAACAACTGTTTACGGGCAGCCCAATTCTTTTATGGCAACGGATCAGGATTATGGTGATTTTATGCTGGAACTGGAATTTAAAGTAGACAGCACCATGAACTCCGGTATCCAGTTCCGGAGCGAAAGCAAGCCGGATTATAATAATGGCAGGGTACATGGATACCAGTTTGAAATTGATCCTTCATCAAGGGCATGGACAGGTGGTATTTATGATGAGGCCCGCAGGGATTGGCTGTACCCGCTTGATCTGAACCCTTCCGCACAAAAAGCATTTAAACAAGGGCAGTGGAATAAAATACACCTGGAATGTATTGGCAACACCATGCGCACCTGGGTCAACGGTATTCCCTGTGCCTATCTGGTAGATGACATGACTCCAAAAGGATTTATCGCCCTGCAGGTACACGGCATCCGGGACCAGAAAGATGCAGGAAGGCAGATCCGGTGGAGAAATATCCGTATTAAAACCAGCAACCTGAAACCTGCGCCGCTCGACGGAACTTTTGTGGTAAATATGCTTCCGAATGATCTATCGAAAGCGGAGCAGAAGAATGGGTTCAGTTTGCTGTTTGACGGAAAGAGCGGCAAGGGCTGGAGAGGCATCCATAAAACAACGTTCCCTGACAAAGGCTGGGATATACAGGACGGTACCCTTACGGTGGTGCCGCCCGAAGGAAAAACCTTTCAGAACGGCGGAGATATTGTTACGGACAAACAATACGGCGCTTTCATATTGGAGTTTGATTTTAAATTAACGGAAGGGGCTAATAGCGGCGTAAAGTATTTTGTTACGGAAAAAGAAAAAACGGGAGGAATGGGCATTGGGCTGGAGTACCAGGTGCTGGATGATGAGCGCCACCCGGACGCAAAGTTGGGTGTGAACGGCGACCGCACCCTTGCATCCCTGTATGACCTGATCCCTTCCAACCGCGAAAAAAGAGCCCGTAAGCCGATCGGGGAATGGAACAAGGGGATGATCATTGTGTATCCCAATAATACGGTGCAGCATTGGCTGAATGGCTGGAAGATGCTGGAATACAAACGGGGCTCGGCCGATTATAAAGCGCTTGTGGCAAAGAGCAAATACAAAGATTTTGCTGATTTTGGCCAGGCGCCGCAGGGACATATTTTATTGCAGGATCATGGCAACCGGGTTTCTTTCAGGAGTATTAAGATTAAGGAATTGAAGTAGATAATAACAAAGAACCTCAAACCAATACTAACAATACAGCCACCGGAAACGGTGGTTTTTTGTTTTAGTCAATAGTTTTACAAGTTCTATATTATTAGTTTTCGGGATTATTATTCACACAGCATAGTGTCAAATTCAAGATGGAGTTGAGCCGAGCCATAACCATCTACTGAAACCCATTTATAGTTTTTTAGTACATAAGCATTACCTCCATCCAGTTTTACCCATTCATCAATACCTTTGGCGCATTGTTTTAAATCGCCTTTTGCAGAAAGTGCCATCGGAGCAGCATAATTTCTATTCTTAACTAGATATTTACATTTACCTGTTTTTGTCATTTCTTCTGCTTGTGACAGAGTAATGAATTTTGATTTTGTTAAAGCAGGTAGTGTTGTATTTACTTTAGTAGGAGGCATTGGTGCGCAAGAAATAAAAAATAGAATCACTCCTAGAAGATTTAGTTTAGTTGATTTAATCATTTTTGTCAGATTTAATTTTATTGGGTCTGTATCATGGCCAGCGTTTGTCTATAGTAGCATTTTTGAAATCAATAATCTATTGTGTAATCTATTTGAACAGAGTTTCGCGGAGTGTCACTACCGTCAATTTTTTTAAGGGCAAAAGGGCTGCTATTTTTGCTTACAGATATTTGAGTGTATAATCTTAACTGGCCATACGTTTCTGTTGGACAGGTTACATTTAGTGTTGCTTTAAAACCTTTTTTGACAGGGCCTATTATGGTTCCCCATGATGATCGTGCATCAATAATTATAGTTTTTGTGTTATTTTTTTCATCAGTTATTGTTGCATTTAGTTTTACGCCAGAATATATAGTAGAACTATTCACTTCGTATTTAACATAGTATTCGTCTATTACAACTGGGTTATTATTTCCTTTATTGCAAGCTGTCAAACTAATTGTGGCGATAATCGCTAATCTTAAAATTGTTCTCATGTCGGTTTTGTTTTTGGTTTTTGCTTTAGTTCTCTTTCGGTTCATTAATTGGGGTTCCCGAAAAAATTTAAGGCGGGTAAAACAAAGAATCCTGGTCAACGTAAAACGAATCAATAGCCGGAGCATTCATATTACACTGTTTTGGCAAAACAAATATGGCAAAACCGGACGTTGACCTGATGATCTTTTCTCTATTTTCCAAATGGCTGTTATATGGCATTCTTTTATTGGATGCCAGATTGATGTTGTTTATGATAACCTCAAAGATATGACTTGTTTTGAAATTTGTTATCACAAACGATAACAGTGACGGAAAAGCAGCTTTTAAAGAAATTAGGCTTGAAGATCAAGCAGCTAAGGACTGAGAAAGGCTGGTCACAAAATGCATTTGGTTTGGAAATTAATATGGAGAAATCAAATGTTTCCCGGTTAGAGGCAGGAAATGTAAATCCAAAATTTGGTACCCTTTTCAGAGTGGCCAAAGCATTGGAAATTTCTCTTTCTGATTTAGTTCATTTGGATTGATGGATTTCCCGGATAAGTTCACTGTTAAGATGCATAGAATCTGATTGCCGCTCAAAGATTAATTCTTTTTCATTTTACCAATCCGGACCTGATCCAGATCAGCATAAAAGAGCGCTTCCCAACAAAATGTTCTTTTTTAGCTACCCCGTCAGGATTTTTCAATATCCGTTTCACATTGGCCTTACCCAAAGCCCCGGCTCGCTGCACTCACCGCTTTTTTATTTGGCCGCTTTTGAAAACGGGGTTTTCAATGCTTTCAAACAAAAAAGCCCTCCGCTTACGCGGGGGCTTTGTGACCCCGTCAGGATTCAAACCTGAAACCTTCTGATCCGTAGTCAGAAATAATCCAGATAAGCCCCGGTAAAGAAAAACTACCAACGCTATGCCATAGCCTAAAACAGCCTTGATTACTGCATTGTATCGGTTTACTCTATTTATCAACATTTATCAAATAGTATCATTTTTGTTTGCCAATTGTTTGCCCATGACTTACCTTTGAGTAATAAACGCAAACCATTATGGCAACCGCAACAGTAGCACTTGATACCAGGCATCCTAAAGGAGCAGACAAAGACCAGTACTTTGCTATGCTTCGCATTACCGATGAACGGAAAAGTAAATACTACCCTGTAAAAAGTATCCCTAAGTTAAACCGCACCTTCACTAAAAAGGAGTTTGACCGCATAATGACGGCCCAGCGGCGTACTGATGCTGAAAAGGAATATAAGGCTCATTTTGACGGCTTCACCCGTAGGGCGGAGGATTGTATTGAGAAGTTGGACATATTCACGTTTGAAGCCTTTGAGGCCCTTTATATTAAGAACAGGGGCGCAAGGGATAGCATAAAGGCTGCGTTTGAGGCTGTCAGTATGAGTATGCGCAAGGAAGGCCGCATTGGTACAGCGGTACAGAATGAATGTGCAAGTGTTTCCCTGGAAAAATTCAAGCCTGGTATGCGGTTCGTGGATGTTACCCCGGCACTCTTAGAGGCATACGAGCAGGATATGATCAAAAATGGCCGGTCTAAAACCACCGTAGGAATGTATACACGTGCTTTGCGGGCGGTATTTAATGAAGCCATCGGGGAGGGCACTATAAGCAATAGCATATACCCATTTAAGCGTACATCAAAGGATAGAAACAAATATGCCCCACCTACTGGTAAGGGCAATAAACGGGCTTTAAAGCCTGAAGCGATCAGTAAGCTCTATTATTATACTTCAGATATTCCATCACAGCAACAGGCGGTTGACTTTTGGAAATTCTCCTATTTGTGCAACGGCATGAACATGAAAGATGTTTTAAACCTCCGGCATAAAGACATAGACGGCGACTACCTCACATTTGAGCGTGCTAAAACTGAGGAAACGAAAGGCGAGCCGGAGTTAATAACTGTCCACTTAAAAGAAGATGCAAAAGCGATTATCAAGAAATACGGCACCAAATCAATTTCTCCTAACGTGCTTCTGTTCCCTGTGCTTACGGACAAGATGGATGCCGAGGAGCAGTATAAGGTTTTACAGAACTATGTGCAGTGGTGTAATAAGAATCTGAAAAAAGTATGCACTGAATTGAAGATCCCAGTTCTAACAACATATTCAGCCCGCCATAGTTTTGCTGGGGCCTTAAAGGATAGCGGTGTAAGCGCAGATATGATACAGGAGTTTATGGGGCATAGCGATGTAAGAACGACTAAGGCTTATCTGAAGAATTTTGATAAAAAAGTTATTGCTAATGCCACGGATGTACTGGTGCCGCTAAAGAAAGTGAACTGATGACGGTTACACAAGATTTGCACAGTGTGTGTAAACCTGCTTTTTGTTATCATTAGTAACATAGTTTTGTAAGTAGGATAAAATAAGATAATGCAAAATAAGTATCCACCAACTGTTGATAAAATAAAATGGTATTTGTGTTCAATATATGATACCATTGCTTTATGATGGATCTAGAGGTGGTTTAAAAATAGTGTCGCTATCACGGAACTTTTATGTCGCATGTTTATTTTTATTATCATTCATCGGCATAGTTTTGTAAATAGTGCGACATATCACGTTTAATTTTTCATTGGTAGTCTATGTTTGCATAAAATAAGAAAGGGGCGGTTTAGGACCCGACCCTTTCAAACAAAGTTCTTAAAATCGTGGGATCCCAAAAACATTTGTCGCTTGCAAGCACAAAAGTACTGGTTTATTACACAATAAGCCACAAATCCCACTTTTTTATGGACATGAACAATCAGCAGTAATACTGTTGCTGTCGCCCCTGTGCGGGTTAATGGGTTATACCATGGCGGTCAATAGGTTACTAATTTAACAAAAATCAGCGGCACAGCGCACAAATTTAGTAACATGACGAACGAACGACCCGTTAACATTAAAGAGGCTAAAATCATCACTGGACTTTCATTAATCACCCTCTACCGGGGGGCAGCAGCTGGAACTATCCCAAGTTATAAAAGGGGTAGCCGTGTATTTTTCTTTGAAAGCGAGTTGTTAGCCTGGATAAAGTCCGGTAAAAGGAAAAGCCAATTTGAAATTGATACTGCAGTAGATGCAGCCATAGCTTCCCATAAATAAAAAACCCGCCGATGAAGACCAATTCAAATGCGGGTAATGCGTTGCGGGAGGCGGCGCGGCCCAAAGATACGACTATTCTGCATTGTTGCAGCACTCCAATTACATTTTCTGATTTAGTTAAACGCACCCGGTTAAACCGGAATGATCTATGGTCGGCGGTGTGCGAGCTGGTCCATGCTGGTAAACTAGAAATAGACGGGTTGTACCTGGTAAGGAAAGGGGGGGCAGTATGAGCAATATTACAGCACAGGGCTTGATGGACCATATTAACGGGCTGGCTGAAGCTAAGCCAATGGCTGGCCTTGGTGATTTTGAACATTTGCGAATAACCGCAGAAAACGAGTATCCGAATAGTAGTCCCCTGGGAACTTGGAATGGTAGCGGCATTATCGCACCAAGGAATCAAACATGGGTAAGCGCACAGGCAAAAGCCGGGAAAACAGCGTTTGAATCTTTCTTAATTGCCGGGTGTATCAGTGTTGACGGGCTTGCAGACATACCCGCAGCCTTAGAGATTGTGCCCAACAATGAGAAAAAAGCGGTTATTCATATGGACACCGAACAAGACAGGGCGGATCAGCAATACAATATTCGCACAATATTAAAGCGAACCGGGTGTTCTATTACTCCGGATCATTACCTGTCTTATAATATTCTTCAGCTTCCATTAACGGAATACATTAAAACAACAGATGCTATTTGCGCGGCAGCATCAGAAAAACACGGAGGTATCTATTGCATATTTATTGACGGGATTGCCGACTACATGGAAGACACGAATAATATTACACAATCCAGAGCTATCAGGGAATATTTCACCCTCCTTGCTAATAAGTATGATTGTCCTGTTGTTGCCATTATCCACCAAAACCCTGGATCCGAGAAAGAGCGCGGGCATATTGGGGGCGAAGGTCAGCGAAAATGCTATGCCATGATTAGTATTACTAAAGATGGCGATATAAGCTGTGCTAAGAATAAATTTAGCCGAAAAGCTGGCGAATTAGAACCTATCTATTTTAAATACGACACAGATAAAGGGTATCATGTGGAGATTGATGCACCCGATAAAGGGGGGGCTGCTGGCACAGAAAAAAAGAAAAAAGCAATACACAACTGTCTGGTGGCTTCAATGAAGCCATTGGAAGCCTACAAACATAAAGAACTCGTGGAACTGGTGATGGGGATGACGGCTTGTTCTGAGATTACCGCCAAGAGGTACATAGGGGTTGCGGTGGTCAATGAGTGGGTTCAAAAAGGTGAAGACGACCGGTATAGATTAATAAATTCGGTATCAGGTATCAGTCGGTATCAATCGGTATCAAATTGATGTCGGTATCAGGTATCAATGCCCTTATATAAAAAGGGCATTTGATACTAACTTTTGATACCGACATCAATTTGATACCGAAATAAAAAACTTTCCCCATGAAACAATACAGATACATACTTGATACCGGCAGCCGAAAGCACCGTTGCCCCGGATGCAACCAAAAGACATTCGTTCGCATGGTTGACACTGGCACCGGTGAATACGCCCCGGATGAATACGGCCGATGCGACCGGGAGCAGCGATGTGGGTACTTTATGGCCCCTCCGCCTCCTGAAAAAACGGTAAAGCCCAATATTATCCGGGTCGTTGACGGGATAGCCTCCATTTCGTTTGAATATTCCCCGGAAATAGTCGAGGCGGTTAAGAAACTAAAAAGCCGGAAGTATGACAGTAATACAAAGCAATGGCAATGCCCCTGTGAGGCCAATATCGACCAAATGGCGGCACTTATCAAAATGCACGGGTTTGCTATCATCCAGCCGGAGCCACGACCGGAACCTTTTTTAATTCCTTTTGATGACATACAGCGTTCATGCAAGCTAAAGAGCTATTTCCATACATGTTTAGTTGAGTTATTAGGAACGGATAGGGCCGCTGCGGTTTTATCAAATTACCATGTGGGTTTATCCAATAGTAAGTGGCCGGGAGCAACTGTTTTCTTTTCCGTTGACATTAACGGGCAGCCCCGGCGAGGCAAAGTGATGGTTTTTGACCCAAATACCAGTAAGCGGGTAAAAGACAGCGGAGGCAAAGCGTTGATTAGTTCGATCCACGCGATCCTGGGTAAGCGTAATGAGAAGCCGGACGCTTGTTTTTTTGGCGAACACCTTTTGAAGAAGTATCCTGATAAACCGGTGGCTGTGGTTGAAAGCGAGAAAACAGCCGTTATCGCATCCGCATACCTTCCAGAGTTTATTTGGCTATCCTGTGATGGTTCAGGAGGAATCTCCCGCCCCAAATTTGACGTGTTGAAAGATAGACGGGTAATTTTATTTCCCGACATGGGCTGTGCCGACAAATGGCAGCAAAAGGCCGATGTGCTAGGGATGCCAAACGTTACCGTTTCTCGTTATCTGGAAGATAATAACGCGCCTGATGGATCAGACATAGCGGATTTTTTAACAACGCAGCCGCTACTGGAAGATTACCCAGCTTCATGGGATCAGCTGCCGGAACATACGGAGGAATATTTAAAATTCCGGTTCATTAACTGGGCTGAAAGTTTTGAGCATTACCATGCCATTGGTAAAATTGACAAGTGCCAAAGCATTTTGGATGAAATAGCGGCAGCGGGATTTGATGCTATCCCGGATGAAATAATGATAAAGCACGCACCTATCACTTTTAAAAATATTCAAGAATGAACACAGCAACAGACGAATACAGCGACTACTGTTTTCTAATGCAGGCCGCAATCGACATGGAGGCGGCATGGTTAGCGCATGACAGCACCCGAAGTATTGACATAGCGAACAGCTTACAACAACGGGGATATAATGAGGTTCCAGACAGCTTTTTGCAGACCTATGCGCCGGTTCTTTTTACGTCTATTAATCACCAGTTAAATTAAAAAATAAACAATGGAAGTATTTAATGTCGATCAGTTAATACAGGAGGCGTTTGATAATGCTCCTGTAGAAGTAAATCAAAAATTAGTTGACAGCGTTGTCCAGGTGCTTCAAAAAGCATCCGGGCAATTTGATGCAATGAAAAAAAGCATGGAACGCCTGGCAGCGGAAAACGAGGAACTCCGGCGAGACAATGCGCAATTGAAGCAGTTTTTACATGGTAGACCAATTTATAATTTTTAAAATAACACGTATGTACGAAAATATCAAATATCAAATGCAGTTTGATGACGTTTTGGGTAAGTCATGGGAATTGAATTTCCATGTGAAGGACTATGCAGGTGCAATAACCGCCTTAACCGGGAATAGATCACCGGTAAAAATAGAAGGGTCCGTTAATAATGAAAATCCCTTTGACCCAATTCGAGATGTCAAGATAACGGCTAACGTCCTTATTCCGCGCTTTGATGTGAATTTTTATGAAGATTTAATTAAAGAAGATGACCAGTGGTGTTGGACTGAGCTAAAATCCGGCGGGGTGGTAAAGTATTCCGGT
>JAGIAQ010000084.1 GCA_017744795.1 Niabella sp. | reverse complement strand
AACGGCCTACGCCATTATATCATCCATCGGTTTTATATTCCTGTTGCTTTCTTTTACGAAAAGCGATCGTCGTCTGAATGCCGATGAAATCACTGTAAAAAAAATAAATATCACAGGAGAAGATGGCAGTTTAAGAATGGTATTAAGTAATGAAAACAGGCAGCACCCCGGACGTATGGAAGGCAAGGACCTCCCCAAAAGACAAAGACCTGCGGGCATTATCTTCTTTAATAACCAGGGGGATGAATGCGGTGGAATAATCTCCGGCGTTACCAATGAAAATGGCGGGTTAAATAACGACATGTCTTTTACAATGGACAATTATCACGACGACCAGGTGGTGCAGTTGCTCAACAATGAAATCTATAAAAATGGAGAACCCCTTATTACCCGCGGGCTGGCTTTTAATGAATATCCCAGCGGAACCTCCTTATTAACACGGTACAGCAAATTTCAGGAGCTTGAGCATATAAAGGACAGCGCTACAAGAAATCAAAAAACAAAAGAGCTGATGGAAAAGGAAGCAAGCAAACGGCGCGTATTTATTGGCCGGAATCCCGACCAAACTACCGGCCTGTTCTTATTTGACAAAAAGGGGAAGGCCAAAATAAAAATTTACGTAGATAACCAGGGGCAGCCCAGGATCGAGACGCTGGATGAGAATGGAACAGCAAAAAAGTTATTGTTGCAATAAAATACAGGTATAGAATATTTTCAGATAAAACCGAAAATCAGCTCCGGTAATAACCATTTTACGGCTCCCCACGCCACCCTAGTAGAACAACCAATGTTATACTACTAGCTAAGAAGCGTGGCTAACTGGTGCAATGTACTTTCCGACAAAAACAAAAAGGAATGCTATAATACCAAAGAGTATAAATAAAAAGAAAGCATTGATCAATACCTGGCGCAGCCCCAATTGAACAACATCAACAAAGGGATAGGGGTAAAAGCCCGAAAAATAGCCGCGGACCAAAATATAGCTAAGGTAAGCAAGCGGATAGAACAGCCATCCGGTGATCTGCCGATATAAAACATTGCGGTGGTCTTCGTACCGGTACCAATACACTATAGTTAAAACGGGGATCACAGAATGCAGGAGTTCATCCACTACTTTTTGCAGGCCCACAGGTGCCCACAGATGCCGGAGCAACACCTGATATACCAGACCTACAATAGTGATATAAACAGTTACCGCCGTAAGCACTCCTGCCCTATACTTCCTTTTTCCAACCGCCTGTGATGTAAAAAAAACAGCCGTCATAATATTGGTAAGGATGGTAAAAAAGCTAAAAAAACGAATGATGGTTTCTGACAAAAATGTAACGCTGTTTTGAAGCATCAGCACAAACTGGGCAATAATGGCAAACCACCCCAGTAAGGCAAAAATTAAAGCAATTGTCTTTTGCTCTGGTTTCATAGAAGCCCGTTTGTTTTTGAACGCTGAATTTATATCAAAAAAACCAAACCGCCCATTCTTCTTATTCGGGATCAACCATTTTTCCGGTTCTTTTTCCAGTTGGCAAATAAAAGATTGGGCTCAATGTCCGGTTTGGGGAAAAACAGGCTGGCAACGGAGCCTACAACAATCACCACCAGGTGACTGTACACCCCCAGCATCAATTTATTATGCGTGAAATTATAGGGTCCTAAATCCAAAAGCAGCTTTGGATGCTGAAGCCCAACCGGTGTAGAGGTTAAAAAAGCATAAGCGGTAAAAACGATGCACACTATAATTGCGATGGTTACACCTTGCCTGTTGGCGCGGGAACTGAACAAACCCAATAAAAAGATCCCCACAATACCACCCGAAAAAATTGCGTATACGGTAAAAATAATACCCAACACACCTTCATCACCCGAAATAATATACAGCGCTCCAATACCCGCCGCCAGCAGGCCGGAAAAGATCACCAACAATTTGCCTGCCTGCAGGTAGTGTGTATCCTCCCTGCCGGGCGCCATTTTTTTATAATAGTCTTCTACGCCAACCGCGGCGAGTGCGTTCAGGTCGGCACTCAGGCTGCAGATCGCTGCAGATAAAAGCGCGGCTATGATAAACCCGATAATGCCGGGTGGTAATTGTGTCATAATAAAATGCGGGAAAATTGCTTCTGCTTTCATGCCTGCCGGCACACCCTGTTGTTTATAATAAACAAAGAGTGCAGTGCCGATCAACATAAACAGGGTCCATATCGGAACGGTAAGCGATATGCCCAGGAAGGATGCCCTGATCGCATCTTTATCAGACTTTGCCGTAAGATACCGCTGCACCACTGTTTGATCGGTGGCGTATTTCTGAACGGCATAAAAAGCACCATTCACCACCATAACGATAAACGTAAGATGTTTAAAACTGAAATCATAGGGTCCAAAGCCGGTGCGCTGATTTTCGGTTGCGATCCTGATCGCTTCCGGGACACCCCCTTTTATAGAGTTTAACAATACCACCAGGCACACAATGCCGCTGAAAAAAAGCATGAAGCCCTGAAATACGTCCAGCCAGATAACGGCCTGAATCCCCCCTTTAAGATTAACGACGATCAGGATCAGCGCTACTACCGCCAGCACCAAAAAGGGATTTACGTGTATCATTTCCCTGATGGCAATGGCAATCAAAAACAATACGGTGCCCATTCCGGCAAACTGCCGCACTACGAAAGATAAAGAAGTATAATAACGGGCAAAGCTACCAAATCTTTTTTCGAAATATTCGTAGGTGCTTAATCCGATCGATTTTCTGAACAGGGGCACAATAAACCAAATGCAACCCAGTAAAATCACGGGCACCATCAGCCCTTGCACCAGCAGTATCCAGTTGCCCGTATACCCCTGTGCCGGGTACCCCAGGAAGGTTACGCTGCTGATAAGGGTTGCCAGCAGGGATAGTCCTAATGCCCAGGAGGGAATATTTCCTTTCGACAAAAAAAAGTTCTGTGTTGAATTTTGTTTTTTGGAAAACCGGAAGCCCAGAAAAACTGTAACACCTAAGACCAAAACGATTATGGCAAAATCGATAAAATGCAAGCGAGCCATCCTATTATTTTTAATTACTAATCAGGAGCGATGCTGTTACCACATCCCGTACAAATCCTTTACCGTTTCGGGTAGCCCGTAACTTCCGGGCTTTACGATGCAGCTGAGCGCACCTGTTTTCATTTGCACCACACCACGCGTCCATTCATACACCGGCTCAAAACTTTGGATGCCCAGCAACCGGAAAATAGTTGCTGCCGTAGCGCCCCCTTCAACGAACAGTTCCCTGATCTGAAACCCGTCAACAACTGCTTTTACATATTCCGCCATTTTATTGCGCAATACCACTGCATCAAAATTGCTGCCGGTAATGGAATCATCAAAAGCAATGATCAGCTTTTGGTGCCGGTGCAGAACTGCCCCCGCTTCTTTAAGCCACTCCCCGCTCAGGCCAGCCTTTGCCATCAGCTCTGCTGAAATAAATACAGTAAAAGCCCTTCCATATTGCCGGATCCGTTCCCTGCTTGTCGCAAATGAAGTACCGCTCACATACAAATGAGGCGTAAGCGGACGAGGGGTGTTTTGCAGATCTATTTTTTTATAGCGTTGCTGCAGTAACGCGTCAAAGAGATCTCCCGAACCCGCAGGAAAGCAGTCGGGATCCAGCTGTGACGCCCAATAGCCGGCATCTTCAGCGGTTTCCGTTTCCGCGATATTTAATCCTTCCGGAATGGGATCCCCCCTTTTTAAAAGATTGGCTCCGGGTATTCCAAGCATATCCTTCGCTTCTGAAGACGGGACGGGAAACTCCGGATCCTTTGCAAAAGCTGTTGCTGCAATCTCTGTTCCATCGATAAAATACTTTCCCCCACTAATGGTGCGCCCCAGCGAAGGATTTGCCGGAACAATCACGGCCTTATGCAACCCTAATATTTCCATTTGCGCCAATAGCTCATCGGCCACATGCCCGCGTAATACCGAGTCTATTTTTTTATAAACAAAGGCCGGTCGCATTGCTGCAGCTGCACGTGTTATTTCACCTACAAATTTTAAAGCTTCAGCCTTGTCCATAGATCGGCTATTCGTTGAAAGAATCAGCACATCCGTATCCGCCGGCACCCATTTATCTGTACAGATCAATGCGCGCAGGCCGTACCCCATACAGATCCCTGCCATTTCCGCCGCACCCGTAAAATCATCTGCGATTACTAAAATCATCAGGCCTTTTTATTGTTACTTAACTGCACAGCGCTTTCAATCGCCAATAGCATCGCATCAGGACTGGCAATGCCTTTCCCGGCTATTTCAAAGGCGGTGCCGTGATCAACCGAAGTTCGTATAATGGGCAATCCCATTGTAATATTGACGCCTTTAACGCTTTCCATTTGTTGCTTTTCAGCGTCCCATTTAAATCCCGCCAGTTTAAAAGGTATATGCCCCTGGTCGTGATACATCGCCACCACACCGCCGTAAGCGCCCGTAGCGGCTTTTGCAAACAGGGTATCCGGCGGAACGGGGCCTTCCACGTCGTATCCCTGGCTGCGCGCGGCTTCTATGGCAGGCTGGATCTCCAGGGCTTCTTCTGTTCCGAATAGACCGTTATCCCCGGCATGCGGGTTCAAACCGGCAACACCAATTTTCAGATTGGTTTTACCGAGGCTAACCAACCCATTCCGCAGCAACCCGATCACTTCCAGTATGCGGTCTTTTTTTACCAGGTCGCAGGCCTGACGCAGGGAAACATGCGTGCTTACATGGATCACATTGATCTTATCCTCCACCAGGAGCATGGCATATTTTTTCGTATCTGTAAGCTGCGCATAGATCTCGGTATGTCCTGCAAAATGATGCCCGGCATCATTGATCGACTTTTTATTGATCGGTCCCGTTACCGTGGCGTCAACCGTTCCCGCAAGGGCCAGCTGAATTACTTTTTCAACCGAGCGAAAACTTGCTTCACCGCACATCGCATCGATCTTGCCATAACTCAATTTCGAAAGATCCACATTCGCCAGGTCTATCACATCAATGACGCCATATTCAAACGCTGCATCGGCCGGTTCCTGTATCCGGTTGATGGCAACCCCCAGATTCAGCTCACTGATGATCTTTTCAAATACCCGCGCATCACCAGCTATCAGCGGCCGGCATATTTCATATATTCTTTTATCTTTTAAAGCTTTTACAGCAATCTCCGGCCCAATACTTGCCGGGTCGCCCATGGTAATAGCTATTACAGGTAATTGCATCATTATGTAAATTGTATTTTGCTCAACGTCTTTTTTAAATCTTCCGCCTGGGTTTCATCCTGTGGCAGTAATGGCGGCATTACCACCGGTTGACACAGCCCTTTTTCATGCATTAATACTTTCAATGCCCACAAACTTTCGCCCAATGTTCTGCCCGACTGATAGAGGGCTCCGCCTTCATCGCTCTGCTGCTGCATTTCATGAGCTACAGCCGTATCGCCGGTAGCAACAGCCTGCAGCATTCTTTGATAAATGCCCGGGAAAATGTTGCCGGTACTGGGTATCAGCCCCTTACTGCCTCCTATCAATGCAACAACCGACCGGGCGGCCCAGCCGAGGTAATGGGCAAAATCATTCCGGTCCTTCCACAATTGCAACGATTCCTGCAGGCGTTCATCACTGCGTTCAGAATCTTTCGTGGCAATAATATTCGGATGATGACTTAACGCATCAATAACCGCCAATGGAATGCTCATGTGGGTGGTTGCGGGAATATTATAAATGATCAGGGGCAATGGTATGGCGTCAGCCAGCTGTTCAAAGTAGCGCTGCATCTGGGTTTCCGTAAGGGTATAATATGTAGGTAAGGTAGCCGCAACGGCGTCTACTCCATAATCTGCACAGCATTTGGCAAATTCCACAGACTCATCAATAATATTTGAAGAGATACCGGCATATAATGCGGTACCTGCTTTTTTATATTTGGATGCCGCAACCAGATAATCCCTCTTTTGCCGCATGGGCAAAGAAGGCGCCTCGCCGGTGGTGCCCAAAATAAAAGGAAGCACACCATGGGCATAAAAATTAGTAAACATAGCTTCCACTGCCGCTTCATCTATATTAAAAGCAGGCGTGAGTGGTGTAATGGCCGGCACGATAATCTTTTTTTTAGTTGTATCCAATTTCATTTTTACTTAAAGGATGTATTTTATAAATTATCCCATCGCTTCTGTATAAATAGCAATGGCGTCCTTTTCTGTTATTTCCCTTGGATTATTCTTCAGCAACCGCTGTACTTTCATGGCGTCGGCTACCATCGCGGGAATAGCAGCTTCCGGCACATTTACTTCCTGCAGCGTTTGAGGAATACCGCAAGCCTTGATCAACTCCCGTACTCTTTTTACGCCCTGTGCAGCGGTAGCCGCATCAGTACCTTGCCGCTCACATCCCAACGCCACGGCCACTTGAGCATATTTGGCAGTGGCTGCAGGAATATTATATTCCATTATATACGGCAGCAATAAGGCGTTGGACAAGCCGTGGGCCAGATGAAAGAGACTCCCCAAGGGGTACGACAAAGCGTGCACCCCGGCTGTGTTCACCGGTCCCAGGCAAATGCCGCCCAGCAAGCTGCCCATGGCCACTTTCTCCCGTGCTTCCGTGTTTGTTCCGTCTTTCACGGCGGTTTCAATATGTTGAGCGATCAGGCGCATGCCTTCAAAAGCCATCATATCAATAAAAGGCTGGGCAAATTTATTGGTGTAGGCTTCCATGCAATGCGTTAACGCATCGATACCCGTTGCAGCCGTTATTGCCGGCGGCACCGATAACGTGAGCAGGGGGTCCACATACACAATATCCGGCACCAGGAACGGACTAATGATCCCCTTTTTCTGTCCTTCGGCATCCACTAATATGGCATTGGGCGACGCCTCGCTGCCCGTGCCGGAAGTAGCCGGCACACAAATCAATTTTCGGGTTCTTCCTTTCAGCAACCCGATGCCCACAAAATCGCTTAATTGTTGTGGATTGCCCAATTGTGCTGCAGCCAGTTTGGCTACGTCCAGTACGCTGCCGCCGCCGATACCTATTACAACGTCCGGGTCAAATGCGCGCACTTGTACCATCAGTTGTTCAAAATCGGTAAAAGACGGCTCCTGCACAATTTCCATATCAGTTTGTACGGCAATACCTTTTTCGTTGAGTTGCTTCGCCAGGTGGCTGACAGCCGTCTCCAGTGGTTTTATGGTAACAATAAACACTTTTGCCGGTTGCAGCGCACTTATTTCATCCGGCAGTTGTTCCATACACCCATTTGCAAAAACGAGCTTGCCAGGAAAAAATACAGTAAAATTATTTTGCATTGTCCGGAAAATTTTAATCAAACAAATCGTAAAGACTTATATAGTATTCAGGTTCCTAAATTAGTTTTTTCAGCAATTCAGCTACTTAAAAAGTAATTTCTTCCATTACTTTAAACAATTTAACCATTAGCCTTTTGTTCGCTCTGTAAGCATCGACCCTTTATGCGCTGCAATAAGATCCGGTTTACTGCCTTTGATTTCATACAGCTGATCATCTTTTGTTGATGATGCGTGTAACCCATATGATCAAAATCAGCTATCTACACTTTAACAATAATGCCCAAAACCCTTCCCGTTCCTGAATTACAGCTAACAGCACCGCCTGCTTTAAATTTTGTTGGCATGATTCTTTTTATTGATCAAACAAGCCAGAATCCGAATAAAAAACACAATCACCTTCAACCCGGGCCGGAGCGGTAAAGGTATGTTCCGTTGCTTTGCCAACGCCCATAATATGCAGGACCGTCCACCCCTTCGCCTTTAAATAGTCTGAGACCATTGAGCGATGACAGCGCCACCACACGGCTTCCGAGCACATATATGCGGTTGTTTGTTGTAGTGCTATGGCTTCCAGCTTTGCTACCGCTGTTACAAATTCTTTTGTTTCCATATAGTCAGCATACCCCCTGAACGACGCATTTTTCCAACGGTTGTTCGGAGAATCCGCTCGTACTTTTCTTCTTCCGCCGAGCGCTTCCAGATGCGTATAATATATTCCGTTCTTTTCTAATGCAGGACCGAGCACATCTTTATTAAATTGAGGATATTTATGGGAGCCCGGGAAACGTCGTATATCCGCCAAGACCCTGATATCAAAGGATTGCAGCATTTCCAAAAACGCAGCAAAGCTATGAGTGGAATGCCCGATCGTATAAATTATGTGATTGTCTGGATGCCTCATGTTTTAAACTATACGCCGGCTATAAATTTACGTTATTCTTTTGCCACTGAAGCACAGAAACACTGAAAACAGTCGTGCATCAGCGGCATTACGGGGGTGGACTCATAAATTTTTCTAATTATTCACAGGCTGAGTTTTTAATATTTATACTACGGTTGCCGGGAATTCGGAAGACGGAAAGCTTTGTTTACAATCTTTAAAATTTACCGTCTTGCCACCTTGCCGGCAATAAGTAGCTCAGAATAAAGAACTATCTTTACCCGCTATAAAAGAACAAAATGAACAAACGGATCATTGTGGGCATCAGCGGCGCAACAGGCATTCAGTACGGCATCCGGGCATTGGAATTATTAAAGGAACAGCAGTATGAAACGCATCTTATTGTAAGCAAACCTGCCGAAATGGTGCGCAGCTATGAAACAACTATTACCCACGATCAGTTGGTTTCCCTGGCGCACGAGATCCACCTGGCACAGGATATCGGCTCCGTACTGGCAAGTGGTTCTTTTAAGACTGCGGGAATGTTAATAGCGCCTTGCAGCATTAAAACAATGTCCGAGATCGCCACCGGCGTTACCGGTACGCTGATGTCGAGAGCTGCCGATGTGGTCTTGAAAGAAAGAAGAAGGCTGGTACTGCTGCTCCGCGAAACCCCTTTGCACCTGGGGCACTTAAGAAGCATGACGGCCATTACAGAAATGGGTGGCATCCTGATGCCTCCCGTGCCAGCCTTGTATTTAAAACCGGAATCGGTAGACGAAATGATCACCCATTCAGTAGCCCGGGCCCTGGATCTGTTCGGGATAGATATTGATGTAAAACGCTGGGACCATGCGTACCGGAACTCGTTAAAAAAATAATATCCTATAAGGACTGGAATCCGATTTGCGGTTGGATTTCACGCAGCGGTATCATTGCCGATAGTAGTACTGAAGCCGAAGGGAGTGACACAAGGATGCTGATAGGAGCACCTGGCCGGCTACATTAAATTAACCGTCAAACGATACTATAGGCTACTTTACAATTAAGACAGCATCGCGCTCCGTTATTTTGCTGCCGCGTTCACCAGCCGCTCCAGCACATAATAGGTAATCGGGCAAAACTCGCTGTTCTTAAGGGTTAACGCCGGGCGTTTTATCAGCACATCTTCATCCGTATAGGGAAAGCGCGCACAATCCGATGGCCGTATATCATAAATAGAGCAGGCATTATCAGTACCTAAAAACGGACAGGGCGACTGCTTTACCACAAAATCTCCGTCTTCATCCACCCGCAGATACGTTTCAATAAAAACGCTTTCTTTCATTCCCAATCCTTTGGCAATGCGCTTTACATCAGGCGTTTTAAACCGCGGCGAATAATTTTTACAGCAGTTGGCGCAGGACAAACAATCCACCGCTTTGAACGCTTCTTCATGCAGTTCCGGGAGCTGGCGCAACACCTTATTTTTGTCAGCCCGTTTCAAAAACTGCTGATAATTTTTACGGTGCTCTTTGGATTTCTTTTCCCAGTTGTGTAAAAACTCTTTCGACATTCTCTAACAAATTCAGCTATCCTGTTCTAAAAATCAAAAATAATGATTCACGCGCTTAAATCGCTCATAGCGAAACAGCTGTTTTCCTGAAAGTTGAAACAAATCATAAAACATTGATATGCACGGGTTTTCCCCATATCCCTGATCCTTATATTTTCTCATAAATTGGACGTAACTTTGCACACCTCATTTAAACATAATTTTTCAATAGTTATATGAACATTTTAGAAGCGCAATCAAAGGAATTTTTACAACGCCACATCGGGCCCAATGCAACAGAAACAGCAAAAATGCTGGAGAAGGTCGGATTCAACAGTCTGGATGCGTTAATGGAACAAACTGTTCCTTCGGCTATCCGCATGGCAGCCGCTCTCAACATACCCAGGCCCATGAGTGAAAATGAATACCTCCGGCACATAAAAAACATATCGCTTAAAAATAAGATCTTCCATAATTATATCGGGCAGGGCTATTATGGCACCCTTACGCCTTCCGTTATCCTGCGCAATATTTTTGAAAACCCGGGTTGGTACACACAATACACGCCTTACCAGGCTGAGATCTCCCAGGGCCGCCTGGAAAGCCTGCTGAACTTCCAGACCGTTATCTGCGACCTCACAGCACTGCCTTTGGCCAACGCCTCTCTGCTGGATGAAGCAACGGCGGCGGCAGAAGCAATGGTGATGTTCTTCCATTCCAAGAACAAATCCGGCGCGGTGGAAAAACCCAAATTTTTCATCGACACGGAAATCTTCCCTCAAACAAAAGATGTATTATACACCCGCGCAGCACCCTTTGGGATTGAAATAACAGAAGGTGATTATAAAACAGCAGCTATCACCAGTGAATACTTTGGCGCGCTGGTGCAATATCCAAACAATAAGGGCAGCATTGAAGACTATCGTTCTTTTATAGAAACGGTTCACAGCAATGAAGGTTATGTGGCCATGGCTACCGACCTGCTGGCTTTAACGCTTTTAACCCCTCCGGGTGAGCTGGGCGCCGATGTGGCAATTGGCTCTGCACAACGTTTTGGTGTGCCGCTGGGCTACGGAGGGCCCCATGCAGCTTTTATGACGGCAACGGATGATTTCAAACGCACCATACCCGGCCGGATCATCGGGATCAGTGAAGATGTAAATGGTAACCGCGCGCTGCGGATGGCTTTGCAGACCCGGGAGCAGCACATCAAACGGGAAAAAGCCACTTCCAATATCTGTACAGCACAGGCACTGCTCGCCAACATGGCCGCCATGTATGCCGTATATCACGGGCCTGACGGACTGAAAAAAATCGCGGAGCGGATCGCTATTTTCACTCAAATTGTAGGAGAAGCTGTTGAAGCGCGCGGGTTTGAAGTGGTAAGCGATCATTACTTCGACACGATCGTTATAAAAACCAACAATGCCGCTCCGATCATTGAAAAAGCAGAGCGACAAAAAATAAACCTGCGCCAGCTCGATCATCAGCACATCGGTATTTCGCTGGATGAAACGGTGATTGTTGAGGACCTGTATGACCTGATCAATTGTTTTGAAAATGATCAGAATCCCGTTTCCTTTGAACTAAGCACTGAAGAGGAATTGCGTCACATTCCCGGATCGTTACAGCGGAAATCAGCATTTCTTACCCAGCAGGTATTCAACAGCTATCACAGCGAAAGCAAGATGATGCGTTACATCAAGTACCTGGAGAATAAGGATCTTTCGCTGAACACTTCCATGATCTCCCTGGGAAGTTGTACAATGAAGCTGAATGCCGCTACCGAAATGATCCCACTGAGCTGGGCACATTGGGCCAATATTCACCCCTTTGCGCCTGTGAACCAGGCCGGTGGTTATAAACAAATCGCAGACGAACTGAGCCAATATTTATGCGCGATCACTGCTTTTGATGCCTGCAGCCTGCAACCCAACAGCGGCGCACAGGGAGAATATGCCGGTTTGCTTACCATTAAAGCTTACCACGAGGCACAGGGAAATCCGCAGCGTAATGTAATGCTGATCCCTATTTCGGCACATGGCACCAATCCTGCTTCTGCAGTAATGGCGGGGATGAAAGTGGTCGTGGTAAAAGCGTTGGAGAATGGTTATATCGATATGGAAGATCTGAAAGCCAGGGCCGAACAGTATAAAGATGTCTTAGCCGGCATCATGATCACCTATCCAAGCACTTATGGCGTTTACGAAGAAACCGTAAAAGAGATCAACCAAATCATCCACGATAATGGCGGTCAGGTGTATATGGACGGTGCCAATATGAACGCACAGGTAGGATTGACAGCGCCGGGTCTTATCGGTGCTGATGTATGCCATTTGAACCTGCACAAGACCTTCGCCATTCCGCACGGCGGTGGCGGACCTGGCATGGGGCCCATTTGTGTAAAAGAACACCTGGCCAAACATTTACCCGGGCATGTTTTCCTGCATAAAGCAAAAACAATATCTATTAACGGAAACGGCATTGACAAACATCAAAGCCATGAAGGAGCCGTATCTGCAGCACCTTATGGATCGGCATCTATCCTTTTGATATCCTATGCATACATCCGCATGCTGGGCGCTGAGGGATTAAAAGCCGCTACAGAATATGCTATTCTTAATGCCAATTATATGCGGGCACGATTGGGAGAAGATTTTGATATACTGTACACCAACAGCAATAATTTATGTGCGCATGAATTTATTGTGGATCTGCGTCCGTTTAAAAAAACAGCGCAGATCGAGGCCGAAGATGTTGCTAAAAGGCTGATGGATTATGGCTTTCACGCACCTACCCTGAGCTTCCCCGTTCCGGGAACCATTATGATCGAGCCTACAGAAAGTGAGGACATGGCCGAACTGGATCGTTTTTGCGATGCGCTGCAAAGCATCCGCAAAGAAATTCAGAAAATAGAATCGGCGACCTGGGATGGAAAAGACAATCCGTTAAAAAATGCTCCGCATACCCAGCAATCGGTTATCACCAGCAGTTGGGAACACGGTTATACAAGGGAAGAAGCCGCGTTCCCGCTACCTTATGTGGGGCACAATAAATTCTGGCCTTCTGTGGCACGGGTGAACAACACCCTGGGCGACCGCAACCTGATCTGTACCTGCGAGCCTACCGAAGCTTATATGGAAGCGTAACGAGCGTTCCCCTTTTTTTAAGGCTGTCTGACGAATCAGGCGGCCTTTTTTTATAGCTGCCCCTTCATAGTTCCTTCATATACTGCTTTTACATTTGCCGGAAGAAGCATGTGTCCTTTAAATAAACATTCAACTAAACCTCAAATTTTTTACTATGAAGCAAACTTTTATTATTCTGGCGGCCGTTACAGCCCTATTATTTACTTCCTGTTCAAAAAACGATAGCAGCAGTTCAAACGCCAACCCCAATGGAGGCTCCAAACTTCAGTTTGTTCTTACGGATGCCCCTGCACCTTATGATGCGGTGAATATCAACATCAAAGAAATAAATATCATTATGAACGGCAAAAATGGCGACAGCCTGGTTAGCTATCCGCTGGCGCCCCAGTTGAGCGGTACGGTAAACCTGCTTACCTTGAAAAACGGGGGTTCTATGTTTATGGGAGACCCGTTTTCCTTACCTGCCGGCTCCATTTCACAGATACGACTGGTTTTGGGAGATGGTAATAATATTGTTGTCGGAGGCAAAACTTATGACCTAAAAACCCCGTCTGCACAGGAAAGCGGGCTCAAGATCAATTTTCATCAAACCCTGGAGCCCAACGGCATTTATAAAATATGGCTGGATTTTGACGTGGCCCGGTCAATCGTAAAAGCCGGTAACAGCGGAAATTACCTGTTGAAACCCGTTATCAGAGCCAATACCGAAGCAGCCACCTTTGGCGCTATCAGGGGCGTCGTTTTACCTTCCGTAGCAGGCACTACCGTTTACCTGCTGAACGGCGCAGATACTATCGGAAGTACTTTACCCGAAAAAGCAGGTTCCACCTATGGTGAGGGATACTATAAATTCATCAACCTTGCGCCCGGAACGTACAGCCTTTCTTTCAATGCTACAGACAGCACTAAATACATGGATTCCACTATAAATAATATAGCTGTTACCAGTGGCACTATTACCAATGTAAATTCAGTTACGCTTCATCAGTAAATAAGCAAATTCTTAGCTATAAAAAAGGCTGCCTCAATAAACTAAGGCAGCCTTTTTACTGAGCGCTATGGTAAAAAGACAAAAAATCACACTTTCAACTCGCCCAACCGCTGCAACGCGTACAGCATGCAGGTTACGTGCATCGACTGTATAAACTGGTTGTTCCGGAACATTTCTTTAAACTGCTCCATCGACACCAATTCAATATGGATCTCTTCATTGGGGTCCAGCTCCTGCTCCCCCGTTTTTTTACCCCCGGTAGCCAGAAACATGTGCATCCAGTTATTATTGGTAGAAGGATTAGCACAGGTTTTACCCAGGTATTCATAGTTGGAGAACTCATACCCTGTTTCTTCTTTCAGCTCCCTTTTAATTGCCGCTTCCAGGTTGGCGTCCGTATCATCCACACACCCCCCGGGGATTTCATAGTCCGTGGCCCCTATCCCGTGCCGGTACTGCATTTCAAGCAATACTTTGTTATCCTCCGTAACCGCAAAAGCCGTTACCCAGGTGGGAAACTCATACACATAATAAGGATCAACGATCTTTCCCTGTGGCGTTTCGCAACGGTCTTTGCGCACCGTGAACCATAGGTCCTTAAATAAATATTCTGAAGACAATGTCTTCCAGTTCAGCTCTGCCATTTTCTTTTTTCTCTTAAATAATTAATTTGGGCCACATGATGTTTCCCGTGCCAGGCGTATAACTGTAAATAATACGAAAGCGGACGGGCCACTCCGGTTGCCGGATGCACCAGGGTCCGGCCCCATTGCTCATCAGACAGATCTTTCAATGCCTCATACCATCTTGCATGTAAGGCATACAGTAAGGTTACTGAAATATTAACCGGCAGGTTGCGGACATCATTTAACTCCGCCCAGGCTACTTCATCATACGGCCGGATAACCGGGTTCTCTTCCGTGAGGCCCAGTTTAAACCGGGTATAGGCATTTAAATGACTGTCGGCAATATGATGCACCAGCTGATGCACCGTCCAGCCCCCTTCCCGGTAAGGCGTTTGCAATTGCGCCTCGTCGAGACTGGCAATGGCAGCTTCCAGTATATTGGGCAAATACCGGATCGCGCCCAGGCATTCCTGTTTTACAGCATCGGTAAATACCCGCTCTTCCAGTTTACCAATAGGATATTGATTCTCGACCACAGCCTTATCAACTTTTAAACTTATAAACCTTTCAACTATTAGTGCACCTGCAGCAACTCCACTTCAAACAACAGCGTTGCACCGCCCGGTATATCGCTGCCCGCGCCCCTGTCGCCATAAGCCAGGTCCGACGGGATCCACAGCCGCCAGTGGCTGCCTTCCTTCATCAGCGGGATCGCGATCTGCCAGCCTTTGATCAGGGCCTTCAATGGGGCTGTAAAAGGCTGGTTGCGCTTAAAGGAACTGTCAAATTCTGTTCCGTCCAGCAACGCTCCACGGTAATGGGCCGTTACAGAATTGCTCACCAACGGTTGCTTGCCGCTGCCTTCTTTGAGCACTTCATACTGGATGCCTTCCGGCAGTGTTTGTATGCCTTCTTTCGCCTTATTTTCTTCCAAAAACTTTCTTCCCGCCTCTTTCTGGGCTTCAATTTTGTTGCTCATAAAATCTTTTAATTTGTTTTGCAGACTCATATCGATTCAATAGTTTCGAAATACGAAGATATTTGTCCAAAGGTATAGAATCAACTCTTAAGAATGGCTTTATTTACTCCCCGGCTTTTTATAGTGCTGTTAGCGGCACTCCATTGCAGTTATTCCAACGCGCAGCTAAAAACAACACCCCAAAAAGGAACAGTAGTACGTGTGCAATTTAAGGCTTCCTCTATTGCCGGCAACCCGGCTGGGGAAGATGCTAACCGTCATTTGACCATCTATCTGCCTCCCGGATATAAACAATCAGCCGCCCGGTATCCGGTCATTTATTTTTTACACGGAATGGTGTGGACGGACAGCAGTACAATGCTGGACATTCATTTTGACCAACTTTTAGATGCGGCTATCGGCAGTAAAGAGATCCCTCCGGTCCTATTGGTTTTGCCGGATGCCAATACCATTTATAAAGGCAGCTGGTATGCCAACTCGGCATTAACCGGTAACTGGACTGATTTTATCGCAAAGGATGTGGTATCCTATGTTGACCGGCATTACCGTACCATTCCCAACCGTAATAGCCGCGGCTTATCAGGTATTTCCATGGGCGGGCATGGAGCTTTAAAAGTGGCCATGCTTTATCCCCAGGTATTCGGCGCCGTTTATGCAATGACACCTGCTGTATTAAACTGGTCCGACAGTACCAATACAAAACTCCCCGATTTTAAGGCGATACAAAAAGCCCGGAATATGAAGGAACTTAATTGGGATGGAAGGGCACTGGTCCTGGTTGACCTGGGGCGCAGCTTTTCTCCTGATTTAAAAAACCCGCCTTTTTATACAGACATGCCCGTTACGTATACAGACGGCATTGCAAAAATAGATTCCGGCGTTATTAAGAAATGGAACGAGCACTTACCCACCCAGATGCTGGATCATTACGCTGCGGCACTAAAAACATTAAACGGATTAAAAATAGACTGGGGAAGAAATGACCTGGCCAAACATGTGCCGGGCACCTGTCTGGAATTCAGTAAAAAACTCGAAAAATTGGGTGTAAAGCATTTTGCGGAAGCCTATCTGGGTGGCCACTCCGACCGGCTTTCAGGGACGGATGGGCGCGTTTACACCGACCTGCTGCCCTTTTTTAAAAAGTATTTGAAATGGCAATGATCAGGTTTGCTTTACAGGTCCCGGTGTAAAAAGCCACAGAATCACAGAAGCACTGAAAAATTCTGTGCATCTGTGGTCATCCCTTAATCTTCCCGCAGGTGCTTCCCCGTCAGCTGGATAAACACATCTTCCAGGTTCGCATTTTTTACCTGCTTCGGGCGTTCAAACCCCGATGCAACCAAATGATCGATCAGGTTATCCGGCGTATCCAGCGCAACGATCTCCCCCGAATCTACAATGGCGATCCGGTTACATAGGTATTCCGCCTCGTCCATATAATGGGTCGTAATGATCACCGTGGTTCCCTCCGCATTTATTTTTTTGATCAGTTCCCACAAATTCCGGCGTGCCTGGGGATCCAGCCCCGTCGTAGGCTCATCCAGGAAAACGACTTTGGGTTTATTAATAAGCGTAGTGGCCACAGAAAAACGTTGTTTCTGACCTCCGCTGAGATCTTTGAATTTTGCCTTGGCTTTTTCCTCCAGGTTCACGGTTTTTAACAACTCTATTGCATGCACTTCCTGGTTGTACAAACCCGCAAACAGCTCTACCAGCTGCAAAAGATTCAGCCCCGGGTAATAGCCGCTTGCCTGTAATTGCACACCAATGATGTTTTTGATGGCATCCGGACTTTCATCAAGGTTCAGCCCCGCCACCGTAATCGTTCCGGAAGTTTTCTTACGCAGGGTTTCAATGATCTCTAAAGTAGTGGATTTGCCCGCCCCGTTAGGACCCAATAACCCAAAGATCTCCCCCTCATGCACCTCAAAAGAAATACCTTTTACTGCCCGGAAGTTATCATAATCCTTTACCAGGTTGTTTACTGTAATGATCGGAATAGCCATGCGCTAAAACTACAAAGAAGTTGGGAATTGGAGGAAGAATTGTTTACTATAGTCTAACCGCTAAGACGCTATGGCGCTAAGAATAAAGAATGCTACGGCGACTCCCACTTCGATAAAATCTCGACGGCCCCGCGCCCTTGCGGTTAAACCAAAAACAGCGATCTTCGCTGCCAAATTTTATATAGCATGAAGGTTTATAAATTCGGGGGGGCATCAGTGAACAGTGCAGAACGCGTAGCTAATGTTGCGGATATTTTGGAAAGATGCAACGAACCCGAAGGGATGATTGTCATTTCAGCCATGGGCAAAACCACCAACGCCCTCGAAAAAGTGGCGCAGGCATTTTTTGAAAACAAGCAGGAAGTTGCGCTGCAGCTGTTTGAAGAAATAAAAAAGCAGCACATAACCATTGCAAAATATCTTTTGGTTACCCATTACCTTGCCTGTGAGGCCCGCCTGAAAGATTTTTTCACCGAAGTGGAATGGCTGTTGCACGACCGGCCCGTTAGAGAATATGATTATTATTACGACCAGATCGTGAGCGTGGGCGAATTGCTTTCCACCTGCATTGTAAGCTTCTATTTAAATGAACGCGGCATTCCCAACGAATGGATCGATGTGCGTGATATTTTCCGGACGGATGATAATTTCAGGGATGCCAATATTGATCTCACGTTCACCCAAAAAAATATTGACGGCCAGGTATTGCCACTGATCAAAAATAAAAAGTGGATCGTAACCCAGGGATTTATCGGCGCTACGGATGAAAACGAAAGCACCACGTTAGGCCGCGAAGGAAGCGACTATTCGGCGGCATTGTTTGCCAACCTGCTCAATGC
>JAGIAQ010000083.1:226-18392 GCA_017744795.1 Niabella sp. | reverse complement strand
GCACAAAACTGTAAGAATGGAACATAATTTTGACGTTGAGCATATCAAAGAACAGGAATACCAGGAAGAATTAAAGCAAACCGAGAATAAGGATTTCAAATTCAGCTGGGTTTCCAGCTCCCGTTATTTGTTTTATATAGTGATTTCCTGTTTGATCCTGTTTACCTGGGGTGGTTGCTATCGTCTTTATACCAAGCGGTTTGAGAAGCCGACTGTTACTATTCAGGAAAGTACTTTATATACTCCAAAATATAAATAAAAATTTCTCCGATTTTTTTTGTCGGAAAAATAAAACCCTTATATTTGCAACCCCTTAGCAACCCTACGGGAACAGTTCTTAAAAATGCGGAAGTAGCTCATTTGGTAGAGCACGACCTTGCCAAGGTCGGGGTGGCCGGTTCGAGCCCGGTCTTCCGCTCACTTTGAAAGTTATTCGTTATATGTTTATGGTTATTGGTTTTGATACTGATAACCGATAACCTTTAACTAATAACTTTTTTTTTCGCCCTGGTGGTGGTCCCGATGTATCGGGAGGTAGCCACGCAGGACTTAAAATCTTCCGGAGCGACAATGATCGTGATGGAATCAAGTTCTTAAAATTATCGCCCTGGTGGTGGAATTGGTAGACACGCAGGACTTAAAATCCTGTGGGCAGCAATGTCCGTGCGGGTTCAAGTCCCGCCTGGGGCACTGATCAAAAATCAGACGGAAAGGTTCACGAAAGTGAGCCTTTTTTTTATTCTCACAGATTCACACAGATTTTTAAAACGCTTCCATAAGAATCTGCGGACCTGTCTAAGAATCTTTCGCCGCGTCTTTCCTCCTCTGCGCCGCTGCGTGAAACCTAACCGCGAAGAAGTCTGTGAAATCCGTGCAATCTGTGAGCCTTTTAACCTTTCAATGAATCATTTGCTGCGCCCTTGCTCCTTTGCGTCCTTGCGTGAAATATTAACCACAGATCAGTTATTTTTGCTGGATGATTGAAAAAATACAAACACTGGCAAAACAGTTCGCACCGGAGTTTATCAAAGTAAGGCAGCACCTGCACCAGCATCCGGAGCTGAGCTACCAGGAGTTTGAAACATCCGCCTATATACAGGAGCAATTGAGCCGGTTACATATTCCTTTTGAGATCAAAGCCAAAACCGGTGTTATCGGATTGTTGAAGGGCCGGAACCCGGAATCACGGACACTGGCGCTGCGCGCCGATATTGATGCCCTGCCGATCGAGGAATTAAATACCGTTGCATATAGATCTGTCAATAATAATGTGATGCATGCCTGCGGGCACGATGTGCACTCCGCCTGTTTATTAGGCGCCGCTAAAATACTGGCGGCTACTAAAGAGGAGTGGGAGGGCACTATTAAGCTGATCTTTCAGCCGGGCGAGGAAAAAAATCCTGGTGGAGCAAGTTTGCTCATCGGGGAAGGCGTATTGGAAAACCCGGCCCCCGCGGCCATTTTCGGGCTGCATGTGCACCCGGGGCTGGAAGTAGGTCGCCTCAGTTTCAGAGGCGGAAAAGTAATGGCCAGTGCCGATGAATTGTATTTTACCATTAAAGGTAAAGGCGGTCACGCCGCGGCGCCCAACCTGTGTATTGATCCGATCCTGATCGCATCGCATCTTGTGGTGGCGTTGCAGCAGGTGATCAGTCGCAGAAATCATCCGCAAAACCCCACGGTGTTATCTATAACCGCTTTTAACGGCGGCACCACCACGAATGTGATCCCTGAAGAAGTAAAACTGAAAGGCACGTTCCGCGCTTTAAATGAGCACTGGCGTTTTGAAGCGCATGAGATCATGCGAAATATTTCCGAAAACCTGGTGAAGGGTATGGGCGGGGAGCTGGACCTGCACATTGACGTAGGCTATCCCAGCGTTTACAATAATGAAACCCTGACGGATGAGGCCACTGCTCTTGCAAAAGCCTATTGGGGCGACGGGCGTGTGGAAGAAACCGAAGTTCGCATGGGCGCTGAAG
The DNA here is from genome assembly GCA_017744795.1 of Niabella sp. Classification (GTDB taxonomy): domain Bacteria; phylum Bacteroidota; class Bacteroidia; order Chitinophagales; family Chitinophagaceae; genus Niabella. The sequence goes on along the minus strand of JAGIAQ010000083.1, from coordinate 16,410 downwards.
ATTTTGGGTATTATACGCAAAAGATCCCCGGTTGCTTTTACCGCCTGGGGGTAATGAACGAGGCCAAAGGCCTTACGTCCGGCGTGCATACGCCCACCTTTAATATTGATGAAAATGCCATTGAAATTGGCATGGGTATGATGGCCTGGCTGGCAATAGCGGCAGATTTAACAAAATTGAAACGGTAAAAGGCTGGCCGGGGGCATCCTTATAAAAACAGTGGTAATGAAAGCATTTTTTATATTCGTTTTATTCAGTGCACTTTCCATAAGTGGCTTTGCGCAATCCGGCCAGGAGGTAATAAAAAAGCAGGCGGAGCAGCGCAGAAACAGTCCTGATTATATTGACAACCGCAAAGTGATCGCCAACCCGCAGCAACTACAGCAAAAAGACAACGCTACGAAAAAACATAAATGTATCTTTCACAAAAAGAAACGTCAAAAGCCGGCTGCTAAAGATGTGCTGAAAGACCGGAATACCAAGGATCCGCGTATAGACCGGCAATTACCATCAGTTGAAAAAGCAATTCCCTTGGTGCCAAAAGATAGTTCCAAAAATTAAAATTACCGGGTTCTTTTTATCATGTCATGAATTTGAGTAACAGCGCCAATGCCGCGACCCACAGGAATGGGAACGGATGCGGTTCCCGTAGAAAATCCGGCAGCATCTCTTGACAGCGAAATCGCCGGGAGGTAACTATTGTTTCCGGTTATTTTACGAATCGTGTATAGGAAACATTTTTCATTCGGGTCTCCGAAATCACGGGATATATCATCAAATGCCTGCAGATCTGTAGGTATTCCCGTATAATAACTGCCTAATTGTGTGCCGGAAATTTGGTTCGCATTCTTGGTTTCAAAATTCGACATAAATACACTGTACTTCCCCAACCTGATCTCAAAAAAACCGACTGGTTTTCCATAAGTGGTTTTCCCGTAATCACTAAACGCTGCACCTATCAGGTAAGTATTGGTGAAATAAGGCCGCAGGCAGTTAATTAATAATTCGCTGGCAGAAGCTGTGGCAGAGCTTACAATAAAATAGATATTTTTAATGGAGTTTGAACTGTTAAATGATCCTTGTTTCACGGCCAGGGTTGTATTCTTGCCGATTGAATAATCATAGGAAAAATAGTTAGTGCCTTTAGGGGTGTTGTCTGCATTATAAACTTGCTGATTTTTTAAAAGCGTAGCCTGCCCGTTCTGCATGGTCAGATTATAGTATTCACCAAATAATGTTTTACCGCTTGCTGATGCAGGCAGGAGCAAATTGGCGAAATATTTTGCAGTTTCAACATACCCGCCTCCATTATACCGCAGGTCTACCACAATATCTGTCACGTTTCCGAATTTACCAAAGCTGTTATCAAGGCTGGCTTTTGCATTCGAATTAAGATCTGTAAAAGATTTAAAAGCGATATAACCGATCGTTTTTCCGTTGATCGTTAGAACAGTATCTTTATAAACCGGATCAAAAGTATATAAAGCTTTGGAAAAGTTAAGATCCCAGGACGAATCTCTACTGGGCTTGTAAAGGGTCAGAGTGATCGAGTTAGCGGCCAAAGCGTTCGATATCTGAGATTGATTATTAGTGTAGCTCCATTTGTTCCCATTAAATTTTGATATAATTTGTCCTCTTCTCAGACCCGCATTATAAGCTGGGGATCCTTTGGTGACCGCTCTTACAAGCGCAACAGAACTATCTTTATTTGTATAAGCTATTTTTTGTGCGCCCGATAGGCTGTCAACTGGTATGAAGCCGACAATAAACCCAAGTTGATTTTCCTTGCCATCCAGCGTCATTTTTAATGTGCCGGGCTGAGCCGAAACTACGCCGCCGCTGTATAAGTCGCTTGTTTTTTCAACATACGAGTATTTACATTCAGTATTATCATCTTGTGGATTTCCATATCTATCGTACTTTATTGCTTGTTCATAAGATTTATTGCTGTTATCGGGATTTTTGGCATACCGGGTAAGCGCAAATAATTCATTCTGCAATCCTGTCAACGTATCGTTTTGTACGTAACTCCTTTGGTTAAAGGTTGCCGAATCGGGCAATGAAATATTCCAGTAATAGATCTGTTTGGCGTAAAGGAATAAAGAATCAGCCAGCAGCTGCTGGTAAGTGCCGGTGGCGGGCGGCGGCGGTGGCGTTACATTGCCATTATCTTTTTTACTGCACGAAACCAGTATAACTGCAAATAAGACTACAGCCAGAAAACTTTTCTTCATTAAGTACGGGTTGTTAAATAAACATTTCGGGCAAAGGGTCATTGATCGCTGATCAATCTTACGGCTTTTTCCGGGTGAAAAGTTAGCGATTAATCTTTACTTTGCCTAAATTACAAATCGGTATGGGGCTAAAAGAAGTATTGAACGGGGTGCGCAGATCAAAAAAAAGACCTTCCATCCTGGTGGCGGGAGATTTAATGGTAGACCATTATATCTGGGGATCGGCAAAGCGGTTGTCACCGGAGGCGCCCGTTCCGGTGTTGAGCGCCGCCAGCGAAACGGTTACGCCCGGAGGTGCCGGAAATGTGGTGCAGAACCTGTATGCCCTGGGCGCTACCATTACGGTGGGCGGATTGATCGGCGATGATGCAGCAGGGCAGGAGCTGGTGCGGCAGCTCAATAACGAACAGGTGAATACTTTAAATGTATTAGTGGACCCTTCCCGGCCCACAACGATGAAATCGCGGATGATGGCGGGCAACCACCAATTGCTGCGGGTAGATAAAGAACTTTCAGTGAATATGGACTCCGCGCTGGAACAGCGGCTGCTGGCGGGGCTGGAGAAGGAACTGGCTGTAGCGGATATTGTGCTGTTGTCTGATTACAATAAAGGTCTTTTATCACCTTCGTTCACCCAAAAACTGATCCGCCTTTGCGTTAAAAAAAAGAAGCGGGTATTAGTGGATCCCAAGGGGCTGCATTACCAAAAATATTCCGGAGCTTATATAATTAAGCCTAATAAAAGAGAACTGGCGGAAGCGGCCGTAGTGGAAGGGATTCCGAACGATCAGGAGCTGATGAAAACGGCGCGGAAGTTGCTTTCAAAAGTCAAATGTGATTATTTGGTGGTTACAAAATCAGAGGAAGGGTTAGATCTTATTTCAAAAACAGCCTATCATAATTTCCCGGTAAAAGCGAACGAGGTTTTTGATGTAACCGGCGCGGGGGATACGGTATTTGCATCGCTGGGTTATTTCCTGGCAGCAGGGCTGGATATTCAAATGGCCTGTGAGCTGGCCAACTATGCGGCTGCTGTAGCAGTGAGCAAAGTAGGCAGTGTGGCGGTTACCTTTGATGAGATCCTGTTGGCTGCCGCTCAATATAAACCCAATGCTAGTGTTAAGTCAGGTCAATAATGTCTATTGCCACTAAGACACGAAGACGCAAAGAATAATGACTTAGTGGCCTTGTGTCTTTGTGGCCTAATAAAATGTATTTGACATAGCACTAGCAGGAAATAGCTCGGAAACGGTTCATTCAAGGTTTTTTTTTCAGCGAAAATCAGCGCTAAAAATCTGCGCAGATCTGCGGGAAAATAGAATAGTATTTCAAGAAGGGAACAACTTCTGTTTTTATTATAAAGTTACAAGCGATATAGAAAATAATGGATGTGTCATCAGCAAAAGAAAAGCAGATCAGCGCTAAAATAATTTCCGAATCGGAAGCGTTGACGCAGCGGGAAAAATGGCGTGCTGCCGGGGAAAAAGTAGTGTTTACCAATGGAGTGTTTGATATACTCCATGCCGGGCATGTGCGTGCACTTGCCCAGTCTGCTTCCTGTGGCGATCGCCTGATCATTGGTTTGAATACCGATCTGTCTGTCAGAAAAATAAAGGGCCCGCAGCGCCCCATCATCAGCGAGCAGGACCGTGCATATTTGCTGGCGGCTTTGTTCTTTGTAGATGCAATCATCCTTTTCGATGATGACACGCCCCTGGAGCTAATCAAATCCCTGATGCCCGACGTACTGGTAAAGTCGGCCGACTATACCGTAGAACAGATCGCCGGAGCCAAAGAAGTACTGGCAAACGGTGGCAGGGTAGAACTGATGCCGCTGGTGCCGGGGCTGTCGAGCACTATTATTATTGACAAAATCCGCAGCGCGCAATAGATGCAATCACTCAAAAAAATACTGGTCATCCGTTTCAGTTCTATGGGCGATATCATTTATACCACACCCGTAGTGCGCTGCCTGAAACAACAGTTGCCGGGCGTGGAGATCCATTTTTTAACCAAACCCGCCTTCCGGTATATTTATGAAGGCAACCCTTATGTAGATAAACTGCTGTTGTTGCAGGACTCGCTGGATGCTACTATAAAAGAAATCAAAAGCGAAGGGTATGATTGTTTGGTAGACCTGCACAGCAACCTGCGTACCGCAATCATCAAGTTCAGAACGGGGATCCGATCCTATACCTATGACAAGCAAACGGTAAAAAAATGGCTGAGTTTAAAATTGCGAAAGCAGTTGCTGCCGCCGGTGCATCTCGTGGATCGCTACCTCAAAGCTGTGGCGCCACTCGGAATAAAAAACGATAATAAACCTATTGACTATTTTTTAAAACACAATTATTCACTAAGCGACTTGCTGCCGGCAACGCACCAGGAGGGTTATATTGGTTTCATCATCGGCGCTGCGCATTTTACCAAGCGGATGCCCAATGAAAAAATTGTTTCTATTTGTAAACAATTGAACAGGCCTGTTGTATTGCTGGGGGGTAAGGATGTAAAAGATAACGGAGCCTTTGTGGCGGAACAGGCCGGCGCCCGGGTGTATAATGCCTGCGGAATAACTTCGCTGGATGAATCGGTATTCCTGGTTTCCAAAGCAGCGGCCATTATTGGTTTTGATACGGGCCTGACGCATATTGCAGAAGCTTTTAATGTGCCGATCGCTTCCATTTGGGGCAGCACCATTCCTGAGTTACTCGGCGTACAGCCTTATAAAATTGATCAATCCTTAGTGGCCGGTGTTTCCATTAGTTGCCGCCCCTGTTCCAAATACGGGTTGGCCGCCTGTCCGAAAGGGCATTTTAAATGTATGCGGGAAATTAATGAGCAGCAGATCGTCGATTTTATTGGAAAGACTACCTGAACTTGTATTGCTGTATAAATTTCATAAAGAACCCCGGGATCGCCGCCGTGCCGCTATGCAGCTGAATAAAAAGAAAGTCGCGCTCAATGTCCAGTCCCTGTACATCAATAATTGCCAGCGCCCCGGAATGTAGCTCCTTTAATACCGTGTGGATCGACAAAAAAGAAACGGCATTGGAATGGCTGATATAGGATTTAATGCTTTCCGAACTTTCTAATTGTATTTCACGATTGAGCTGCGCCAGGCGGATGCCCTTTGCTTTGAGCGCTTTACTGATGATCTCCAATGTGCCTGAGCCCGGCTCTCTTAAAACAAAGGGCAGGGTTTGTAATTCTTTAAGGGAGATGCGTTGTTTTTTGGTCAGCGGATTTTTAGCGGAAGCTACCAGCACCAGTTCATCTTTTGTAAAAGGAATATTTTTATAAAGATTGTTTTTAGGCTGGCCTTCGATCATTCCGAAGTCGATCTCGTTTTTTTGCAATAACTGTTCAATATGTTCGGTGTTGCCACTGGTGAGATTTATAGATATTTCTTTAAAATTCTTTTTGAATCCCGCCAGGGCCGGGGGCAGAAGATATTCTGCAATAGTAGTGCTGGCGCCGATCCGGAGCGTTCCTTTATACTGCTCAGCGATGCTGCCCAGTTCCAGTTCCATCTTCCGGTATAAGGCAAAGAGCTCTTCAGTATATTGCAATAATAAAGCGCCGGAAGGGGTAAGCGTAATTTTGCTGCCGGTTCTTTCAAACAGCTTGGTCTTAAAATGGTGCTCTGTTTCCTGGATGTGTTTGGTTACCGCCGGTTGCGAAATAAACAACTCTTCGGCCGCCCTTGTAAAATTGAGCCGCCTGGCAACTGTGTGAAAAACCTGTAACCGGAAGTCGAACATAAGTATACAAAGATAAGAGATGCGTGTGTGATATTTTTAACCGCAAAGGCGCTAAGACGCGGATTTTTTTTCTGATTTTACGCGCATTCTGCGGGCCAACGTCATCTGCACGATTTACCAGCCCAAAAATACTTTTTAATCGCTCCCGACGTGACTGTTAATGTAATTCCGTTTTTAGATTTATGAAGCGTCCTTGCGCCCTCGCGGCTTTGCGGTTAAGCCAAATTCGTGTCTTTGCGGTTAAGCCCGAAATTCGTTATCTTGTACACCTATGAATCAACAATACCCCCGGAAAGAATTTTTAAAACTAACCGTGCTCGCCAATGCCGCGCTCCTTACCAAACCATTGGCCCTGCTGGCAAATAATAGTGTTCCCGAACATCCAAATGTATTTTTCTATAAAAAAGGCGCAGCGGAATATGAGGTTCTAAGAAAAGGATTTAACAAACGCATCAATAAATATCCACAGGTGATCGCCCTGGCAAAAAATACTGCAGGTGTTGCGGAAGCGATCCAATATGCCACCAAAAATAATTTGCCCGTGACCATTAAGAGTGGCGGTCATTGTATGGAAGGGTTCTCCTGTAATAATGGCGGGATGGTTATCAATCTTTCGGAAATGAAAGCAACGAGCTGGGGAGCTGACGGGCAGCTGACCGTGCAGCCCGGTTGTACATTGGCTGAATTATACAATACGATCTTATCTAAAAAACGCTACCTGCCGGGCGGCTCCTGCGGCAGTGTGGGCATCGGCGGACTCACCCTTGGCGGGGGCTATGGATTATTGTCGAGAAAATATGGATTGACCTGCGATAGTCTTTTGGAAGTAACAATGGTGGATGGCAAGGGCGCTATTGTTAACTCAGCCGCCGACCCTGAATTGCTATGGGCCTGCAGGGGCGGGGGTAATGGTAATTTTGGTGTGATCACTGAAATGAAATTCCGGACTTATCCGGCTCCGGCAACAATGCAGAGCTTTCGCTTCCGGGCCTTTAAAACCGATCCGGTGCGCATGAGAACGATTGTGGAGCAATGGTTCCTGATCACACAGAACCTGCCGCCGGCCTGCTTTTCAGCATTGGTGCTCAGTGCCAGAACCGCCTATATACTGCTCACCAACGCAGCGGCGCATACGGCTGAAGTAGCAAAAGTGATACAACAGTTTACCCGGCTTACCGATAAGCAAACCGCAGGCAAACGGGTTCCGCTGGCACAGGCTTTAAAAGTTTTTTACGCGGAAGACCAGCCCATATTTTTTAAAAATGCTTCCGCAGGTTTGTATAAAAGTTTCGGTGATATAAGCGGGTATATTGATAAGGTGCTGGAGCTCACCCGGAGCACACCGGGCATGATCTACCAGATCAATACGCTGGGGGGAAATATACAAAATGCCGAAGCGGAAAAAGATTCTGCCTTTCCGCACCGGGCCTATGGTTATTTTTCTGAATTGCAGACCTATTGGGAAACCGAAACGCAGGGAAACCGGCTGCTGCAGCGGTTTCAGGCCGTACAGGATATCTTTGCCCAAAATAAGATCAGTGCCCAATACCGGAATTACCCGGATAGTAACTTTAAGAACTGGGCGCATTTGTATTATGGCGCTAATTACGAACGATTACAACAGGTGAAGAAAAAATACGATCCAGATAACAGGATACAACAGGAACAAAGCGTGCAGGTATGATCCGGAGATTTAATTTAAAATTGTTCAAAGATTTTTTCAGCTCCAGTGCTGTTGGCGGTATTATACTGCTCGGCTGCGTAGTGCTTTCTTTAATAATAGCCAATTCGTCCGCGGGAGCGGGATTTGAAAACTTTCTTAGTACGACCATAGGTTGGGAAAATGACACCATCGCGTTAAAGTTTTCTGTACTGCATTGGATCAACGACGGACTGATGGCGGTGTTTTTTTTACTGGTAGGGCTGGAGATCAAAAGGGAGGTCCTGGAAGGGGAATTATCCTCCTTTCAAAAGGCCGCGTTACCGGTTGTGGCGGCATTTGGCGGGGCCTTATTGCCTGCGGTGATCTTCTGGTGTATTAACCGGAACGGACCTGACGCTTCCGGCTGGGGCATCCCGATGGCGACGGATATTGCCTTTGCCCTGGCAGCTTTGTCCGTTCTGGGCAAAAGAGTGCCCGCAAGCCTGAAAGTATTCTTAGCCGCATTGGCGATTGTGGATGACCTGATCGCCATCCTGGTGATTGCGCTGTTCTATTCTTCCGGCCTGCATTGGGCATACCTGTTAATGGCTGCATTGTTGTTGCTGTTATTGTTTGTGTTTAATAAACTAAAAATTGAAAATCTCTGGTGTTATATACTGCCGGGAATAGCGATCTGGTACCTTGTGCACCATTCCGGCATACATGCTACTATTGCAGGTGTACTGGTAGCAATGATGATTCCCGTAAGAAAAGGCCGGAAGGGTGTGCCGCTGGAAAAGTTGGAGCATGCCCTCACGCGGCCGGTCAATTTAATCATTGTTCCCCTGTTTGCCCTTGCCAATACCAATATCCGGTTTGAACCGGCTATGATCAACGGAATTGCCACGCCGGTCAGCGTCGGAATTATTATCGGTTTGATGATCGGGAAGCCCGCAGGCATCCTGTTGTCCGCCAAACTGGCGGTTCGTTTAAAGTTGGGTAAACTGCCGCATGGTGCCGGTTGGCGGCATATTGCGGGCCTGGGAATGCTGGCTGGTATTGGTTTTACGATGTCTATCTTTATCAGTTTATTATCATTCGATGCGCTGCAACTTATTGCGCAGGCAAAGATGGCGATACTCATAGCATCTGTTTTATCGGCTGTTGCCGGTTGTTTATTTCTTGCAGCTATAAGACCAAAGAAATAGACAAGGGATGCGGATGACCTGTCATATATTTCTGTGTTGCTGAGCTTCTGTGGCTGATTCCTGCCATTGAGCTTCCGAATGCTTTTTAAATTGTCTGAGGCTGTTTTGCGGAGCGCGTGAAGTCCCCGGATTTTTCTCACAGATTCCACGGATTTTCACAGAAAAAATTAGAAGCCCGGCAGAAAAATAAAATAGCTTCTGCGTAAATCTGAGAAATCTGTGAGCCCCAAAATTTGCTGTTCTATCTTTGTAACGCATTACAATAATAATATGAAACGAAGAGATATTGCAAACAGGGAGGATGTGGAGCGATTGGTCAATAGTTTCTATGACCGGGTGCGACTGAATGCTGTTATAGGGCCCATTTTTAATGATATTGCCCGGGTAGACTGGGAGCATCATCTGCCAAAAATGTATTCCTTCTGGTCCAGCATTTTATTGGGGGAACAATCCTATTCCGGAAACCCGATGGTGCGACATATAGAACTAAGCCGGATGACGACAATGACGGAGAAGGAGTTCTCGGAATGGCTGCGCTTGTTTAACGAGACCGTTGATGCGCTTTTTGACGGTCCCAAAGCCGCGGAAGCAAAAACAAGGGCGGCGAATATTGCGCGTCTGATGCTGTTTAAAATACAGACCTTATGAGGATTCATTATTTGCAGCATGTATCTTTTGAAGGTCTGGGATATATGGAAACCTGGCTGAAGGAGCAACAGCACCAACTTTATGCCACCCGGTTTTATGAGCACGGATATCAATTGCCGGCAATTGATGGTTTTGATGCCCTCATAATTATGGGCGGACCAATGGGGGTGTATGATGAGCAGCAATATCCCTGGCTGGCAGAGGAAAAGGCATTTATCAAAGCCTGTATTTTATCCGGAAAAAAAATGTTGGGCATCTGCCTGGGCGCCCAGTTAATAGCGGCCTGCCGGGATGCAAAAGTGGGTAGGGCAGCGCATAAGGAGATCGGCTGGTTCCCCGTGCAGCCTGCAACGGAGTGCCAACAGCTCCCTTGGTTTTATGAGCTGTTTAAAAATAATCCCGTTGTTTTTCACTGGCATGGAGACCGGTTTGATATTCCTGGTAATAGTATGGATTTACTGATGTCTGAAGCCAATACCAACCAGGCGTTTTGTTATGGTAAAAATGTTATTGGTTTGCAATTTCATTTGGAAGTAACGGAAGCATCTATGGAGCAAATGCTGAATCATGGCGCGGCAGACCTGGAACCGGAGCGGTATGTTCAGTCTGAACAAATCATTAAGGAAGGAATGGAGTATATGAGTAATTGTAACCGGATAATGGCCGCCGTATTGCGGCGTTGGTTGAATGGGTAGCCCTGCAGATAACCGCAAAAGATCGATCTGCAATCATCTGCGTTGTATTTTTATCTGCGCAAATCTGCGGGAAATTCCTGCCTCCAAATTATTTTATAGCTTTACCCCATGACAACATTTGCCGATAAAGTAATCGACTTCAACCGGAACCTGCATTATGCCGGAAAGCTGCCCGACGGGTTCCGGGTACTGAATCCCTACCTGGATAACCCCGAAACCATGCAGGTGATGGGGCAGTTTTATCATAAATATTACAATGATAACCGGAAGCGGAAATTTATCATCGGTATTAATCCCAGCCGCCATGGGGCGGGCGTTACCGGCGTGCCTTTTACGGATACCAAGCGACTGGAAGCCGTTTGCGGCATCAAAATGCAATCGGCCTATACCCATGAAGTGTCTTCTGTATTTATGTATGACATGATCGCCGCCTGGGGCGGTGCGCGAAGCTTCTATAAAAACTTTTATATCAATTCACCTTTTCCGCTCGCCATTATCAGGCAAGCCAATGAAGGCAAGTGGCTCAATGCAAATTATTATGACGATCCAAAATTGTTTGAACGGGTCAGGCCTTTTATGATCGATTCGCTGAAAAAACATATCAGCCTGGGGCTGGATACCTCCGAAGTTTTTATTTTAGGAAAGAAGAACGCCACGTTTATCAACAAGCTAAATGCTACCGCCGGTTTATTTGATAAAGCTACTGTGCTGGAACATCCCCGGTATATTGAGCAATACAAATCAAAGGAAAAACAGTTGTATATTGATAAATATATACTGGAGCTGGGTAAAGGCATTTAATCATAAAGCCCTTTCAGGAACTTTTACAAACTACCTGTTTTTAACTTCCCATTAGTCTGATTCCCTATTGAAGTTTTACTTTTTTTATCAATTTTAATACAATTTGTCTCAATTGAAAGCCTGCGATCCGTGTTTATTGCTTTTTTAAATACATTTACCACAGGTACAAGCGGTTCAATATAGCTGCTATTTTTTCAAGATTGTTACTTCTTAAAAAGGTTGCAATTTTATTAATTATCGATTGGTCATATATAATGCAACAGCATTGAAACTGCTGATAAATGAATGCGACAATCTGACTGTTATGATAGAAACGAATGCACGATGAACGGCCATAAACCCTGCTTTTTTAAATTAAAAATTACTTTAGATGATTTCAGTGGCGATTAAATGTAAATACATATTATCAACGGCTTTTTTGTTACTGCTGATGTATACGTTACAGGCACAAACACCGTTAATGCTATTTGGTGATACTACAGCCACAGGTGTGCCTTTTTCTAAAGATCCTTATGTATTAAAGTTTAATGGAAAATACCTGATGTATTATTCAAAAAAAGACCCCCACAATACAAATACTAATACAGGTTGGTCTATCGGTATCGCGCAAAGCAGTAATTTAATCGACTGGGAAAAAATCGGGGAGATCAGGCCCGCCCGGGCGTATGAGAAAAAAGGCATTTGCGCTCCGTCTGCAATTATTAAAGACGGTAAAGTTCATTTGTTTTACCAGAGTTATGGTAATGAGGCTAAAGATGCCATTTGCCATGCCATATCTGCCGATGGAATTCATTTCGAAAGAGATGCTTCTAACCCGGTATTTCATCCCAATGGCGATTGGACAAATGGAAGAGCGATTGATGCTGAAGTTTGCTTGTATGACCATACTTATTATTTATACTTCGCTACAAGAGACCCCGGGGGGAAAATTCAAAAGCTCGGTGTAGCCACAGCGCCGGAGGCAACCGATTTCAGCAGGGCCTGTTGGAAACAGGCAAGCGATTGCTCCATCCTTCAGCCGGAATTTAAGTGGGAAGGGAATTGCATAGAAGCGCCTTCTGTAATTGTGCAGGACGATACCTTTTATATGTTCTATGCCGGGAATTACAATAATGCTCCTCAGCAAATAGGATTGGCAGTCAGTAAAGACGGCCTGCACTGGAAAAGAGTTACCAACAACCCTTTCTTAGCCAATGGAAAACCCGGAAGCTGGAATACATCTGAATCCGGCCATCCCGATATATTCAGAGACAGCGATGGCGCAACCTACCTTTTCTACCAGGGAAATAATGATAATGGCAAGTCATGGTATATCTCAAAGCTGAAAATAGATTGGCAAAAAGGGACGCCTTATGTAAACCATACGGCAAATGCTATTCAATTCACAAAGCAATAGGAAGATGGATCTTTCGTTGTCTCAGTACCTATCGCTTTCTTGTACATTTTTTTTGCTGCCAATACCGGGGCATATAAACTATTACAACCAACTAAAATGCTGACAAATCATCTGCAAATTAAGGCACTGCTCTTTATGAAACAGTGCCCTAGTTAAAGTTTCCCTTGTCGTCCGTTTTCAAAATATAGATCTGCGTTTCGGTACCGGAGTAGCTGGTTCTGTCGGCCCGGGTGGCTGCAATAATATACCCGCCGTCATCTGTAGGTATTACCGCGTCATTTATTATGGCAGAAAAATCCTCGTAGTATTTTTTTTGCCAAAGCAGGTTTCCTTTCTTGTCGAACTGGAATAAGCCAAAGTCCTGGTAATAGTCACCTGTAATGGTGGAGCCATATACAATTAAGGAGTTATCATGCCCTTGCACTACGCCCCTGGGCCATCCCCAAAGATCCTGACTTGAGAAGTCCCATAGTATGTTCCCGTTGGGGTCCGCCATTTTAAGCACCACGCCAGACATGCTTCTGACTAACCCCAGCCACCCGGTAAATACAATATTCCCTTCACTCGTTTCAATCAACCGGTTGGGTGTGGGAATGCCAACGCTGGCATAAACTTTACTCCAGATTATTCTCCCTGTTTCAGCATTATATTTAAGCAGCCAGTAGCTGGGATAGGGGGCAAGCCCGTAAGTGCCTACCACGCGGAGTTGCTTGTCGGCCCCAATTGCCACGTCACATAAATAGTCTGCCCCGGTGGAATTGAGCTCCGATTTCCAAATCTCGTTCCCGTCTTTGTCCAACCGGGCTAACACACCTTTAACGCCTACTCCGGAGATCCACCGTGAGCAACCGGCTACATACACTTCGCCGTCATCACTCACGGTTATACCATACACTTCGCCAAAACTTTCCGGTTTCTTTTGCCACAGCAGGTTGCCGTCATTGTCAAATTTTACAATATAATGGTTGCCCAGCATAACGTAGCCGTTTTTGTAACTTACCAACTTGCGGTGAAAATAATCCTCCAGTACTTCCCCGTAATAGTTTTGCCATACGGGGTTGCCCAGCGAATCTATCTTCATGGCGAAGAATTCTTCAACACCGTTAATTCGTGATAACCCGGAAAACACATAACCGCCGCCGTCATTGGCCTTTACCATCCCTGCGCAGATGATAATTTTTCCGTACGTAAGTTTTTTTAAAAACCGGAGCCAGTACTTAGGAGTATTAAATGTAAATGTTGCTATCGTTTCGTTCTTTTTTTTGTCTGCTGCCACTATTTTAACCTGGTATTCGGTTAGTTCTTTCAGATTTTTAAATGTCAGTACAGAATCTTTATAATTTGAATATTTGACTTCATTGTTCAGGTAAATGGTGTAGCCAACCAGGTCACCATCAGGGTCAACGGCTTTTGTCCATTTTATTTGCGCCGTGTCTCCGGCTACAGCTGACAGTGAAATGGCGAATTGGGCAGGTGGATTATTCGGTTCCGTTTTTTGGGGCGGCTCTTCGGGTCGTACATCTGTCTTTTTGGAACAGGCAAAAAGTAAGGTGCCGGCTAAAATAAAAGCCCATTGTATTATTTTTCTCATAGTTTAATTTTGCGCGCGTTTCAGTTAAGCAGAGAATTTCGCTACCAAATATACAATAAAAGGCAGATCTTTTAGTTAAATGAAGGGCGGAATTGATACTGCAAAATCAGTCAGGCAACCAACCGGCACGAATCTAAAATGAGTTTGGTTGTATCCAAAATAACGGCGAGTGGTTTTCTTTTTTTAGGCGTGCCCCCAGCCTGCCGCGCATTGGGCCAACCCACGGCCGGGGTCGGGCTATGCAGGGGTTCCGTGCTGCGCACCGGCCTCGCCACGGGCGGGCCGCCCTTTCTATCCCTCACGCGGGCATCCGTATCATAAACCCAATGAACGTTTAAGGAAGAATGCACGATACCTGCACCGTTATTTCGACCGGATCTAACTCAATAAAAACGATCCTCTTTCCAGTTTAAAGGATTATTGATAATGTAATTTGAAATTCGGTTATATTCAACGTCATTACGAATGATATGATCATAATAATTGCGTTGCCATATCCTCGGTTGGGGCAAATGACCATCTGCCTTTTCATAACGCGAAACCATCTGATACCCATTTCGGATTTTTGACAGTTCGTCTATTATTGCCCGCTTATTTTGTGTAGTGTTATCTTAATCGAATCCGATCCAAGCATTCCAGCTAATGTCATATTGCCGGATCCATCTATTGATGATAAAACTCCACTGAAGGAAGGTTTATCTGCCGGGGAACCCCAATCGATCTTCAGGTGATCTTTTTTCTTTTCGTAATGACCGTTCCACCTTCTTTGTGGTGTATTAAACTCAAACACACACCAATTCTTAATGTCAAAGTAAACCAGAGTAAGTACACTGTCTGTGCAATTGGATTTACTTAGGATCCGATGCCCGATCTCAAGCTGTTTAACTTCATACTTACCAGTGAGCTGCGGATGCTTATCCGTGCCGCCATGCATCGCGATCAAAAGCAAAGGAATATAAATAACGGAAAGCCGGATAAGGAGTTTAAAAAATTTAGAAATATGCAGCGATGGCAATTGGTTTTTCGCACTAAAAAAGAATTCCCGCAAGCGTCTGAATTCAATAAACAGAAAATACAAGATTCCCAGGAGCATAATGGAAGCATGTACGACTACACTGTTGCCTATTCCATAAAAAATATCCATTAACAAGATATTCGTTAATATCGGCAGCAATATGAACACGCCAATAAGCCGGGTCCTGCTAAAAAGTAGTAATAAAGCGCCGATTATTTGCAGCCCGGCTATAATGCAGCCTAATGTATAGGAATAGCTAAAAAAACACCAGAATAAATCAGATGGCGACAAACTGTTATAAGGAAGATCCAATTTGCTCGGCGGAATTACGAGCTGTAAATGTGCAATTTTTTCCCAGCCAAACATAGCCAGGTCAAAAGCCACGCCGTAACGAATAAGTCCTTGCCAGAAAGCAAGCGTTTATGGATTATTTGTTTTACGTATTTGCCATATAAAAGAATAAATTACAGCGGTCGTTACTGTAATAAAAGGTATAATAGCTAAAATGCCAGTTGGTACCCGGTCTCTAAAGAATGTAAATCCCAGGCGAAGAGCACATGCGCCTGTTACCAATCCCGCAAGCGCGCAGGTAATGAGTTTTTTGACAAAGGTGTTTTTTTGTATACCGGGCTCCATTTTTAAAAGTATTATTGTTTCATGGATGATTAAAAATACATATAATATTTAAAGAGACTAAATGATTGTACAAAAAGGAGCGATACAGACCCCTTAGTACGATTTACGCAAGCAATTAAGACATTCGTGGTGGCTGGTAGCATATAATAGGAGATCACTGCCCCTAAATAAATAAGGCCGCCGTGGAAAAGACGGGTGCTGCTAACCTATGAAACGGAGTAAATGTTGTATTGTTTTATAGAAGTATATTTATTTGCGCCAACCCAAAAAGGTCACCCATTCCCTCAACAAAACCGGTCCTCCTTCCAATAGGAAGGAGTATTGATGATATATTTTGCAATGCGTCCGTATTCCGCGTCATTACGTATGATATGATCGTAATAATTTCGTTGCCATATTTTTCGGTAGGGCAAACGACAACCTGCCCTTTCATAACGAAACCATTTCGTAACCCCTGTTTTAAACCCGCGGATGATGGAACCGATGGTTCGGGATGGTGAATGGAATGGGGTCCGCAGGGGCGAATTATTATTCGTCCGTTTTCCGGCGGACGGTTG
>JAGIAQ010000083.1:0-216 GCA_017744795.1 Niabella sp. | reverse complement strand
GGATACGGCGCTGCACGAATACATTGTTATGCCTGCCCGAACGAAACGGGCGGGCCGAATTATAATCACGGTATTATTGAAATAAAAAACGGGAACGAAATCATCGCAGGGGCGAATTATTATTCGTCCGTTTTCCGGCGGACGGTTGGTTATTTGGGGGCGAAATATATTTCGCCCCTGCAATGATTTCGTTCCCGTTTTTTATTTCAATAATAC
>JAGIAQ010000082.1 GCA_017744795.1 Niabella sp. | reverse complement strand
GGGATATTGGTGGGTGGGGATCTGCAGGGCGGTGTCGAAAATGATCAATCCCCTTACATCTTTGCCCGCCTTTTTTAATTGCTTAACCATTTCGTAAGCAATTACTCCGCCAATAGAATAGCCGCCAATAATATATGGACCGGTTGGATTTTGCCGTAGTATTTCTTCAATATAAAAGGACGCTATTTCTTCAATAGTATCCTGTGATTCTGAGCCGTCCGTTATTCCCTGCAGGCCATACACAGGCTGATCGGCTCCCAGGTCAAGTGCCAGGCTCCTGAATTTGAGCACATTTAAACCAATGCCATGTACAATATACAGGGGCATTTTTACTCCTTTTGGTTGTATAGGCACTAAAGACTTGTAGGGTTCCTCTGTAAAATTATTAACGGCCGCTGCCAGCTGTTGAATAGTTGGGTACTTAAACAAAACAGATGGAGACAACCTCCTGTTAGTGAGCTTTTCAATCTGAATTTTGGTTTTAACGGCGATTAACGAGGTGCCACCCAGATCAAAAAAGTTATCATGAATTCCAATGTTATTTATGCCGATATGATTGGTCCATATTTCCACAAGTATTTTTTCAAGCTCAGTTTCGGGGGCCTTGTATTCAGCTACAGCCTCCTGTATATTCGGCCTGGGTAACGCTTTTAAATTGATCTTGCCGCTTGGAAGCAGGGGAATTGCGCTTATAATTTCATAGTTCGAGGGAACCATATGTTCCGGAAGAACTTTTTTCAATGCTCCTTTACAGTTGCTGATCAATTCCGCAATGCCATCAGGGCTTACCTGTTCTTTTAGAGTGAGGTAAGCAACAAGACGCGCATTTTTCACACTATCCTCATACACCGTAACGATTGCGTCTTTAATATTTTTCTGCAATTTCAGCTGGTACTCTATTTCTTCTTTTTCAATACGATTCCCCCTGAGTTTTATCTGGTTGTCTTTCCGGCCTAAAAACTGGATCTCACCATTTTTAAGCACCCGGCCAAGATCTCCCGTTTTGTACATCTTTTCTCCGGTAATAACAGAGAATTTATCATCGATAAATTTTTCAGCCGTCAGCTCCGGACGATTAATATAACCCTTTGTAACGCCGGCACCACCAATATAAAGTTCCCCCTCCGAGCCCTGTGTTACTGCCGTTAAATTCTCATCCAAAATATATACCCGTGAATTCTCAATAGGCTGGCCTATTGTTATCAGCTGATTTTTATCAGTAATTCTTTTAACAGTGGTACAGATAGTGGCTTCTGTTGGGCCATACATATTCCAAACCTCGTTGCACCGGTCTAATAGCTTTCCGGCCAGCTCATTCGTCATTGCCTCGCCGCCACAAAATGCCGTAATAGGTAATGACGTATCCCAGCCAGACTCCAGCATCATCTGCCAGATATAAGGCGTTGCCTGCATTAAGGTAATACCTTCGGTCCTAACTATTTCCAATAAGGCACTGCCATCCCTGGTTATTTCCCGGTCAACTATAGTTAATACAGCTCCGCTGATAAGAGGCAGATAAAGTTCTTCCTGTGCAATATCAAAAGATAGGGAGCTAAGCCCCAGCATATTATCATTTTCGCCCATGCCTGGCGCCTTAAGCCGGTACAACAGCAAATTGATCAATCCCTTGTGCGACACACCCACCCCCTTGGGTTGCCCGGTCGACCCGGAAGTATAAATAATATAGATCAGGTCATCACCCCCTGTTTTAACCGGTAAAAAATCGCCCGGGTATATTCCCCTGTTCGCCCAGATGTCGTCAAAGATGATATTGTCTTCATAACCGGCAACTAGCGCACCATACTTTTTTGAAGAGATGACATATTTTGCAGAAGAATCTTCCAATAAGTAACGGATACGATCCTCAGGCAAACTGGGATCAATAGCTAAATAAGTACCTCCGGCTTTCATTATAGCTAACAGGCACGCAGCCATCGGTATGGACCGGTCCATAACAACGGCAACAACATCTCCTTTAACAATATGCTTTTTGTGAAGAAACGCATTGATCTGGTTGGTGCTGCGCTCCAGATCCCGATAGGTGATGCTTTCTGTTTTATGCTTTATTGCAATCGCATTTGGTGATTTCTGTGATTGTTGGGTGATTCGCTCGTGGATACTTTTATTTTCAGGATTAGAATGTTCTGGACTATACACGTTGCAATTTATTGGTTAAGACCTCTCAAATGTATACTTTTTTTAGGCTTATTCGAAGCTTTAAGTGATATAGTAATATTTTTTATATTTGCTTTGGATTAGCTAAACATGCAATTATACCAGGCAAACATTTTTTTATTATAAAACCCTTTGATTTTGGGCAAAAACGCTGCTGCTGACATTTCATTATTTGATATTAGCGAAATTGTTTTAAATAATATCCCCCCTGTATACAGCCCTTATAAGAAACAATTGGAGGGATTTTCCGGCTGGGTACATAATTTTTTAATTAAACCGAACCCCGGTTTGGGGCGCACCGGAGCGGTTTGTCCTTATATCCAGTACTCAAAAGAGCAAAAATTCTTTAAAGTAGGCATTTACACAGAACCCCATCCTTCACAGGAATATATTATTGATCTTATCAGGAACATGAAGGAGTATTTTATTGAAATGTTTCCTACTGCTGATAAAGACAAACGTTTTAAAGCCATAACGATCCTTTTTCCGAACCTGCAAGATGATGAGATTGAGCACATTATTGATGCTATTCAGCTAAAATTGAAACCTGAATTTGTAGAGCTGGGATTAATGATCGGACAGTTTCATGAAAACTGTGCGCAGCCGGGGCTTCGGAATGCTAATTTCAGACCCTTACAGTCTCCGGTGCCGCTGCTGGCCATCCGTTTTATGGTTGAAACAGACTGGCTATTTCTTGCCGGCGACCCGGTATTGGAAAAAGCCTATTACAACAACTTCGGATCCATTAATTTTGGCAGGAAAAAAGAAGCGCTCGATTAATAAAAATTATGCATCCAAACGTTTATACCGTTTTACACGACAATAATATTCCCCACCAGGAAATAAGGCATGATTCTTTTAGTACCCCAATCAATTCCCCGGTTGATTTTGCTAATGCCGTAAACTACGAGCTCAGCAGAATTACCAAGTCGGTTTTTTTGCGCTCGAAGCAAAAAGACAAATATATCATGGCCGTTTGCTCTATGGGCAAAAAGATTGACTTTGCACGTTTGGCTGCATTAGCCGGCGTTACCAAATTGGAAGTAGCCGAAAAACAAGAGCTTGCTGACAAAATAGGTTATCCTGTTAACGGGGTGTGTTCGATCGGAATATCACCGGACATCCCTATTTTCATAGACAAAGCACTGACGTCCTTTCCCACTATTCTAATTGGCTCCGGAGAAGCTGCGGTCGAAATTGAGCTGTCGCCGGCTGCGCTGGTCACCCTATCTAAAGCAACTGTAGACCAGATTATTTTAGAATAGCAGGGCCGCTGCTTTCCGGCCTAAATCCCACAGGAATTATTCAGCCAGAGCATTCACCTGTTTGAAAAATAAAACAGCGTATTTTGCAGTATGATCCCCCTTTATGTTACTTCTCTCAATTCCGGCAGTAATGGCAATTGTTATTACATTGGTAATGATGAGGAGGCGGTATTGATAGATGCGGGCTTATCCTGCCGCGAAACAGAGAAACGAATGCACCGGCTGGGACTGACGATGAAGAAAGTAAAAGCGATATTTATATCACACGAACATAGCGATCACATCAAGGGTCTCGAAGTACTATCCCGCAAACATCAGCTTCCCGTATACATTTCCCCGGGCACGCTACAGCATGCAGGCCTTAAACTGGACCCGCCCCTGGTACGGTTACTTTGCGCAGAAACACCCGTCAGCATCGGCGCACTTATGGTTACAGCTTTTCTAAAACACCACGATGCTGCAGATCCGCATAGCTTTACAGTGGAGAACAATCAAACCTGCATCGGCATTTTCACGGATATCGGAAAAGTTTGTGAAAACATCAGGAAACATTTCCAAAGATGTCATGCAGCTTTCATGGAAGCCAACTACGATGAAGTGTTGCTCGAAAAGGGCCGGTACCCGTATCACCTTAAAAAAAGGATCCGCGGCGGCCGGGGGCATTTATCCAATAAAGAAGCACTGGATCTTTTTCTTTCCTGCAGGCCGGCACATATGAGCCACTTATTCCTCTCCCATCTTTCTGCAGACAACAATGATCCAGATTTAGTTCGGGCCCTTTTTCAGGAGCAACTAACCGCCACCACCATTGTGATCGCCTCGCGCTACCAGGAAACACCGGTTTACGCTATTTCCGGCAGTAAAGCACCCGACCCCAATGTTCCGCTTACGTTGGGACAGTTAACCTTATTCTGACAGCTCCGGGTCATTTCTTCTAAAAGGCAATTCCCGTTTATTGAATCTGCGTTTATCCTTGTCTCAAATTAAACGGCTGTAACTACAAATACCGCAGCCACTTTTTTTCCGGGTGCCCTGATTTATATTTCCCATAAGACCTGCATAGTGGATACATAACCGCTACCACTCCAATCCAAACCACGTAAACAGCCGCAAGGCTAAGCCCGCTGCCAGCTTTAGGCCGGCCAAAATTAAACCCAAACACCATGTCATTCACTCCGAAGCCCTGCAGAAATATCATGATAAAAACTAAAATATGGATCAGATAAAAATGAACGATAAAATAAAAGAAGGGCACCCTGCCATATACAGCAGCGATGGCCGTACACCGGTTTTGCACCCCCTCTGTCCCCCATAAGATCAGGAGCATGATCCCCAGGAACAACAACGTAAAATCCAGTGACGGCGGATATTTGGAAACATTGATAAATGAAAGAAACGTAAACAAAGTATTTTTCTGCGCCCCCCAGGGCAGGCTGTCGCCATAAACATTCAAAGTCCTTATAACAACAAACAGTACAAGGGCCGCAATACCCGCTTTAATAAAAATATTTTTTCTCCGCATTATATCCAGTGTAAAAACCTTGCCCGCGGCGAACCCAAGCAACATTATACCCAGCCAGGGTATCGGCGGGTAGCCCATTACAAACAATTTACCCCCGCCAAAAGGATAGGCTCCGGGAGCAAAAAACGGCATCAGCATTTTTTTAAATAGAGAAGCTTCCGCACCGGGAACTAATGGCGCCAGGTTATGCAGAAAGATAATAGCAAGTCCGATACTGCCGATGGCTTTAACGGGCAACTTCATTAAAAGACTAAGCGCGATAAATCCAAAGCCAATGGCCGCGATTACATCAAACAGGAAAACATTGAAATGAATATCAAACCAAAGCCCAAAGTTTACAAGGGTAAATTCCGCGATAACCAGCCATATTCCCCGTTTTAATAAAAATTGCTTTGAGAGAACGATGTTATTTTTATTTTTCATGGAAATAAACACCGAAGTGCCGGCCAGGAAAACAAAGGTTGGCGCGCACAAATGCGTAACCCATCGTGTAAAAAAAAGCGCAGGAGTTGTCGTACTTAAATCTGTTGGCTGCCGGGTAATGGAGGTAACATGCATCATATCGCGTACATGATCCAGCGCCATAAGGATCATTACAAATCCCCGCATCACATCAATACTTAAAATACGTTTCATTTCCAATATTTTATAATTAGTTTCACCAAAGATATTTTGAAAAAGGCTTGCCCACCGGGTGTAAAATTGACAATATAAAGACCCTTTTGCGTCATCGGTATATTCCTGTTGTGATTTTTATGGCTCAGTCGCAAAAAGTTGAATTTTCCATTTGAATCAACTAGCTTTATCGCATTATAAACGATGCCGCTGGCAACAATAAAATAGCTCTGTTATGCGAAAAATATTCCTGCTGCTTTTGGCGGTGCTTTGCTTTTACCCCGTGCCGGCACAAAAATTTCAGCCCAACTGGGCCTCATTAAATACCCGCAAAATGCCCGCATGGTTTCATCAGGATAAATTCGGGATCTTTATTCACTGGGGCGTGTATTCTGTTCCGTCTTATGCTCCGGTGATCCCCAACAGCGGCTATAGCTACGCAGAATGGTACTGGCGGCGCATCGTTCAGGGAACCGGGCAGGAAGAAAATGAAGCCTACCGGCAAAAATTTGTAGCCTTTCATAATAAAAATTATGGAGCCAATTTTAAATATGAACAATTTGAGCCGCTGTTTAAAGCCGAAATGTTTAATCCGGATCAATGGGCCGAGGTATTGAAAAGTTCCGGCGCAAAATATGTAGTGCTCACATCCAAACATCATGAAGGATATGCTTTGTGGAACAGCGCAGAGGCCGACCGCGACTGGGGCCATCCCTGGAACGCAGTAACCGGAACCCCTAAGCGCGATCTGCTGGGGGATCTGACCCAATCTGTTCGCAATGCGGGTTTGAAGATGGGCTATTATTATTCCTTATACGAATGGTTCAACCCGCTTTGGCTGAGCAACAAGGAACGGTATGTAAAGGAACATATGATCCCCCAGTTAAAAGACCTGGTAACGAAATACAAACCTTCACTCATTTTTGCCGACGGCGAATGGGATCTGCCCGATACCGGCTGGCACAGCCCTGAAATTCTTGCCTGGCTGTTTAACGAATCCCCGGTAAAAGATGAAGTAGTAGTGGATGACCGCTGGGGTAGCAACACGCGCAACCAAAACAAGGGCGCGCTGTATGTAACGTCTGAATACGGCAGCGGCATGGACAAAAACGTTGTATGGGAAGAATGCCAGGGTGTAGGTCATTCTTTCGGCTATAACCGCAATGAGCAACTGGGCGATTATAAAACAAGCAACGATCTGATCCTGATGCTGGTGGATATTGTATCGCGCGGCGGCAACCTGTTACTGGACATCGGCCCCACTGCCGATGGGCGCATTCCCATCATCATGCAGCAACGCCTTGCAGACATTGGCAACTGGCTCAAAACGAACGGGGAAGCCATTTATGGAACGGAGGCCTACACCCACTCTTATCAATGGAGCCCGGGCATTGTACCTTCTAAAACGGGTAAAAATGCCTTCGCCAATTACAGCGTTATGGAGCTGATAAAACCCAGAAAAGACACGGCGCATATTGAAGCCTTCTTCACAACGAAAGGAAAAGATCTCTATTGCATATTGCCCGCTTACAAGCAGGAAATGCGCATTAAGGAGCTCAATGTGCCGGCCGGCACCACCGCTGCCCTGCTGGGAAGCAGCAAAACGCTGAAGGTAAAAAATGCGGGCAAAGATTGCATAGTGGATCTTGCACCCTTACAACCGGGAGAAGTCGCCGGAACCATGCTGGTGTTACAATTAAAAAAAGTGCTATAACAATTAACATTCCATAACCATGACACCCCAACGATACTACCGACCCGAGCTGGATGTATTGCGCCTGATCGCCTTCTTGTCAGTCTTTTTCGTGCACCGTATGGAAATGGCACCAATAGACCCTACCCAACATTATTGGTTTTATCATATCAGCTGGGTAGGTGTTTTTGGCGTACCCGTTTTCTTTTTACTCAGCGCTTTTCTGATCACTGAATTATTAACGCGCGAACAGGAACAAACAGGAGCCGTGCATCCCCGGTCCTTTTACATCAGGCGCATGTTACGCATCTGGCCGCTTTATTTCGGAGCTTTGGCCGGATTGATTTTATTAGGTTATATAGCTCCCGTATTCGGCGTTTTTCCAACAAAAGCGATATTGCCTTACATTTTTTTTGCCGGCAACTGGTATATCTGCGTAAACGACTGGAGCGTTACTTACCCTACTGCCCCTTTCTGGAGCATTTCGGTAGAAGAGCAATTTTATATTCTTGTTCCTCTGATCATGGCTTATGGCGGCCGCCGGGTATTAAAAATTACCGCCTTTGCATTTATTGCAATTGCTTACCTGTTCATTATTTATTACGGAATGCACCCCACAAAAGGTTTCAGCAGTGAATGGACCAACAGTTTTGTTCAATTCCAATTCTTTGCCGCGGGCATATTGCTCTCCCTCTATTTAAAAGGATGGCAACCCAAATGGCCGCTGCTCATACGCGCATTGATGTTGCCGGCAGGAGTAGGCTGCTGGCTGATTGCCAATATGGTATTTCATGTGCAGGCCGATTCACCACATCTTTCCACTGCGCCCCAGGCGGTATGTGGCTGGCTATGCGTATTGCTGGGATGCATCCTGCTGTTTTTGGGACTGCTGGGTGCGCCGGCACGGTGGCTGCCCCGCCCCCTGGTATACCTGGGGCGTATATCGTACGGACTTTATATCTTTCACGCTTTAATGCTTTGGCTGGTGTTTCACGTGTGTAAAAATGAATTGAAACAACTGAGCAGTGCGTTACCAATGAAAGATGGATGGAAACTGATCGGCAGCATAGGGGTGCTTACCTTTACGGTGATTGCAGCAATGCTTTCCTACCGTTTTTTTGAAAAGCCTTTTTTACGATTAAAGAAGCGGTTTACATTTGTACCGTCGAGGGATTAGGCAGCAATTTCTCTGATCCGCAGGTAGTGGGGCGTAGCGCCGGAAAGCAGGTGAATTTCCAGCAAAGAACCCGCTTTCAGCTGAACAAAAGCTACTTCATTTTTTAAAATAGTATCCAGCATCGAATTGATCACCATCGATTCCGTTACCACCCGGTACATCTGTTTTTTTTCCAGAACGCTTACGGCTATGTGCACCACCCGCGCCCGTATGATCGTCTTTTTCCGGACAAAGAGATACCGGAGGATCAACCGGTGCTGTAAATATAAAAGTCGCCAAATATAAATAAGCGCTGTCAGCAGCAACAGCAGCAATAAATAAACAGGCAATTTTGATTGCCCGTCAATTTCCGCGATGGTTTCCAGTAAAAAAAATAACACCACTAAGGGTAACACAACAGAAAGAAAAAAGCCGGGGAATATTCTCTTAACAAACGTCTTCCAAAGCAGCCATTTGTCGTTAGCTGACAACAACTGGCTGGACTCCTGTTTGTTATTCTTCACACCGGCATTACTCATACCATCAGCACTTAAAAGGTTCACACATTATTGTAACGAACTGACAAAACAGTACTTACAACTTAAAAACTCAGTTTAGCAACGGCCTCACGAATAGATCATTTAACTACCTCATTGATAAACATTGAACTTTCACGGGAGGTGGGTTAAATTCTGATACAAAACTAATGCGTTGCCGTAGTTTAAAATATACCGGTTTTCCGGCATTTTTTAATGTAAATTTGAAAAAGGCCATGGAAACCTACGGTAAAATATTATTGATCGCTATTCCTGCATTTCTGCTGCTTGTTCTATTGGAAATGGGCTATTCCTGGTGGAAAGAGAAAAAAACAATGCGCACCAATGATACCATCAGCAGCCTGCTGAGCGGCGTAACCAATATTACCAAGGACGTGCTGGGATTGAGCCTTGTAATTTACTCCTATTCATGGATGGTGCAGCATTGGGCCCTGCTGCATATTCAAGCCGTATGGCTCACTTATGTGATCGCTTTTGTTGTCTTGGACTTTTCAGGTTACTGTGTGCACCGCATCCAGCACGAATTTAATTTTTTCTGGAACGGCCACCTCGTGCACCACAGCAGCGAGGAATTTAACCTGGCCTGCGCACTGCGGCAAAGCATTTCCGGCTTTGCCAATATCTTCGTTATCTTCCTCCTGCCGGCAGCCTTGCTGGGCGTACCGGAAAAGGTAATAGCAGTAGTAGCACCGCTTCATTTATTTGCCCAGTTCTGGTATCATACCACCTTTATCAAAAAAATGGGCTGGCTGGAGGCTGTCATTGTAACACCTTCCCTGCACCGGGTACACCATGCTATCAATCCTGAATATCTCGACAAAAACTATTCGCAGATCTTCATCTTCTGGGATAAATGGTTCGGCACTTACCAACCCGAAATAGCCGGAACACCACCTGTGTACGGTATTACAAGGCCGGTACAAACCTGGAATCCCGTAAAAATAAACTTCCAGCATGTAGCGCTATTAATAAAAGATGCCTGGCATACGAAAAGCTGGAAAGATAAGTTCCGCATCTGGCTGATGCCCACCGGCTGGCGCCCGGCCGATGTTGCAGCAAAATTCCCGGTTCATAAAATTGATAACGTTTACCACTTTGAAAAATACAATCCGGTCATTGGCACTCCGGTAAAAGTATGGTTATGGATCCAGCTGGCCGTCCTGCTGTTCTTTATCTGTTTCCTTTTCGGAAATATTGCTGCAATAGGCGTACCCGGTGTTTTTTATTATGGGCTTTCTATTTTTCTTTTTGTTTATGCCCTGGCGGAACTAATGGATGGCAGCCGGTTGGCATGGGTGTGGGATGGATTGAAGGCTGTTTGCGGGGGATGGATCATTTATTGGCACCAGGACTGGTTCCTGCTTAACAATTATTCTACTTCTGCGCGGATCTTTATATGCGGATACCTTTGTTTATCGTTTCTAACCACTGTTGTTCTTTCAACAAAGAATAAAACACCCAATCATCATTACTAATTTGCCTTCCGCATCTTTTTTTACAATACCACGCGCACAAATTCATCAGGAGTATAAACAGGTAAAGCCGGAATAGACGATTTTTTCAGCTCCTTATCCAGACTGATAAAATAATCTACCTGATGATGCAATGCTGTATAATATTGTAATGCATCTTCTATATCTTCGATCTGGGAATGCAGTGCATTTAAAGTTACCTCATGACTGATATCAATAATGCGGACGTCGGCTAATAAAACCAGCAGTATTTCCTTAGCAACAGCAATTCCGTAAGCTTTGGTAAGCCAATAGCCCGTTATATGAACAATCGCAGGTGTAATAAACGCCTCTATTGCGCCGTCCATCGCAGCCTGAATTATCTTCTTTGATGTAGCATAGGCTGCCCTTTTTAAAGTAAAATCGAGCAACACATTAGCGTCCAGGAATACCTTAAATGCCATATTTGTCCATTTGTTCTTTATAGAACAATTCTTTTAAATCAGCCTTATTATCAAAAGAGGGAGCTTCGAGCTTGTCGATCAATGAAATAATATTCTTCTTCCTGGCAGGCCGGGTTACTTTTTTAAAATACGCTTCTACCAGTTCCGAAACACTGATTTGCTTTGCAGCAGCGTAGGCTTTAATGTTTTTCAAAGCCATCTGATCAATAGTAATATTTAATCGCGCCTTCATAATGCAAATATACGCATATTTTAAAAAAATACGCACAATACGCTCACCTGCTAAATAAATTAGCAGTACCTTTAGGGATTCAAACAATAGCAGATTATGACTCCATTAGCCGAACGTTTACGGCCCCTGACATTGGATGACCTCGCGGGGCAGGAGCACCTTACCGGGAAAGGTAGTATCCTCCGAAAATCCATTGAGACCGGTACGGTGCCCAGCATGATCCTTTGGGGACCACCCGGTGTTGGTAAAACCACCATCGCCACCATTATCGCCCATACCGTCAAACGCCCGTTTATCGCGCTGAGCGCCATCTCATCCGGAGTAAAAGATATCAGGGATGCTATCGCAACGGCCACGGCAGGCAGGGGAGCTATTTTATTTATTGATGAGATCCATCGTTTCAACAAAAGTCAGCAGGACGCCTTGCTGGGCGCAGTGGAAAAAGGGATCATCACGCTCATTGGCGCCACCACCGAAAATCCATCCTTTGAAGTGAACAGTGCCTTGCTGAGCCGGTGCCAGGTGTATGTGCTGAAAGCCCTGGACGACAAGGACCTCACCCGATTGTTGCATACGGCCATAGAGCAGGATGAAAAAATAAAAGCCCGGCAGGTAAGCCTGAAAGAAACCGATGCCCTTATTACCATTTCCGGCGGTGATGCCCGTAAGTTGTTAAACCTCTTTGAAATTGTTTGTGAAGCGCTGGAACCGCCCGAGGTCATTACCAATGATAAAGTAATGGAAATTGCACAAAAGAAAATTGCCCTGTACGATAAATCCGGCGAGCAGCATTATGATATCATTTCTGCCTTTATCAAATCCATCCGCGGCAGCGACCCCAACGCAGCTGTATATTGGCTGGCCCGTATGATCGAAGGCGGTGAGGACCTGAAATTCATTGCACGGCGCATGGTTATTTCTGCAAGCGAAGATATTGGTATGGCCAACGCCAACGCGCTGCTTTTGGCTAATGCCACTTTTGATGCTGTAACAAAGATCGGCTATCCCGAAGCCAACCTGATCCTGTCGCAATGCGCCATTTATCTGGCCACATCACCCAAAAGCAACGCCGCCTGTATGGCTATTGGCAACGCATTGGCAATAGTAAACAGTACGGGCGACCTGCCCGTGCCCCTGCACATCCGCAATGCCCCTACCCGGCTGATGAAAGACCTGAATTACGGCAAAGGCTACCAATATTCGCACAATTTTGAAAACAATTTCAGTGTGCAGGAATACCTCCCTGAAAAAATTGCCGGCACTTCTTTCTACGAACCGGGGGCCAATGCGCGCGAACAGGAACTGCGCAATTATTTAAAAAAACTGTGGAAAGAAAAATACAATTACTGATGGAAGCGCCTATTATCGAATGGACCTGCAAGACCTTTGCAGAGCTTTCAACAACTGAATTATACCACATCCTGCAATTGCGTGCAGCCGTTTTTGTAGTGGAGCAGCAATGTGCTTACCAGGATATTGATGGAAAGGATCTGAAGGGGTACCATTTAACCGGATGGCATAATGGTGCCGCTGTTGCCTATACCCGGCTGTTGCCAAAAGGCGTTTCTTATGCAGAGCAGTCGATCGGACGCGTGGTAACGGCGCAAGCCTACCGGGCGCTGGGTCTGGGGCGGGTATTAATGCAGCAGAGCATTGAAGCCAGTTATCGTTTATTTGGTAAAACCCCCATCCGCATTGGTGCCCAGCAACACCTCAAACGCTTTTATGAATCACTGGGCTTTCAGCAGGCAAGCGACCTATATGACGAGGATGGGATTCCGCATATTGAAATGGTGAAAAGCTAGTCACCGCGCCGCCGTTGGTGTTGAGCAGAGCCATGAGTATAGAAAAAACACCAACGGCATTCCGCTGTCGGCGTTGAGCATAGCAGGGTGCGAGCGCAAGACACCTGCAGCCAATTAGTTAGTGTTCCTCCACCGCTCCAGCCCCGCGCGCAACACCAACTAAGGCTAATTTTTCGTATCTTACAATATGCTATCCCTAATTACAGAATACCCCGCCTTTTTTACCGCTACAAACCTTGACTGGAAGGCATTGCTAAAACCTGACAAATACAAGGACATTATCATCAGCAGTCTGCGATTTTTAGTTAATGCCAAACGCGTTAAAATTTTTGCATTCGTGATCATGCGCAATCATATACACTTGATCTGGCAGATGATGCCGGATCATGGACCTGATGCAGTGCAACGGGATTTTTTAAAATACACTGCGCAGCGGATAAGAAAGACCTGCAGCGTTTCCATCCAGACATGTTGCAGCACTTTAAAGTTGACGCAAAGGACCGGGAATACCAATTTTGGGAGAGAAACGCATTAAGTATAGAATTGCGTGCACACCCGGTTTTTATACAAAAGCTCAATTACATCCATCAGAACCCGGTCAAAGCGGGCATTTGCAAATTTCCTGAAGCATACAAATATTCCTCTGCAGGGTTTTATGAAACGGGGAAAGACTATTGGGGATTTTTGACACATTACCGCGATTAAACGCCGCTGCCGGTGTTGAGCCGAGCCGTGAGCTAAGGCAAAACACCGACAGCACCGCTAGCGATTTAACCTCTGCCGGCGTTGAGCAGCGCAGTGTGCAAAAACAAAGCACCGGCAGCTCCATTTGTTGGTGCACTGCCAGCGCTTCTGACCCTCGCGCAACACCAACAAGGGCGAATAGCCGGGTCCGGGCGGAAAACACCTGCAGCCAATTAGTTGGTGTTCCTCCACCGCTTCAGCCCCACGCGCAACACCAACTAAGGCGAAAAGGCTGCCGTGGGTATGAGTGAAACATTAGCGATCAATGAATGTTTTGCCTTTTTGCTATTTTTTCGATTTCAGGGAGCTCTTTCATATAGGCATCCAAATTCCATCCCTTTACATATTGTTCCATAGGAGTCAGCCCCATTGCCTTCCTTCTGCTTTCAAGGTTTTCGGGATCAACAACCGGATAAATATAATTCTTCCCCGTTTCTTTGTCGCGGAATCCCTGACTGCCGTACAGTTGCCTGCGCCCTTCCCGCATTGCGATCCTGTCTTCAAGAATAGCCAGATTACTTGAAAAAGTCCGCCCTTCTTTTTCAGCCTTTTGAATCATAGGCAGATATCGTCGTTGCGTTTGCAGGTCAGCATGTTGTATAACAAGAAAAAGCGCCTGGCTTCCATTAAAGCCGACATCCTGCGGCCCCAGCCAGCCATAATCATTTAAAATACCTGTTACTTTTACCAGGTTACTGCTATCCTTCATTTTCATAGCACGAACCGCCTGATTGAATTCCACTGAATCGCTCCCCTTCGCTTTTAATGACATCACCAATAGCCGGGGCTGCTGGTCATCCTGATAAATCGAATCCAAGACAGGCAGTAATATTGTTTTAAACTTGGAGCTATCAATGGTAAAAGTTGTCACCTGACCAAACAGCCGAATCGAAAAAAAACATAAAGCGATCACAGTTACTTTTTTCATATATCATTTTTTACCCGCCCTGTAACCCATAACGCCACACCAACAAAGGCTAATGGCGAAAATCTGCGTTGCATTGAATCTGCGAAGAACAGCGGAAATGTATTGATCTTAACAATAATGTACATCCGTACAACTTACTGTTATTCCGATCCCAAAAAATATCAAATCAATAGCTTCAATTCACTGACAAATTGGTAAGTTCTTTTATTTTGCTTTTTAAACTGCCATTATCATACCCCATCCAAATATCTTTTATAAGGCCGTTTGGTGTAATTAAGACATAATTCGGAATTCCTTTAACGCCATACTTGGCATATATACCTCTGTTCTCCTTACCATCGCTAAAATTGTTCCAGGTCATTTTAAAATATTCAGATGCCTGCTTCCACATTTTTTTATTATCACTGCTCAAGCTGACAATGGCCAGGCTATCTTTAAGTTTTTCCGAAATCTCTTTCATTTCCGGAACCGATGCATGACAGGGGCCACATCCAAAGCTCCAAAAATCCAGTAAGATATATTTGCCTTTAAAATCGGTTAAATGATGCACCTGACCATGTAGGTCTGTCAATACCGTATCATACATCGATTCCCCAACTTTAACCACTTTTGGAGGGTAAAGCGTAAGCGCGATTTCCTCACCATAAATAGCCCCTTTTAAATTGGGAGCAAGGCTATTGTACAGTTTTGTAACCGGAGCCCTAAACGCTTCAATATGATTCCATCTGATCATATTTGCGGCATTATTCAATACTTCCAGTCGAACGGGAGTCATTTGCCCGTTTTGAAGAAGATCTAAATTGTGTTTGTGAATGTTATATAAATAAACGTTGGAAAGGCTATCTAACGAATCGATCGATGCCCGGGCAGTCTTTTTTTCAAGAGCAGTGCTATTGTCGGCATGAACTTTTTGAGAGAGCGCTTTTCTTAATACAGACAGTTCCTGATACTGATCCCATAGCAATTTATTGGCTTGCACAAAGTATGACCATTCCTTTTGTTCGGGCATATCACTCGTAACGTTCCATGTATAAACGAGTTTATTGTTTCCTTCGATAGTAATGCTATGACCAGCCTTGGCCCAAAGATTTAATCCCATTGAGGGAAAGTCCTTGTCAAAGGACCTTATTGAATATCTTTCCGTTTTTTCTTCACCCGGAGTATATTCAATACGAAAACGGCCATTAACAACACTATCTTTAACAACCTCACTTCCAACTGCCCCCTCCTCTTTCATTAACGAAATAGTCGTCCCTTCCGGAACACCTTTTAGTTGCCCATTTATAATAATCTTTTCTTGCGCTAATAAATTGGCAAAAATGAATAAGAGAAAAACAAGGATACTATTGTGCTTCATAGCTATTTTTTTTATAATAAGTGTAACAGTTGTATTGCGAACAGTAGTTGGAGCGAGCATAACTGTAGGCACGGAAAGAACACCAATGGCATTATCTCACTCAGGCCATTAATATTGAGCTAAGAGTAAGTCAACACGGTACACATGCAGTTTCGTTTGTTGACTTACACCAACGCTACGCCCCTTACGCAATACCAACAAAGGTTATTTCGTTCTAAACACCACAGTATCGGCGACCATTGTAAATTTCTTTTCCCTCAATTCTATTTGCCCGTTGGCAGATTTGAATACTTTGGTTTCAGCAGGCCTCTCATTTTTAGCAACGGCCTCTTTCTCCTGCTTCAATGTTGCCGTATAAGTTAAATTGAATTTATAGACTTTGGCAGGTTTAAAATTATGGGTGATCGGCTTGTCGCTTTTGGCATCCGGCGGTGTTGCTTTTCTATCATCCCCATCCTCCTTTTTATACCCTCTTACTTCAACCGGCACCAGTTTCAGATTTTGACCCGAATGCTGCTCCTGCTTTGTTCCATACCCTTTCACTGTTATTTCCTGAACATCCACCTTTTCTTTAGCAGGTTTATTTCCGGCCTTTGTGGTGATCAGCACCACTCCATTCCGGGCAGCATCACCATAAATAGTCTTTGAGGACGCATCTTTTAATACAGATATCGATTGAATAGTCTGTGGATCTATTTCTTTTAAGACATTATTACCAGCTATGGTGCCGTCTACAACATAAAGCGGAGGCGGGTTCAATACACTTCCTCCCAGCGCAATTTCGGTCCTTGTATGTGGTTTTGCATAGAAAAGAGCATTCCCGGACGCAGCCGTAATAGTCGAAGCCGTTTCAGTTGAGGACTTAACCGCATTATCAGCAATGGTATTAGTCGGCACAACCGTTACCCCCGCTACTTTTCCTTGTAAAACCCCCACCAGTTCGTCACTCGTCTTTCCTTTGTTTGCCGCAGCGGCTTTTGTAACAACTTCAATGACCCCATCCTTTCCTCTATCGCCATAGGCATTAGTCGCATACGCATCCTTATATACTTTCATCTCCTGTATTTCATTCGGGTTCAGTTTATGTAATGCTTCGTCTGAATTGTCCTGTACCACTCCATCTACAACAATTAAAGGATGCGCGCCGGTTTTTTTATCCCGCAGGTTCACAGTAATCGTTTGATGTTGCTGTTTGCCTGGGACGTTAGTGATCGCCAGTCTTAGATTTGTATTTTTAGGAATCGTATCCGCTGCCAATGACAGGGTTTTGTTCCATGCCTGTTGCCCCGGACCTTCCTGTTTATTCCGCGCATTTTTGCTGGCATCCTGATGCTCCGTTTTTTTTACTTCATTTCTAAAAGCCAGCAGCAACACTGCCACTACCGGCAGCAGGAATAAAAATTTTGCCAAATGCACTTTGGCCGATTTAATAGTATTCATCATTGCAATCCTGTTCTTTAACGAGGAAAAATTAAAATGATTAGTAAAAGCAAACTGCTTATTGCCCATTACTTTCAGCAGCAGGTATTGATATTCCTTCTTATCCATTCCGCCTTGCAGCACCTGTTTGTCTGCCAGAAACTCAAGGTTCTGTTTGATGTTTTTCCGCAACAGCCAAACAAAAGGGTTAAACCAGAGCAGGATGCAAAGCAATTCGCTCCAGATAATATCCAACGTATGTTTTTCCTTTACATGCACAAACTCATGGCGGATGATCTCCTCCAGTTCCTCACCACTGTGCAATTCCGTATTTATGAATATGGCATTCCCGAATGAAAAAGGGCGCATGTCTTCATCCAGCTGGTAAATACGCGTGCGCTCGTCTGATATCAGCTGCGCGTTCCTTTTAACGCGCAGAAAAGAGCAGAACATGATCAGGAAGCGGATCAGTAAAACCAAAGAACCCAGGACCGCAACAAGCATGACCCAATCCCAGGTGGTTAATGATTCAAAAAAAGAAGAGGCATTGGCAGGGGCAAATCCAAACACCGGTATCAGCTGTACCAGGGCATTCTGATCCAGGTCTTTTTTTTGAAGTTCGGGCATAATATCAATCAGCGGAATAATAAAACTCAACAGGCTATAGCCCAGCAGGTACCAGCGGTTCCAGTTATAAAAAGTAAGTCTTCTTAAAAACAACTGGTAAAACAAGTGCACCACAGCGATGCAAATACTTAATTTCAGAATATAATCAATAATGACAGGCATGGCAGAAAATTGAAAATTTAAAATTCAGAATGTAAAATTTAGAACGCAGCGATAAACATTGAACGTTTCCGGTGATCAGTTTTTAGCCATCAGTTTTCAGTGGTTTACAAAAAGAGCTGACTGTTGGCCGCTGATAACCGAAAACTGATAACTGAAATCTACTTCTTCTTCCCCGACTCAATCAGCTTTACAATATCTTTCAGTTCCTGAGTAGACAGTTTTTTCTGATCCACGAAAAAGTTCACGAGCTCTTTATACGAG
>JAGIAQ010000081.1 GCA_017744795.1 Niabella sp. | reverse complement strand
TTACTGGAAACTGACCCTGGCGTATTAAGAATCCGCTACAAAAATGTTCGGGCTATAAAACTTAAAGGGTTTCCTTATTTATTATATTATGTGGTGATTGAACAAAAAAATGTTGTTAAGATCCTTGCCTGCTTCCATAACAGGAGAAACCCTGCAACATTGCCATAATTGAAGTGTTTAAAAAATGAGGTAGTCCTTATTTTTAATTTTTTCGTTCGTCAGCTCGGTGGTCAGCTGTACGCCGGGGATCTCCCGCAGCCAGGCTTTTACCTGTTCCAGGTATTCGTCTGTTACCGTATCGTTCTTCATCAGCCACAAAAAATCGAGGTGCTTAAATTCGGGCAACAAAAACTCGCCGTCGTTGAGATTATTATATAAATAATGACAAAGGGAACTATTGGGATCACGGTATTCATACACCGAAAAGAAATACAGGCGGCGTTTGCGTTTTAGTTTGATCTCAATTTCATGATTGATCCGGAAATCCAGTTCTAAAAGATTGTTCAGGTTCCAGCAAAATTTATAATCTTTTACCGTGGTTACAATACCCAGCAGTTTCGTGTCTTCAAAAAACTCCTCGGTGATCTGCTCTGTATTTAAAGATAACTTTACGGTGGCCATTGCTTTTGTAAAGGTAATGAATAATGTAGCTCCCGGTTAAGCGAGTATCGGCCGGTATCTTTTATAATTATCGAGGATCATCCATATATTGATGAGCATTAATGTTCCCGCCAGCAAAATTGTATCAGGAGCTAAGGTAAGCCCATGCACTAAAATGCCTGTCATTACCGGTAAAATAACCAGTGCGCCCAATGCTCTTGTTTTAGGAAAAATAACCAACAGGCCGCCCAGAATCTCAATAGTTCCTGTTAAGGGCATGAGCCATTTTATTTTTGCTACGGCCCCCATCAGTTCCATTTGTTCGGGCGTCATTTGGGGCACCGGCATATAGTGGAAAAATTTGCTGAGCCCTGCATTGAGGAATACGAGGGCAAAAAGCGTAAAAATGATTTGTTTGACGATTTTCATGTTTGCCTGATTTAGTGGATCTTTTTTTCAAGCAAAAACCGTACTACAGGCGTTCTGTGGGTAAGAATTAACATGAATTAACGCGAATTCGACAGGCAAATAATTGAATATTATAACGAAAGTTTTTTGAAACATTAAGGTATTAAGCTCATTAAGAAAACGGCTTCTTAACCTCTAATGATTTATCGTTTGTCGCCTCTCGTTTGTCGTTCCCCGGCCAGGCAGTGGGTCTCCATTGATACCACTACCATTGCTGTTTTTCAAAATATTTATAACAGGCCGCTACCCGCTCTAAACCATCTGCAGCGGCTGATGGGGTTTCTATAATTCCATATATAAATCCGGCTTCTTTTTTATGCTGAAACACGGAATGAAAATCAACAACGCCCTCGCCGGCATTTACGGATTGTCCGTTTTGATCCACATCCCGCAAATGCCACAAGGGAAACCGGCCCGGATATTTCTTAATAAATTCAAGCGGATCGTTTCCCGACTGAACCACCCAGCCCATATCCATTTCAAAAACGACCCCCTCCGGGTCGGTATTGTTTAATAAGATCTCGAAAGGTTTTTCTCCGTGCAGTGCGTCAAATTCAAAATGATGATTGTGGTATCCGAACTGAATGCCGGAGGCTTTTGCTGCAAGTCCTATATGGTTGTATTGTTCGGCTATCCTACGGTAATCATCCGGCGTCCGGCCGGGGTCAGGGTACATGGAAGCAACCAGGTATTTTATTCCGGTAATGGCAAAATCATCCAATGCGCGTTCGATATTTTCGACTGGCGCCGGAATGTGCGCGCTGACCCAATTGAAATCAAAATGCTTTAGCTTATCCAGAAATATTTTGGGCGGCATGCCAAAAATTGTCCGGCTTCCCGGATCGTAACCGGCTGTTTCCACCACGCTGAAACCCGTATCTGCTACGGCTTTCAGTGTGGCATCCACATCTTTCGACAGTTCATTTTTAACAGACCAGAGCTGCACGCCCAATGGAAAAGGATTCGCCATATTCCGATTTCTATTATACCAACCAAAAGTTGATCGCATGTGACATTTTTTGGCCCGGTACCTTACTAGTGCTATGTCAAGCACATTTTATCAGGCCACAAAGGCACTAAGCCACTAAGTTATTCTTCCTGGGTCCTTCGTGTCTTCGTGGCATCAGACATTGTATACTTGACTTAACACTAGAACTTTGTAAAATCCCAGGGGCCGCGGTAAGGCCTGCTGCGCATCATATTAGCATATTCGTTATCAAAAGTTTCTTTCACCGGATTCCATTTTAATTCCCGCTGCAGTTGATAGGCGATATTGACCGCATTACAAACTGTAGCTGTGCGATGGCCTACCTCCACATCACAAATAGGTTTGGAGCGTTTTTTAATGGCATCTACCCAATCCTGATAATGATTATCGCTAAAGTATAAACGTTTATCACCGGTTTTAAATTTCAGCTGTGCCAGATTTTCGGGAGTCGTGCGCAGAAAGCTCCGGCTCACTTCAATCTTTCCTTTATCGCCTATAAACTGGATGGCATTGCCCTGGCCCCAGTTCTTATGGTTCACCCGCACGCCGTTGGCATAAACGAAGGAAAGCCCTTCCTTAGCTCCCGGCTGAGCGGGAGGAATAAATTTAACCGGGCCGGCATTATCCATGCCCAGTGCCCATTGCACAATGTCGAACATATGAGCGCCCCAATCGGTGATGTAGCCGCCGCCAAAACCGGCATAGCCGCGCCACCAGGCCCATTCTTTGGCTTCCAGTTCCGGAGCCAGTATTGCATTATAACCCCGGTAAAAAGAGGGGCCGATCCACAGGTCCCAGTCAATATAATCAGGAGTGGGCTGTGTTGGAAGGTCACATTGTTTTACGGGTTCGCCCACGGAAACATTGATCTCACTGATCTTACCTATGTAGCCATTGCTGACCAATTCTGCCGCCTGGCGGAAGTTATAGGAAGAGCGTTGCATACTGCCTGTTTGAAAAACGCGTTTGTATTTTCGTGTTGCGTTTACCATCGCGCGGCCTTCGGCAATGGTTAATGACAAAGGTTTCTCACAGTAAATATCTTTCCCGGCTTTGGCTGCATCAATGGCTATTTGCGCGTGCCAGTGATCGGGCGTAGCAATAACGACGGCATCAATATCTTTTCGCTCCAGCAGTTCGCGGTAATGTTTGTATCCCTTTACTTCTGTTGCTACTTTTTTTTCATTTGCTTTTTTGGCCAGCTCAATAAAGTGCTCCAGCTTCTTGCTGTGCACATCACAGGAAGCCAGCACCAATGTTTCTTTAGGACCGTTGATGGAGTTGACTAATCCGTAGGATTGTTTACCGTTTCCAATATAGCCAAGGTTGATGCGATCGCTGGGCGCCACATGCCCGTTTCCGCCCAAAACAGATCGGGGCACAATGGTAAAGGCCAATGCGCCCATGGCGGTCTGGCCGATGAATTTTCTTCTTTTCATATTTTACGTATTTTGCTTAGCAGCTCCGTTATAATTTTATGATTGGTAAATATACAGCAGTCTTAAGTGATATATAAAAAGTTAGTTAAAATTCCCGCAGGCAATGAAAAAGCCAGCGTTACATCAGCATTGTTTTGCGATAGATGTAACGCTGGTTTCATCCTCATACCTTCGGTTCCCACCCCGGTTGATAAACACGTTGCCATAATTTTTGTGCTTCGGGGTCGTTAAGAATATGACCATCGGTTGTGTTGATCTTCAGATCGCGACCGACCCGCCATGAAATATTTCCCAATTGCATGGCTACGGTGCTTTTATAACCTAACTCAACATCGCAGTTCGGTTTCCGGTTTTCGCGGATGGCACCCAGGAAATCGGCAACGTGCAAATTATCCAAACTCAGGCTGGGACTGGAAGTATTCCGTCCATCCATTTTTTCTTCTGCTCCGTTTGATTTTACTTCTTTGATCTTTTTGCCGTTCAGATCATAAACCGTATACGCATCTCCACCGGTATCCAGGCTTCCGTTCTCTCCGTAAAAAATAACACCACGGTCGAGGCCTTCTATTTTACGGCCGTTTGAACTGCGGTTTTCCCAAACGAGCATGACCCTGCCCGGGTATTCCACTGTAACGACTTGTGTATCGGGGGTTTCCCAATCGTCTTTGTAATTATACCGGCCACCCATCGAGGATACCCGCATGGGGAAGTCGACGCCGAGGCCCCAGCGCGCTACGTCTACTTCGTGGGTTCCATTGTTCAGCGCTTCACCAGTGCCCCAATTCCAGAACCAGTGCCAGTTGTAATGGATCAGGCCATCTTTGTAGGGCTGCCGGGGCGCGGGCCCCTGCCACAACTCATAATCGAGCCAGGAAGGAACGGTGCCGGGTTTTAAAAAGTTTGTTTTACGGGTATTGGTGTACCAGGTTTTAGCCATATACACCCTGCCGATGATTCCTTTATGCAGTTCTTCAATACCCTGAGTCAAAACGGGAGCTGAGCGCCGTTGTGCACCCATTTGCACTACTCTTTTATATTTACGCGCCGCGGCAACCGCCAATTCTCCTTCATGAGGGTTATGACTTAATGGCTTTTCCACATAAACATGCTTCCCGGCCTGGCAACCCATAATCGTAAGGGGTGCATGCCAATGGTCTGGCGTTGCTATATAAATAGCATCGATCGCTTTATTTTCAAGAAGTTTGCGGCAATCCTTTTCTGTTTTGGGTGTTGATTGCTGACTGCTTGTTGCAAGCGTTTTTATTGCTTTTGCGAAGGTGCGGTCATCTACATCACATAAAAAACCAACTTCTGTATTTTTTTGATCGGCAAATGTTTTAGCCATTCCGTTCCCTCTTCCGTTGATACCTATACAGGCCATAAGGATGCGGTCGTTAGCGCCGATAATATTTCTGTAGCTTTTGGCACTAAAGTTTAGTACTGACGGGGCGAGGCTAACGCCCGCTGCACTCATCCCCATATTTTTGATAAACGTTCTTCTGCTGGACATGTCAATTTATTTTAGAATTAAAAGTTTAATGTTTTTAAATGCTGCCGTTCCCCCATGCTCCTGAAGCAGGATTTTTCCTTTTTCAACGGAACCGAAGGCAGGAACGGTTTTGTCAAATTTACTTTTTTCTACGGCGCTGCCAAATTCACTCCCATCTCTTTGAAAGCTTAGCAGGCGCTTCCCATTCAGCCAGTGTTCTACGTTACGCCCTTTGGCTACAATTTTTATCGTGTTCCACTGACCCGGTGGATTCAGTTGCTTTGCTTTTGTATCGGGTGCAAGGATGTCATACAGGGAACCGCACAAATGATTGTCTTTTTTATTGTCTTCTGCCAACACATCATCCAGGACCTGGTACTCCATTCCCAGGTTGCCTCCTGTTGCATATTTTGTATAGAAATATTTTACCCCGCTGTTGCAGCCGGGCGCTATATTAAAATCCAATGTTAAAATAAAATTTGTGTATTCATTAGTTGTCACAATATCGCCGCCTTTACCTCCTGCAGCTGTGCTTAAAGCCCCGTCTTTTACCTGCCAGCCACCTGGCACAGGCTTTCCGGAGGGCGTCGTCCATCCATTCGTGGACAGTCCGTCAAAGAGCAAAACCCACCCTTGCTGCTGTTCCTTTTTGGTGAGCAAATTGTCCTTCTGCTGGCTAAATCCTGCAATGCTCACAATCAGAAATAAAAAAATAAATCCTGTCTTCATACTATTCGTTTTTTAGTTTTTTGTGATAGTGAAATTTTTTGTCGTAACCCTGTTGTCTGTACCCGTAGCGGTAAAGATTATTTCCATATTACCTTTTATGTTCGTTATTTGTTGGTATATAAATGTCTCATTGGGTGAACTTCCAAAATCTGCTATTGTATTTATAAGGTCCTGGCTGTTGCCACGGGCCGCTACGACCTTAACTTCTTTTAAGCCAAAAGGAGCGCTTACCCGCGCTTTAAGCAAATAGGTGGTCGAGTCTGCAGGAAGGGTGATGCCCGTAAAATTTGCATTTTCGACTTTTGTGCCCTGGAAGTACATGATCTCCGGGGGAAATTTATCAAAAAAATTATCTTTTTTGCAGCTGGCTAACGAAAGTATAAATAGTACTGTCAGCAGAATTTTTGTATTCATAGCTAAACACTTTAATTGCATTACCATCCGGGGTTTTGTTGAATATTTGGATTATTGTTCACTTCTGTTTGTGGAATCGGCAGGAGGTTGTGCCTGGATTCGTAGATCCGTTTTTCCCATACTTTTATTTGATAGGTAAACGTATTGGTTGTTTTGTCTTTGATGACATCATGTACATAAGCTGTTCTCTGGGTTTTTTCACCAATTTTCCATCTGCGGATATCAAAGAAGCGATGTTCTTCAAAGGCGAGCTCTACCCGTCGTTCATTGCGTATGAACTTTCGCATGGATTTTTGATTGGCAGTGCTCCATCCGTTCCGGGTAGCGGTTGTTTTTACATCCGGCATGTCGGAACGCAGGCGGATCTTATCAAGTTGGGCGATAACATCTGAACGGTCGGCCCCATCGGGCAGGTATTCATTCAGTGCTTCTGCATAACCCAGTACAAATTCTGCAAGCCGGAACAGCGGAAAACAGTGGGAGGTTCCGCCGGAGAGAACGCCGGGGTTGTTAGATCCTGTTGAAATATTCTTGGGATCCATAAATTTTCTGAGGAACAGCCCTGTGTTGGCATACCCTACCTGGTAATCGCGACCAAAGGATCCATCCACAGCTCTCCATACCTCAAAAGTAACATTGCTGAACTTTGACCCCTGGTACCATATGGAATGATAAAACCGGGAATCCCTGTTGTCATAAGGCTTCTGAGGATTGAAGTTCGCTTTTGGATTCACTGCAAATTCGTTGGTATTAGGATCTATAATATACTGACCGTCATCATCGGTAAGATAAACCGGGTAGCCGTCTTTTGTTTCAAAAGCTGCTGCATAGTTGTAGGTTGGTTCGGTATAGGACTTATCTCCTTCCGTTTGAATGGAGCCCGGGAGCTGCCATTTATCCAGCTCGTTAGTGGTACCGCCTTTTTTTGAGAAATTGAGAATGATCTCACTGTTGATCCTCGTCACAAATACAGAGTAAAAGCCAATTGCTTTTAAAGACCCGGGGTACGAATTCCGCGCATTCAGGTAATTGGGGTCGGTGGTGGTAAGATACACCAGGTCTGATACCAGCTTTCCGGTAATGGGGTCTTTATAATCGATGAGATCTTTGGCTGCGTCTGCGGCTTCTTTCCATCGGTTGGCATCATAATTTCCCCAACTCCAGGGAGAAAGCGGACCACCGTCTGCACCGTTGAACAAAGGGCTGGCCAGTTCAAGTAATAGCCGGGCCTTGATGGCCTTTGCTACAGCAGCACCCACACGATGGTAATCGCCGCTCACCTGTTTTGAGGGGAGGTGCGCCGCGGCCGAATCGCAATCGGCGATGATAAAGTCCTTTATTTCCTTCAGATTTGCCCGGGGCGCGTGCAATTCCGGCGAGGTGCGGTCCAGCACTTTTGTGATGATGGGAACCCCTCCGTAATAACGAACCAGGTCTGCGTAAAAAAGCGCCCGCAAACAAACCGCCTCATATTTTAACCGGGCCCTTACTTCTTCAGAGCTCATATATTGCTCAGCATCCAGCGGTACACCGTCTATCTTGGAAAGAAATAAATTACATGCCCTTATCGCTGCGTAATAGTCTGACCACCGTTTGAGCTTATCAGGGACATTCGTCGGATTCCAGGCGCCGGTATGCAGCTGGTTTACCCATCCCCACCAGGGGCGCGCTTCCCCGTCGTCTGTTG
This sequence comes from Niabella sp., assembly GCA_017744795.1. GTDB lineage: Bacteria > Bacteroidota > Bacteroidia > Chitinophagales > Chitinophagaceae > Niabella. The sequence goes on along the minus strand of JAGIAQ010000081.1, from coordinate 10,629 downwards.
CTGCATCCAGGTATACATTATCATCCCATCCATAGGGAAGCCTTCTGTAAATGTCTGTCAAAAACTGTTTGGTATATAACGCACTTGAAAATACAAGCGCTTCATTGAGGTCTCCCGATTCCTGTTTATCCAGCAATCCGGCCTTATCGATATTACAGCCGGCAAACATCGCAATCAATACTATTAAAAATAAATTTTTCATAACGCTGAGTTTTTCGTTTATAAGTTTACGCTGAGTCCGAAAGTCCAAACCCGTAACTGCGGATATTGGTTACCATTTTCACTGCCTGACTCAGGATCCCAGTTCATCATCCGATCCCATGTAAGCAGGTTATTGCCGCTGATAAAAGCCCGGGCACTAGAAAGGTGCACCTTATTAAGTATTTGCCGGGGGAAAGTGAATCCCAGTTCCGCGTTCTTTAACCGCAGGTAATTCCTTGAGAACAGCCATCGTGTTGTTTTCTGATGATTATTGGCATTTTCTGAAGGGTGTAATAACGGGTAAGTTGCCGTTTTCCAAGTAGTGGGATCGTCGTTCTGGTAACGCCCCAGGTGCTGTTGCATTACTTTTCCGGCCGCGTTAAACTCCCATACGGCATCTTCCTTAAAGTAAAAATCTGCGTTGCCGGCGCCCTGGAACAGTACACTCAGGTCCAGGTTTTTCCAGCTGATTCCCATATTAAGGCCATACACATATTCCGGTACTACGCCATGGCCAATGGCTCCGATATCGTAACTGTCGATGATGCCATCATTGTTCAGATCGGCATACCGCGCATCTCCGGGGTATACCACGCCAAAGCTTGGAACCGGGATACCTTTTTTTAAGGTGGGGTAGCCTCCGGTCAGGACCAGTTGCCCCTTGTCGTCCATTTCAAAATCTTCGCGCTGGTATAATCCTATATCTGTAAGTCCGAAATGCTGCCCAATCCTTTTGCCTTCTTTCTTCTGCCATTCATATTTCTTGCCTTCCTCATCAATACGGTAGATCTTATTTCGCGCAAAAGTGAAATTTCCTTTAATGAAATAATTGATGTTCTTCCCATTGCTGTTATAGCCCAGCTCAAATTCCATCCCTTTATTTTTTACAACACCCAGATTTTCCGGGGGCAGGCCCTGTCCGTCTTTTCTTTCTGTTGTTTGCGGATTGTTCATCCCGAAAACCAGGGGCACGGAATACGGAATGGCCAGGATGTCATTACGGTATTCTCCGAAAACGTCAAACGATAACGACACCTTTGAATCGAAGAATTTGGCATCCAATCCCAGGTTCGATTTTCTTGCCCGTTCCCAGGTTACGTTGCTGTTTCCGGGCTGCCCTTCGGCGATGGCCCTTTCGGTAGTTCCGCCGGTTTCCCCCCATTTGATATTCCATCCATCTTCGTTGGGTAACAGGTTATAGCGTTGCTGGTACAGGTATTTAAAGTCGCCTATTTTATCGTTACCTACTTCTCCATAAGATCCTCTTATCTTCAGGTAAGTGATTATGTTGTTTTTTGGCCACCAACGTTCTTCGGTGGGCACCCAGCCCAGTGATAATGCAGGAAAGAGGCCGTACCGGTGCTCTTTTGAAAACTGCATCGAGCCATTGTATCCGGCATTAAATTCAAACAGGTATTTTGATCGGAAGCCATAGGTTACCCTTCCTACAAACCCCCGGTATCCGATAGGAATATCAAACTCGTTCCAGTACTGACTTTGCTGGTATAACAGCATCCCGGTTACCGAATGGTCTTTGGCAAATACGTTGTTATAGTTGAGGGCAGATTCCAGGGCGGTCCGCCGGGTAGCCGGTCCTTTTCCGCTTTCATAACTGATGTCCGTGCGCTCTTTATTTTTTGTATAAACACCAAATTTATCATACTGCCAGAGCTCAGGCTTTTCTTTGATATCGATCCTGGACTTAAAACTGCTGTTAAAGCTCAATTGTGCCCTGAAGCTAAGTCCTTTGGTGATGGCATTTAGTTTCTGGTTCAAATTGAAGACGCCTTCCAGCACATTGGTATGCCGCAGCCGGTTGCCAAAGGATGAAAGTAAGGCGTAGGGCGCCAGGCGACTTTCATCGGAACGGCCGCCCATGGTTCCGTTAGGGTTAATATAGGCCTGATAGTTTGGAGGAAGCCTTCTTGTTTTGTCGAACAGATCGGCATCAAAATTGGGCTGGGTCCTGTTTTCGAGCCTTCCCGTAAGGTCCACTCCGAGTTTTGTTGTAGGCGTAACATTAAAATCCAGGTTAGAGCGAAAGTTATACCGGTTATAATTGGCATTGGTATTATAAAGAGAATTGTCGAATGTTTTATACAAGCCCTCCTGGTGCAACAGGCTTGCAGAAATATAGTAGGCCAGGAAGTCGCTTCCGCCCCGTGCATTTACGTTTACATTTTGTTCAAAGGAAGCGCCTTTTAAAAAATCTCTGTAGTAGTCGTTATCCGGATGCGTATAAGGAGAGTTCTTCAACCGGTAATGTTCCAGGTCTTCCTTTGTATATTCTTCCGGCTTTCCTTCATTACGGAGCGCTTCATTAGTCAGTACAGCAAAATCATAAGATCCAAGATAATTGGGCAGGCGGATGGGTGTTTGTGCAGACGATCTTGAGGTAATGCCTAGAACAGGTTTCCCCTTCTGACCGCGTTTTGTCGTGATAAGGATCACACCGTTGGCCCCCCTAACCCCAAACACGGCAGTGGCGGAGGCGTCTTTCAATACAGAAAACGATTCGATATCAGTAGGATCGATCTGGGTCCAGTCCCGTTCGGCCCCATCTACCAGTACAAGGGGGTCTGTATTATTGGTGGTGGCCATCCCCCTGATATAAATTTTTGAGGCATCGTCCCCCGGCTTGCCGCTGCCCATTACGGTAATAACCCCGGCAGCTCTTCCGGCAAGTGAATTGCTCAGGTTAGGAGCAAAGGATTTTTTAAGATCCTCGGCAGATACCTGTGATATTGCCCCAACCATGCTGGCTTTTTTTTGTGTTCCGTAACCCACAACTACTACGTTGCTCAGGTTTGCTGCATCGGGATCAAGGTAGATATCGATCGCATTCTCATTTTCTTTGAGAACGATCTTTTTAGACAGGTAGCCTACGTGTGAAATTTCAATGGTCGGTTTTTCTGTAGTAACGACGATGCTGAATTTTCCTTCGCCATTGGTTGTGGCTCCGTTATTGGCTCCTGACTCCTGTATGCTTACCCCCTTTACCGGGGCAATATTTTCATCATAAACCGTTCCGCTCACCACACGTTTTTGCTGCTGCGCAAAAAGCGGCGGCGTCATGATACAGCTTATAAAAAGCGATAGTACTATTAATTTTTTCATATAGATCTTAAGCTAATCGTTGATAAGGGTTGTTACCATCCGGGGTTTTGTTTTAACAGGTTGTTCCTGCTCATCTCTGCCTGGGGAATGGGATAGAAGTAATGTTTGGGTTGGAATACTTTCTTTTCTGCTATGATGGTTGGGTCATAAGTAAAACTTCCGTTGCTATTCTTTATGGTTTTAACGCCGCGGATGGCGCCATCCTCAACAGTCATCCAGCGACGCACATCATAATAGCGATGGTCCTCAAAAGCCAGCTCCACTCTTCTTTCATTACGAATCAACTCCCGTAAAGTTTCTTTTGAAAGGGCGACCCCTCTTTTGGCAAAAGTTGTAGCCACATCAGGCATACCGGCGCGGGCGCGGATGAGATTGATTGCCTGCACAGGGGTAAGCGCTGTTTTTGCGCCGGGTGTTACATAGCCCGGCCCGCCTGCTTCATTACCCGCTTCCGCCAGGTTAAGTAATACTTCTGCATACCGGAAATAAGGCCAGTTATGATAGGTTCCCCCGGCGCCATTGGCGGGGTTCACATTTTCATAATCCATAAACTTCATCAGGTAGTATCCTGTTTCCGTTTGGGAAAGCCCTGCTTTATTTTTCCCGCCTTCAAAAATATCAAACGTGTATTGGTTCGTTGCATTCCCGTTAAAAGAAGCAAACTTGTCATATTTAGCTCCATTGTAGATGATGCTTGCGTAGAGGCGCGGATCGCGATTGGCGTAAGGGTTGGCTTTCTTAGCCGGGTCATTCCAGTTAAATAAAGATCCATCGGCCATTTCATAAGCATCCACCAGGTCCTGCGATGGACAGGTTCCGCCTTTGGCATTGGTAAAGCCTGAGGGGAAATTGTCGTTTTCTGTATCCCTGTTAGTTGTGCGGATCTTAGAATAGATGACCTCTTTATTATTCTGATAACTTACGCCCCAGGCAAAGAACAATTCTTTATAGTTCCTGGTGCCATTGCGTTTGGTAGGATCATTTGCTATATAAAGGCTGTACCACCCCAGGTCTACTATATCCTGGGCAGCCTTTGCAGCAAGCTCCCAGCGGCCGGGGTCGGCGTCGCCATAGCAAATGAGCGTATCACCGGTCTGATTGAATCCTTTTCCGTTGTAAAGCGGGCTCGCCGCATATAAAAGCGCCTTTGACTTTAAGGCCATTGCCGTCCCTTTATCCGGGCGGCCTATTTCCGATGCAAAACTATACGGCTCATCCGGGAATAAGGCAATGGCTTTGTCGCACTCCTTTACTATAAAATTAATTACCGACTTTACAGAGTTCCTTGGCTGGATCACATTATCCGATGCATCGTAAGATTTGTCCACGATCGGGATGCCGCCCCATTTCTGAAACAGGAACCAATGCTGCATGGCCCTTACAAAAAGCGCCTCTCCTTTTAACCGGTCCCGGAAACGCTGAGACACACTTTGCGGCAGCTGATCCAGGTATTTAAGTGCTGTATTGGCTTTTCGAACACCATGGTATCCACCCCATTTTAACCAGGATCCAATTTCTCCGGCTCCATCGCTACTGTTATAGAACCGCATATTGGATGGTCCCCAGTTTCCGGCGCTCATACGTGTGGGCGCCGAGGGCAATGTTTTATTGGTAGAAATATGCATAGCTTCATCGCTGGCTGATGCAAGCATGGCGCCACCATCCATCCTGTTGTAAGAATTGCCATGGTCAGCAGGCATTTCCGTTTCCATATTATTGATGAAAAACTCCGCCCGGGCCGAATCTTTAAAAACAACGTCATATCCTTTAAAAGTTACCGGAACATCAAAAAGTTTATCATGTTTGCAGGAAGTACCCAACACGGTTATCACGATGATTGAAAAAAGTCCGGGATAAAATTTCCTTTTCATAGCCATAGAATTTAAAATGTAATGTTTAAGCCCATATTGTAGATCTTCTGGATCGGGTAGAGCACATAATGCACACTTCGGGCCTCTATATCCATTATATCTGTTGGCTGCCAGGTAAGAAGATTGTACCCGTTAATGTAAAGCCGCGCGTTACTGGCTTTTATTTTCCTGGCAATAGCTGAAGGGAAGGTGTATCCGATCTCAATGTTTTTCAGGCGTGTCAGATTTGCGTTCAATTGCCAATACGTGGAAGTTCGCTGGTTATTGGCTTTGTTGGCCAATGATAACCGGGGATAGGTGGCGGTTGCCCAGCTATCGGGATCGTCCGGATTGAACCGGCCCAAATGGTGCTGACGAACGGTTCCGTTATCATGGAATTCATACATCGCTTCTCCGCCGGGATAAATGTGACCGCCTCCCTGGCCGGTCAGCAAGGCATTTAGGTCAACTCCTTTGTATTGCAGATTCAGATTAATCCCATACTGAAAGGTGGGATCCGCATTTGTTCCCAGATACACCCGGTCATAATCATCAATAACGCCATCCTTATTGATATCGCGGTATTTGATATCCCCGGGTTTTACAACGCCAAATGTTTGCGTGGGGCTGTTGTCGATTTCATTCTGGTTCCGAAAAAGCCCTTCGGCAACGAGCCCAAAGACCGCGTCAAGCGGACGGCCCGTGCTCATCTGGTAATCGAACAATTTTTTTGCTTCTCCTTTTGCCAGTACATTATTATGCGCTTCCGTAACAATACCGGTAATTGAATAGTTAAAGCCCCCTACATGGTCAGAAAAACCAACCGATAATTCATAGCCTTTGTTGCGCACGGCAGAAATCGGCATGTCCGGGAAGCGGATGCCCATGGTATAAGGAAGCTCCGGCTGGATCATGATCCGGGTTTCTTTTTCCACGAAATAGTCTGCTGTGATAGAAAGCTTATTATTTAAAAATTGAGCATCAATGCCAAAATTTGTTTTCCCGGCGCGTTCCGGCTGTACATTGTTCAAGGCAAATGCGGATTCATTCCACCCGGTATAACTTACGGCTGTATTGCCAAGATTGATGCCGCCACTGCTGGCATACTGCTGGAACCACAGAAAGTAGCCCCCGATATCATCCCAGCCCGATCTGCCGTGAGAAGCGCGCAGCTTTAAGAAGTTGATAAACTTATTGTTTGCCAGAAATCTTTCTTTTGAAACAATCCAGCCAACTGAACCGGCGGGGAAAAGGTTATACTTGGCCCAGGGAGGCATTTGTTCCGAGGCCTGGTATCCTATGGTAAAATCAGCCAGGTACTTGTCAAGATAACTATAAGAAACCCTTCCATTATATCCGCGGTATAAACGGGGAACGTTCGTGTTATTCTCCTGTCCGATTTCTCTCTGAACAAATCCCGCGTATGCGGTCACGGAATGGTTGCCAAAAGTTCTTTTGAAATCAAGAGCGGCCTCATAGTTCAGTAAACGGCGGGTATCATTATATGATCCACCCTTTCCCATTTGTGTGTTGGACCCGGTTTCGATATACTTTAAAGAACTGTCTGAATTGTATTGAGGGCTCCGGGTCCCGTCGGCGTTCAGTACTGTCGAAATCTGGTATACCTTGAATGTTTTGTTACGAAGTGTCGTTTGTTCATAATAATTATCGAAGGAAACCGATCCCACAAAACTCAATCCTTTTGTGATAAAATCCAGTTCATGTTTCATCCGGAGTGTCGCAAACATGTTGCGGGTATAATAGAGGGAATACCCCTGGTAGTTTAATAGCCCGTAAGGGTTGGACGTATAGTCCTTTGTGCCGGCAATTTTTCCATCGGGAGTAAGAACAGGATAAGCATTGGGAGGTGTTTTATATAATGCCCTGAACAAACGCAACGCGGCGTCAGTGCGATCACCGGGATACGTACGTTCTTCTTGTTTAGCAGCGAGGTCCAGTGATAAAGTAAGACGCTTGTTAACATTCACGTCCAGGTTGGAGCGCAGGGTAAACAAACCCATTGTGGTATTCGTATTGTAAGAATTTACGGAAGGGTCTGTTTTATAGAGTCCGTTGTTTTTAGTATAGCCAACAGAGACAAAATATTTCGCGTATTTGTTCCCCCCATCTATATTTAAACTATACCGCTGCTGAGTGGTCTGCTTTTTGAGAAACGAGTTGTACCAGTCCACATTGGGATAGAGATAGGCATCCAGCCCCGTCAGGCCGCCATTTCTGGCCTGTAGGAACTTGGCAAGGTCCACCGGGTTATACATCGGAGTCTGATCCGGGTTGTCATTATGCATTGCCTCGTTGTATAACGTTGCATAGTCATAAGCATCAAGGAACTTCGGGGTAGTAGTGGGACTTTTAAGACCGCTTCGTGCATTAAAATTGATTTTTATTTTTCCTTCCCGGCCTCTTTTTGTGGTCACCAGCACAATGCCATTTCCCCCACGCAGGCCATATTGAGCGGTAGCCGCTGCATCCTTCAACACGGTTACCGTTTCAATATCCGAAGGATCCAGCATTTCCATGCTCCGCTCTATTCCATCTACAAGAATTACAGGGCTATTGGATCTCATCGTTCTTTTCCCTCTTACAAACAACGAGGCGCTTTCGCTTCCGGGCTCCCCGTTATCCTGCATAACAAACAACCCGGGTAGCAGTCCCGTAAGCTTATTAGTGTTGTTTAGTATTGCCCTGTTTTCAAAAACACTCCCGTTTATTTGTGAGACAGCAGCAGTAACGGTTTCCTTTTTTTGCCGGCCATAAAGAATATTCACATATTCAGTATTATCGCTCTTAGCGTATTGCTCGGCTAATTTTATGGAAACAGAGGGAGTGTTGTTTACGGGCAATGATTGCGTAACATACCCCTCTGCTGCTACAACCAATGTTCCTTTTGGGATGGCTTCCAGGAGGAACTTGCCCTCGTCATCCGTAATTGTTTTTTTGTTGACTTCTTTCGAGTAAACTACAACTTGTTTCAGGGGCTCGTTGTTGACATTGGTAACAATTCCACGAACCAGGAATCCTTTTTTTTCCTGTGTGTGCGCCTCCGTAGTAATAATTGTCAGTAAGACAATTAATGCAGGAAATAGCCTGCCGCGCGAAAGGAAGCAGCCCTTTCGCAGTCTGTTAAATGGTTTCATGCATTATGGCATTAATCGTTAGGGGGCTCTCGCCCCAAAGAATTAAAAAAGCAAATCGTTAAAATAAAAATAGAACAGTGGATTGGAAGTATTTCGAATATCTACGAAAACGTTTTAGCACAAAGCAGCGAAATGCGTAAAACCTACTGCCATTTCTCAGCTCTTTTTTATCGTAGCTTAAACGATTAAAATAAGAATTTATTATGAAGCCATGAAATTTATAAGCGCCTATTGGAAGATAGCAAAAAACAGGAAGCTTTACGAAATACCAATCGAAATTTCGTAAAACTGTCTTGCTAAATAGCAGCCCGGCTGAACCTGATTGTTGCAGAAGCGATCCGGTTGCGGGTATCCAGTTGGTATCATTTTGTATCCGTATAGCAGGGAGAGCGCCTCTAACGAATTTGTATTTACGCCCATGCTTTGCGCAAAAAACGGATCCAGTTGCCATGCATGATCTTTTCAATGTCCGCCCCGGTGTAGCCACGCTTTTTAAAAAGATCAGGTAGTTTTTGCAAGTCGGCTATCGTTTCCAGGTCATAAGGGCATTGCTCCCGCCCGAAAGCGCCGTCAAGGTCGGAGCCAATGCCGATGTGGTCTGCGTTTCCGGCTATCTGGCAAATATGATCTAAGTGATCGATCATTACCTCCAGGTTGCAGTTCATTTGCCGGGGATCTGATGCGCCCCGGACCCAGCCCGGAACCATCATCCAGGCATCCAGGGCTCCGCCGATAACGGCGCCCCGCGCAATCAATTCTTTTAGCTGCTCATCACTGTATTGGCGGTTATGGTTTACGAGTGCCCGCACATTGTTATGACTGGCCCATACCGGGCCGTTAAAATGTTCCAGCGCTTCCCAGAAACTGTCATCACATAAATGGGTGGCATCCAGAATGATATTCAGTCGCTCCATTTCTTTCAAAAGCGCCTGGCCTTTTGCGCCCATAAAGCCCGTTGCATCCGTGCCCTGTGCATAAATACCAGGGCCGTAATGCGCCGGACCTACTGCTCGTAACCCGCTCTGCCAGGCCTTTTCAAGATGTCTTAACGAAATGATGGAGTCTGCGCCTTCCAGGCTCAAAATATAGCCGATGGGCTTTTTTGTGGCGTCATTATTTTTCCAGAGATCAAGGTGCTGCTCCAGCGCCGAAAGGTTCGTTATCTGGATCATTTCACCTTCTTCTTCCATCGCTTTATACCAGGCCAGCTGTCCCTGTGTTTGAGCCCAGGCCTGTTGTTGGGAGTGCCATCCCGGCAAAGGATTCTCCGGCGCTACATAACGCCCGATCTGTGTGGCTACTACTAATCCTATATTTCCCCTGCGAAGTTCGGGAAGCGAAACAGTCGCCTTTGCGCGGTCAGGTTTGTCGTTCAGCCCCTGCTCACGTTTGTTGAGCGCTGCAACAGGTTGCCGCAGGTCGCGGTTCCATTCAAGGGCATTCATGCTCAGGTCCAGGTGTGCATCAATTGTAAACATTATATCGTTATTTTTTTATCGCGGGCAATAGTTTTCCATTCCTTTCCGGCGATCCCGTTTTCAACTAAAACAGCTTTTTCATAGAGCGCAACGGTCGGACAAATATGCACCGGCATTCCGTAGAGGACATCGCCGATCTTAAAAGAATGCCCTTTCCCCGCATTTAATTTTAAATGCTCTTCGCTCTGGCCTTCAAATACAACAGCAGGGGCATTGATAAAGTGTACCCGGTTGGGTAACGGATTTTCCGCCGCAATGGATTTGTGCCCCAGGTCGGCACAAACTGTTGTTGCATCCGGTAAAGAGATCACCCTGGAAACCACCAATGCTGCAGGCAAAAATTGTTGCTCGGTGAATTTTGATCCATAGCCGTAATCCCAATACACAAAAGTTCCGGGGCTGCATTCCACTTTTGCTCTTTTAGCGTGAATGGGAAAAGTGGGCGACCCGCCGATAATAATAACGGGTTCGGTCATACCCTGATCGATAAGTCTGTTTTTTAAGGCATCAACCACGGCAAAAGCTGCGTCGGATTGTTCTTTTCTTATTTCAAAAGGCGCATCATGAATATGGCCATCATAGGCATGCAAGCCTCTTACACTAAGATGGTTCAGCCTTGTAATGCTGGTGTAAAGAGTTGCTGCTTGCTCCGGTAGAATACCGGTCCGGTTCATGCCCACATTTATATCCACATACACAGGGATCCTGATCCCTGCTGCGTTTGCGGCTTCATCTATCTCAACAGCAGTTGTTTCATTGTCTATCACGCAAGAGAAATCGGTTTGCGGGCAGGCTTTTATCAGCTCTATAAACCGCTTTATTTTAGGC
>JAGIAQ010000080.1:16656-18501 GCA_017744795.1 Niabella sp. | reverse complement strand
AAGGCCGGGATTAACGCCTACTTTTAAATGGGAAACCGCTCATACCTTTTATACCTGTATCTGCAAGGAACAGCCCTCCACTCAACGGGTATTGTTCCAGCTGACTGGCGGTGAGGCCCGAACGGGCTGTTGTAATGAATAATTGCTGCATATCCTTACCGCCAAAAGCGCAATTACTTACGTGTGGCGCATCTATTATAATTTTGCCCAGTAACATGCCGTTGTCCGGATTATACCGGTGAACGGTGCCGGCGCCCCAAACAGCTACCCAAAGCATCCCTTCTGCGTCTACGCATATGCCGTCCGGCATATGATTGGCTGCCATTATTTCTACAATCACCCGATCGCGGGTTATGGTTCCTGTTTCCAGGTCAAAATCAAAGGCTTTAATGGTATGTTCTGCCGAGTCTGTATAATACATCGTTTTATTATCAGGGCTCCAGGCTAAACCGTTTGATATTGTTCTGCTGCCGATTACTTTATTAAGCGACTCACCATCAAAATTGTATAAAGCGCCCTGGCCATCTTTAGCATCAACATGCATCGTGCCGATCCAAAACCTGCCAGATGCATCGCATTTGCCATCATTACAACGATTGCCGGGCAAGTCCGCTTCTATTGTTATTATTTCCTGAAGGTTTCCGGTGGCGATGTCCAGCTCTTCCAAAGAACCCTGAAGCGCTACCAGCAACCTGTCTCCTTCCGCTGGTACAACCGCGCTCACGCACTTGTCTAACTGCGTTTCCTTAAGCGCACCGCTTTGAGGATCGACACGCACCACTTTTTTGCCGAGGATATCCACGCACAAAAATTGCCGCCATTGCGGATGCCAGGCAGCTCCCTCTCCTAAAAGGTAGTGTGTGTTACTCAGCAACCTCGCTTCCCGGGTTTTTATTGTATTAATATTGTTCATCAATTGTCTTGCATTAAGGCGCTGCGGCCGCCATCTATCAAATAAGTAGTTCCGGCACCAAAGGAGGCATATTCACTTGCCAAAAATACGCACCAGGCCCCTATTTCATCCGGTGTGCCCAATTTTTTTACAGGATGCAGTTCCACTGTTTTTTTTCGTTCTGCCGTAGCATCCGGAAAAGCGTCAAACCATTGCTGATTGCCCGGCGTATCAATAAACCCCGGTGCGATACCAACCGTCCGGATCAACGGGCCCCATTCGATCTGAAGCGCCCGTACCAGACCCGTAAGCGCCGTTTTGGTCACATTGTAAGGGAAACAGCCGGGCAGGGTAGTAAAGGCATGATTCGAAGTCATAATAATGATCACCCCATTATTCTTTTCCAAATAAGGTTTGCATAACCGGGCCAGCTTCCAATGGGCGGTAAGATTCAGATTCATATTGCGCTCCCAATCTTTCTCCGTACTTGCTCCGGCCCCGGTAAACACGTTACTGCCGGCATTGGAAACCAACACATCCACACCACCAAATGTTTCGATCGTTGTATTTACAAAACCTTTTAATTGTTCTTCATTCGTTACATCGCAGGGAGTATATCTCGCTTTTACCTTGTATTCCTGCAGCTCCTGCAGAAGACCGCTATCATCTGAGCTTTCGGCACAACAGCTTATATTCGCTCCCGCAACAGCCATCTGACGGGCAATGCCCCGTCCAATGCCGCTGGTGGCCCCTGTAATCAAAACCGTTTTATTTGTAAGGTCTATCTGAAACATAAATGCATCATGCTTTTATTTGCCTGATTTTACTGATGCGACAAATTTATCCAATAAACGCCAGAAAGTGCCCCCATTGAAGCGTGGGGCTGACCAAAAAGCCGGAAGTTAACAATTAGCCGGGAATCCGGAAAGACGGGAAGAACTTGTTTTTCTACT
>JAGIAQ010000080.1:0-16646 GCA_017744795.1 Niabella sp. | reverse complement strand
ATTTCAAACTTACCGTTTCACCGACTTGCCGGCTCAAAAACACTTTTTAGCCGGCCCATAAAAAATCAAACATAAAATCCCGGCTTCGGCAGCAGTACACCGGGATGTTTTTCCATTTCTTCTTCAACCAGATCCACTCCCAGCCCCGGACGATCGCTGAGCTGCAAATGCCCGTTCTTTACCATATCCTTTATTGGGTGCGAAATAATTTCATCCCTCCAGGGAACATCATTAAACATAAATTCCTGCCGGAAAAAATTGGGAACGGATGCACATACATGTGCCGACGCCAACGTGGATAAAGGACCATTAGGGTTGTGCGGCGCCAGCAAAACATTGTAGGCATCCATCATAGTAGCCATCCGTTTCATTTCGCTGGGGCCGCCGCAACGGGTAATGTCCGGCATCATAATATCACAAATATTTTTTTCCAAAACCGGGCGTATCCCATAACGGGTATAATGTCTTTCTCCCACACATATGGATACATTGGAAGGGATCCGTTCCCGCATCGCCCTCAACGTATCGGCGCTTTCAGGACCGGCGGGCTCTTCATACCAGGTAATATCCAGCTCACTAAGCCGCTGCGCCATTTTTACTGCAACCCGGTAATTGAGCATGGCATGGGTCTCAATCATAATATCAAAATCAGGCCCAACGGCTTCCCGTACCGCTTTGCTCACATTAAATGCGAGATCCTGCTGTTCTGCCGTTAACGTAAGGTTGCTGGATAAATTTTCTCCATACAAATAATTAGTGTGCGCAAAGGGGTCGAATTTTAATCCGGTAAACCCGGCTTCTTTTACTTTTACAGCCTGCGCTGCATAATCTTCCGCATTGTGACCGCCCCCGGTAAACCAATAGTTGGCATACAACAAGATGTCTTTACGAAAAACGCCGCCCAGCAGTTCATAACAAGGAGTGCCCAGCACCTTCCCTTTCAGATCCAGTAATGCCATGTCGATACCGCTGATCGCGCACATACTGGCGCCATAAGGGCCTATCCAGTTCAGATCCCGGTATAATTTTGTCCAGATAAAATCCGTTCGCATCGGGTCCAAACCAATAATTCGCTGCCCCACATGTTTTGCAGCTTCATAAACGATGGGGCTCCCCGGCCAGTTGGTGGCCTCCCCTACTCCCGTATGACCGGTATCTGTATAAATTTTCAGCAAGGTCCAGTTGTATTTCACTCCTTCTACCAGCCACACTTTAACTTCAGTTATTTTCATTGCCTGTATTTTTAGAATCGCAAATCATTTTAATTGCAGCAGCACGTTGTCTTCAATTACATCCCCCTGTTTCAACGGCTTATCAAATTTAGCTGCATGGCCCCTGAAAAAGCCTTCGGACCCCAAGTTACTATAAGCCGCTATTAATACTTTTGTTTGATCATTTTCCTTCCAGGCGCGCATACTTTGCGAGCCGTTTGAAATAATACCCAATGATGTATTCCCGGATAATACGGTTCCTGTATTGATATACATTTTTGTAGAACGAAAATCATTGGTACCAAGTTTATTCCGGTCTAAACTCCAGGTCCAGCCTGGTCGTTTTACCGGTCCTGCCGGACCTGTTATTGGTGATGCCGACAGTGCATTTGCCCTGCCGCTTAATCTTCCTATATCATCTGCAGGATAGTAATTCCATAAACCGTTCCTGTTCCAGGTGATGGTATTGAAATCGTCGCTCAGATTCACTACTATACCCCACTGACGCGGATTAACATCCTTGCTTGCGGTATACCGGTAATGGATGCTGATATTTTGATCCCCTGTAAAATTGTATTCGGTATACCCTGTCGCTTCCTCATAAGTATCGTACACCTTAATACGGAACGAAGCCGCATCACAGCTGTATGCTATCTTTTCAACAATACGATTATGACAGGTTGCAGTAAAAGGTTCAAATACCTGTGCCGCCCCGGTCATTTGTGTACCCAGCCCATTCCCGTTTAACGGCAATAGCATTAGCTGGCTTAGCTGTGCCACGGGCTTATTTGATTTCGCAATTTCAATGGTGCCCTTTTGTTTATTTAGCCGCACCTCCAAACCTGAAATGGTTGCTGCAATGGCTTTTGCTGTTTTTGCATACTTTATTGGCATTGGCTTTAGTGAGGATCTCGCTTCTTCTTCCAGAAAAGGAACCACTGCCAATGCGTATTGATCAATTAAAACATTCCGGGTATCATACACATCAAGAAACAATGTGTCAGCGGAAGTTAACGCCCCGTCTATTTTTATCCCCACCGTTTTCATTTCCCGTTGTGCAATGGAGGGGCTGACAACGCCCTTCCATTTTCCGGCATGCCATTCAATACGGCATTCACTGACATTGGAAAACAACATCCGGTTCTCGATATTCAGTTGTACACTGTCGTTTTTATAATTCCCCGCCAGGGAAATTTTTATTGGCGAATACGTTTTCTTTACATGCCAATACTCGGGCTTTTTCCGGCGCCAATCGTCAATAGGCCCCCAGGTTCCATAGCCCACCACCCTGCCATCCGGCAAAATAAATGTATCATCAATACCTGCCCAGATACAGCCACCTGCAATTGCAGGCGCCGCATACATTTTTTCCCACATATTATGGAAACCGATCCCCCATGCATCCCGAATGCCCGGATCGGTTACGAGCTCCAGCCGGTTGTAGGCGTTCAGGTGCGTATATTCATTGAACACCACCGGCCTCGGGTTATTGTAATAATCAGATGGGCCGGAGGGACCAGGATAGTGAAAATTCGCAATCTCCAGTTCTTTGTTATCGGCTTCTTTGCCATACTGGTTATAATCACGCGGGCGTGTGGGGTCGAGCTGCTTTACCAGCATCGCAGAGCGATGAAAGTACCGGTTATAGGCGCCCTGGGATTCGTTGGCAATAGACCAGTCGAGGACAGATACGTTAGATCGAAAAAAATTGACCATATCTGCTGTTTGATCCAGGATCGCTTCTGTGTAACGGCTGGCGGGCACATCGGTGCCATCGGCCCAGCAGTAAGGCGCTTCGCATTCCACGAACATACCCAAACTATCGCAGGCTTTAATAAATTCTTCCGCGGGCGGGTAATGGGAGGTGCGTATATAATTGACATTCTCCTCCCTGAATAACAGCACATCTTTTACCCAGGCATCGCCAATCAAAGACCGGCCGCGCAGCGGATCTATTTCATGGCGACAGGCCCCGCGTAGTTTTACAGGTTGATTGTTTACATAAATTTTATTGCCGCGTATGTCGATCTGCCGGAACCCTATTTTACGCACGACCGTTTCTGTTGAACCATTTGCATCAAGCGTTATTCTATAAGTGTATAAGTTGGGGTGCTCAGGATCCCATTTCAAAGGTTGTTGCACAGGAAACTCAAATACCTTATCCAGCAAGCCCCCGGTATTTATCCCATCGTCCAGGACTATTTTCTTTGACAACACAACCGCATTTGTTTTTGGGGCTATCAATTCAAAGGTCAGGATTGATTTTTTTAGCAATGCTCTTGTTTCATTGGTCAGCTGCAATTCTGTTTTCAGGGTGGCATTTGTGTAAGCGGCATCAAATATCGTGCTTACATGAAACAGGGAGATATTTACTTCTGGCACCGCCATCAGATATATTTTCCGGGTAATACCGCCCAAAGGATGCACGGCGTATTGCGAGCCACTGGCCAGCGAATCGGCGATCCCTTCATTCTTTACTTTGATATTAATGACAGATGCCGAGCCCGGTTTTACAAGATCTGTAACATCCAGTTCAAAGGGCGTAAACCCGCCGAGATGTGCGCCTGCTTTTTTACCGTCGATAAAAAGCTCACTTTCACTATAAATGGCATCACACCTAAGTTTTATCCGTTTCCCTTTCCATTGCTGCGGCGTCGTAAACGTTCGTGAATAACCGGCCCATTTGTTTTTTTCTACACTAAACCCCTGCATCACCCATTCGCCCGGCACTTCAATTTTTTTCCAGGAAGCGCCTGGCTGTTTTGTTTCAAAGCCTGGCTCAGGAGCAGGATTAAAAAGCCAGGAGCCATTCAAGCTCAGTTGCAGTTCACCGGAAGTGCTGGTTGCAACAGGCACCGGGCTCAGGCGTTTAAGAACAAAAGTACTGTCGGCCGCCCGTGCCTTGATCACAAACAAACTAAATACAATCAACAATTTTCTCATTACATAACAGTTATCTGATTACAAATACTACTTTACCCTTAAGCGTTTTATCTTTAATATTGGTCTTCCCGTCAGTAAAGGGCGTACCATAAAAAGGCTCAGAACCATTATTATTATAGTCGGCAATCAGCCATTGGATTGCTTCGTCCTGCAGCCAGCTACGCGATGATTGTTTTCCATCAGAGAGGACGGCAACACTATCCTTGCTGTTATCCGTCAGTGATGCAAAATAAATTGCCCTCTTCGTGGAACGAAAATCATTCGAGCCGAGATCATTCGCATCGTCTTTCCAATCAGCCTTTGGCACCACTCCCCATTCTTCCACTCCATCAATGTGCTTCGCATTCAGCTGCGCTTCTCCCTCGGTGCGACCAATATCATTAGAAGGATAGCTGCTGAATGCCCCTTTTCTGCTCCAGGACAGCTGATCAAAACTTTTTGGTAATTGCAGCATCAGACCATACTGCCTCGGCGTTACATCTTTTCCCCTGTAGTTTACAAGGTATTCCGTAGTTACCGTTCCATTTGTTGCAAATGTGTAGGATTGCTCCCCGTCTGAGCCATCATAAAAGCGCGTTTCAAAGGCGACCTTTACCTGGTCGTTGCTTTTTACAATCGTCATATTTTTTGCGAACAACGTATAGAGTGGATAATCCTTGATGGGGTAAATATTATTCTGATAGGTTTCACCTGCCACATTGGGCTTCCCCCCATCTTCATAGTTCATTGGAACAATGGCCGGTACAGGCCCCTGCTTCATCAGTAATTTTTCTCCTTTTTTTGCCGACAATATGCCCGTTTGTTTACTAATAAGATAGGTGATATTTCCCAGCTGTATTTCAATCGCAGCATCATTTTCGGTAGCCGAAACGGCAGCTTCCGTGAGCATCGGGAACTCATCTTTTTGTAACCTGATTTTTTCCTCCTCCGCAACAAACCCGCGCGGATCTGTAAACCGGATACTGATTTCCCGGGCCGTTCTACCCACAGGAAGCTCAATAACCCCGGTACGGTGCGGAGCAATGGCAACGTTAATTTTTTTAGTATCGCCATCTGTTGTATACTGAACCAGAACATCCCGAAGGTTTATAAAATCGTACCGGTTTTCTACCAGCACGCGCAGCCCGTCTTGGTGCCCAGACGGATATTCGACTTTCAGGACCCTTACAGGGGAATAGGCTTTTTTCATACCATAATATTCCGGTTTGGCACGACGCCATCCGTCCACCGGTCCCCAGGGGCCGTAACCAATAATACGTCCATCCGGCATATGAAAGATATCGTCAATACCGCTCCAGATGGCGCCGCCCAGGCATCCTTTATGATGGTACATACTATCATATAACTGTACCAACGGCGCTCCGTAGGCTTCCCGGACGCCGGGATCTGTCAAAAGCTCCCGCCTGCTATAGCACGAAATATGCGCATACTCACCAAATAAAACCGGCCGGCTCATCGTATCACAAGCCGCGGGGCCGTTGATCCCGGGATAGTGATAAACGGCTATATCAGCCTTACTATGGGCATTATTAAAACCGCCCCAGCATTGATCATGAAAGGTCGTAGGCCGGGTGGGATCCAGTTTTTTTGTAACCGTATTTACTTTGTCCCAAAGCTCACTCCACACCGATTCATTCCCCAGGGACCAAATAATAACAGAAGGATGATTACGTTGAGCCACCATTTTTTCAACATTGGCCGCTATCATATAGGGCAGAAATTTTTCGTCTTTATAATTCCATAATTTCCATATGGGAGCCGCTCCGTGATTGATCCAGCAAAGGGAGGATTCACTCTCTACAAACAGACCGAGCGAATCGCAGGCGTTCAAAAAAGCTTCTGTAGGCGGATAATGCGAGGTCCGTATATAGTTACAGTTCCCGTTCCGGAAAAGAACAGCGTCTTTAACATCCAGATCCGCTGTAATGCTTCTACCGGTCAAAGGGTAGATCGAATGACGGTTTACTCCACGCATTTTTATGGGCTGCCCGTTCACCAATAGCTGATTCCCGCTTACACTCACTTGCCGGAAACCAACCTTTTGCTTCACTACTTCAATGGGCGCCCCATCTTTTTGCGAAAGCTCAACCGTAAGCTCATACAAATAGGGTTGTTCGGTATTCCATTGACGAGGCTGCTTAACATTGATAACAACCGGTTGCGACTTACACTTTTCCGTTTTACTGACTACAATTTTACCATTCGCATCGCGTAAGAGGTAATACAGATAAGCATCCTGATCTTGTTCAACAGCGGTATTGATTTGCAGTGTCGCATTTTGATGCGTATCGTCAAAAACAGTATTGATGGCAAGATCAGAAATGTATGTCTTAGGCAGCACGCGCAGCACTACGTTGCGAAGAATCCCTCCCACCGTGTGAGCCGCATACTGGGAAGTGCAAGCCAGTTTGTCGCTGATGGTATTCGCCTGTACCGCTACCTGTAACACATTATTATCGCTTTTCAGCGCCGAAGTAATATCTGCTTCAAAAGGAACAAAACTACCTTCATGCTCCGCTATTTTAATGCCGTTCACTTTTACTACGGCATGTGAGCTTACACCGTCAAAGCGCAGTTTTACCACTTTACCTTTCCAGTCCGCAGGTAGTTGCAACGCTTTAGTATAAATACCAGTTTCTCCTTCCCGAACAGTGTAGTCCTGCATTTCCCACTCGCCGGGCACTTCTATTTTGTTTTGTTTTGCTGCCGCGCCAATTTGAAACAACCATTGCCCGTTTAATGACAATTCAGTTTGTCGCACCCCTGAAACGGCAAAAGGTTTTGGAACAAGTTCCGGGATCGTAAATCCTTCTATCTGCTGTTGCGCGAAACTGCAAGCACCCAGCAGCATGGCCATACAAAAAGAACAATATGATTTAAAATTTCAGACCATCCTGAATTTACCGGCTTTTGAAGGTTACATAATTCCATATTTTTCAAATGCCTCTTTTGCGCTCATGCCCTCTTCAATTTTCTTTTGCACTACTTTTTCACCCCTTGCTTTTTCAATCGCCCGGGCAAATACTTCCTCCTCAATTTCCCGGGGCACAATACATACCCCGTCACTATCGCCCACAACAATATCTCCGCTATTTACCAGTACTCCTTTAATTTTCAAAGGCACCCTGAAATCGATCACTTTCCCCCTGGGCGCCTGATCCTGTGCATAACGACCGTAGGAAAAAGTTGGAAAATTCAATTCCAGTATTCCGTTGGTGTCTCTTGAATAGCCGTCTACTACTGCACCTGCGGCTCCCAGCTTCATAGCACGGGTGCTCATCAGTTCTCCCCAAAGCGCATAACTGGGTGAAGCACCCGCACATATATATACCTCATTTTCTTTCAGGTCATCCAATGCCTCCAGCATCAGGCCAAAAGGTTTTTTTAATAAAAAATTATTATTGCCGTCTTCACTAAAAACATCCGCTTCCAATACGGTCATCGCCCGGCCCACTACAAACATATCCTGTCGTAATGGTTTTATTTGAGGGGGCAGAAACTGGTGCAGGTATCCAAGTTTATCCATTATATCGCCCACAACGGCTGTATATAACTCTCTTTTTATGATCTGAAAAAGCTCAT
The DNA here is from genome assembly GCA_017744795.1 of Niabella sp. GTDB lineage: Bacteria > Bacteroidota > Bacteroidia > Chitinophagales > Chitinophagaceae > Niabella. Next base: position 8,910 of record JAGIAQ010000080.1, on the reverse strand, counting down.
CATCTGTTTGCCAAAGTTTGTTTATTGATTTTTGTCGCATATTGGAATAATATATATAAATGAATGGTTGATTAATGTATTGAATTCAATCTTAAAAAGTATCAGAAACAAGAATCCTGATCTTGCGAAATTAACTGGTAACCCTGCAGCAATCTACAATTATATTGCTGCAGACCTAAACTTTTTTAACAGTTTTCCAGAGTAGGCTCTAGAAGCAGATGTAAGGAACATCAGCTAAAACAAAACAGGCGCTGCATCGAATTTGAAGATATGATTTGGGCCGTTCCCTCCAAAGGGCACACATCTTCTCTTGTTTTTGTAATTATTATGGGGAAAGCGTAATCGTCTGTTCAAATAACAGATCTTAACAGCTTGCAATAATTCTTTTTTTGAGAAGTTTAAAGCAGGAGTTTCTCATTAGGATGTAAAAAAGTATACAACCAACAGTGTCACCTTTTTCCCCGAGTCATTCACCGGCACATGGGGAATATTGCCGTCAAAGTATAACGAATCGCCGGTGTTTAACTTTAGCACTTTTTTTTCAAGGTGATAGCTGAGGGATCCGTTCAATGTATAAATAAATTCAAAAGCGTCTGTAGTAACCTGTTTTCGTTTAGCGCCCGGAACCAGCTCCAGAACAGATATCTGAAAAGACCCGCTGCTCATCCCCCGCTCCAGGACAGAAAAATAATTGAAGCCCGTTGCTTTTTCTTCTTTTACATAAGGCTTGTAAGTTGCCCTGGGAATAAAAATATATCCGGGAAAATCATCTTCCGCAGTCAGCTCTGAAAAAAAATCATTGATCGGCACCTGCAACTGCGCCACAATTGAGAACAACGTCGGGATCGTTGGGATCATGCGTCCGTTTTCTATTTTTGAAAGCAATGCCGCGCCTATATTGGCCCTTGCCGCAAGATCTATGAGTTTCAGCTTTTTCTCCTTCCTGTAGTTTCTTATGGCCTCCCCTATCTTATGGTAAGACAAATCCCCGCCCTGCTTTATTGTTTTTGCTTTTGTCATCTTCCTGTGAAAATAAAGATTTTTCGGCGATCAGACGGATTATTGCATGAAGAGCCCGGGGCGAACGCACAAATCTATTTCCTATTGGGATTAAAATGCCACGAATACACGAATAAGCGCCGCAGACGCATTTGTGGTATTGAATCCGGAATATTAAACGCAATATTTTATTCGTGCATTCTGTACAACTAAGTCGTTTAAGCTGATTTTAAACTACATAAATACAGCAGAAATAAGGCAAGATGGATTAGGAATGACTAATTTTTTTGGCCCGCAGATTTACGCAGATCCGCGCCGACGGCGCGGCGCGGATTACACTTCTTTGGTCTGCGAAAGTCTGCGGGAGACCTTTTGCCCCGCTGATTTGCAGGAATCATTTTCGTTGTATCCTTAAATCATGCTGCCCACGCAGAACGATGGAATTCGTGGCAGAAATATTTGCATACCCGTCCTGATGAAAAGCTCGTCTAACAATTGATGGCAAATTTGCCGTTACCGGCATTTAAAAATTGACAATAACTTTGTACTCGGGAAGCGCTTCTATCTTTTCCACAACAGCGCCTTTCGATTTTATTTTCTCCACCAGCTCCTTGTCCACACCGGTAATAGTATCGCCCCATCTCTGGATATCAAATTGCAGCGTACCCTTTCCCAAATAATTTTTGGCACTAAACAGCCAGGGAATGCCATTAAACAGATTATCTGACAGCAGTTTTTGATCTTGCCGGGCCGTAGCGCTCCCGCCAAGGTATTGTATCCTGAGCAATATATCATTCACCTGTTCCGGCAGGGACGCAGGCAATTGAACCAGGGCTGTTTCGTTCTTTAGCTGCAGCTTTATTTCGGGTTGGTATGGTCTTACAGAAACACTGTAATCATCATACCAGGCCAACTTGCGGGAAGCAGCCCCACTATTCTCGACGAAACCGGGAAGCCCCCGGGGATACACTTTAAAATTAAAAATATTGCTGCCCACCTGTTGCAACTGCAAATTGCTGCCATTGTTGATCAAATTGGCATGGGTGATCACCAATGCCTGCGTCCCATTGATAGTAGTGCGCCAGCTATTCTCGGCTTCTTCACGGGTAAGAGTAATAACTACCAGGCGTTTGCCGGTTTTGCTGGTTAGCTGCAACGGCACACCAGGTTCCAGCTTCAATACCTCCGGGCCGTTCTTTGATTTTAACGTGTTCCTCTCTAGCGCTATTACAGCATTTACGCCCTCCGGCTTCACTAAAAATAAAGTAGTGGTCCTTCCTTCTTCAATCTTTGCCATGGGCTGTGCTGTAGCATATTTTATCAAAACACCATTCAGTTCCAAATTGAAGGGCAGCATAAGATTGGTCTGACCTTTCAAAAGGATAGACGGGAATTGTATTGTTTCATTTTTCAGTTTCAGATTTACCGTAACCTTCCTATCGGGCATGAGAACACGCACCTGGGTGTTCATTAAAAAAAGAAAGCCACTCTTGTCTTTTACGCGGGCGATATAACGCAGGTCTTTTGTATTATGCACATCTCGCACGGGATGGGCAGGCTCTACCTGGGGCATAGCAGCCAGCTCGGTTCCAAAATCGTTGATAAAATTATGCAGTATTTTCAGGCATTTATAAGAGGGGCGAATAATACCAAACTCCCCAACAGGCGCCTGGAAGTCGTAACTTTCCGGCAAGCCGGGCTCTTTCAGCCCCGGCGTTTGCGTACCCCCATGAAACATGTAGTACCCAATTAAATTCATCCCCCGGCCAATCTGGTTTTGCAGATGCGCTTCCTCTACATAGGGCTCCACTACAAATCGATTCGCACCCGTCATCTGGCTGCCGGCACCCTGTTCACAAAGCCCTCTTGGGAACAATGCCGGGGTGTAAAAAAGCTTACCCAGTGCATCACCCATGATCCACTGATCATCGCCGTATAAAAAATCAGCTGTAGGTCCGCCTCCGGCTTTTTCCCATCCCCGGTAACAATAGGACCCCTGCAATGGGATCACTTCCATTTTATTTTCATCAAAAACGGTGTTGGCCGTAACACTCCAGAACACCGGCCGGATGCCGGCTTCCTGTGCTATCTGTTTCAGTTTAGTGATATGTTCCGCCTGCCCGCTGGCATATTCGTTTTCTAATTGTGTGCCAATAACAGGGCCGCTATCCTGAAAAAACAATCCTTTTGTCTGAGCACCAATCTGGTTGAATAGTTTTGCAGCGGCAGCGATATATGTGGGATCATTGGTACGCCGTCCTTTCATTTTTGCAATCCACTCCGGATGGCCGCCATGCAGCTGCTCCCCATGCGCCCAGGGGCCAATGCGCAGCCACACATACATTCCATGTTTACCGCATAGCTCCACAAATTTTCTCAGATCGCGGTTGTTCTTCCAATCCCATACACCCGGTTCCGTTTCATGTTCATTCCAGAAAATATAAGTGGCTATAATGGAAAGGCCCGCGCTTTTCATTTTAAGGATACCGCTTTCCCAATCCTGCGGGGGCACCCGGTTATAGTGCATCTCTCCCATCAGCGGAAACCAGGGTTTATTATTTTTTAGAAAATACCGGTTATTGGCCGAAAGCTTTATCCCCTGCGGGTTTACACCAGAAAAGGGAATGGGATGCAGTTCCTCTGCTGCAACATGCGATGCATCTAGTTCATAGGTTTGTGCAGCGACAGTATTTGTCAGCAGGAAAAAAGAAAATACAACCCACATTTTTTTTACCAGGTTCATCAGTATTCTTTGTTTTTTATTATAATATCAGCCTCAGTACTACTATTAGGCTTCACTTGCGTCGCACCCTTCAACTGGGGTATTACTATCGGCAAAGGGATTAAATATGCGCCAGGCACCTTGCAGGAAACGCGACCACTATCGCCACCGTCATCCCGACGAGGTACGAGGAGGGATCCGGTGCTTATAGACGGTGCAGGCCTTTCTTAGCGGAAGAGATTCCTCTTCACCCTCCCCGTCCGGGCGGGCTCATCGGAATGACGGACACCTCCAATGCTATCGTTCCAACGTCTCTTTCATATCCGTCTTAATATCCTTTTTTTTCATCTTTTCTAATTGCAATACCGGCTGTATTGCGTCAAAGGTATTACCACGAATAACCACGCCGGTACAGGCTTTCAGGCTAATGGCAGCGCGTTCATTGCCCGGCTCCATAAAATGCGATCCCTCTATTTTATTATTTGTAAATAAAAGCCCATCAGTGCTGTAAGCCTGTAGCACCGGCGCACCAAATACTTTAAAATAGTTGTTTTCAATTTTTATATTGTGGTGCACATAATACCGCGGCACCCATTCATGCGCTTCGGGGTTGATCTTAATGGGGTAACTTCCGGGGCGCGAATTATACCCGCACTCAATAAACTGGTTGTTGCGGATGGTTACATCAGTTACCGGGCCAGACTCGTACCAACCCGAAGCATCATCTTCTATCAGAATGGCGTGCATGCCGGTGCGATAATAAACGTTATTTTCAATCAACACTTTTCGCCGGGTGGTAACCAGGGTACCGCGACTGATCGTTCCTTCAAACCTCGAATTGCGAATGGTCAATGCCGGTGTCCAGGTAATATTCTCCAGGGCATCCCCTGCTTTCAATGCAGTACCGACGGGTTTTTGCAGCTCCACCAGCATTTCCCGTTCAGCAATAAGCCGGGCTGATTTAATAACACCGTGATCAAAAATCTGTAAGGAGGCTGCATGCAAATACGCCACGCTATCGCCCGGGGCAAAAGCCGCAAAACCATAGGTCTGATGATGCATAAACCGCAATTTGAGCATTGTTGGCGACAGCACTTCGCTTACCTTCAAATGCGTTCCGTGTACATTTACCGGATCATCGTGCATACCATTGAAATGACAATGATCAATGGTGATCTGCCCTTTGCAACCCGAAAAGTGCATTCCATCCGCAGAGGATGCAATAACACGACCGCTGCCCTTTTGCGGAGCTACCGATACACTGTCATAATCCAGGTTTTCACAAAACTGCGATACAATGCCCAGCCCGTGCATATAGTACATATGAACATTGTGCAGGAAAATATTTTTAGACCGGTTTTGAAAGGCGCCCACATAATCTCTAATGGCATCACGGATGGTTAGCACATCGCCGGGAGCTGCTTTAAATTTTGAAAAATCGCCTTCAAATTTCACTGTCAGCGGCGCTATAACAGCAGCGGTAGCTTTATAAAAAGGCTGCCAGGAACTATAGAACAATGTACCCTCCGTGGGTTTTACCAATGCAGCAAAAATACTCTGGTCCCGCGGTTTCCATTTTTCCCCGTACCATTGCAGCCGGTCGTTGATAATCATAAATTTTGAATCAGGATGTACTACGGCGACTACTGTTTGCGGTGCAATTTCTTTTATTGTCATTTCCGACATGCCGGGACGTTCATAGTTTACAGACAGGTTGCGAATGGTTATATTCTCACTGCTGTCAATTACCCAGGTAATCATTTTCCCATGAAACACGAAAACAGAACCGTTACCTTCAATGGTACTATTTTTCAGTCCTTTTAAAAACAATCCCACCCGTTGCTGCTTTACCGGCATTTCCACTTCCGATGATGAATTGGAAATATAATAATGGGTTACCGCAGCACTGTCGGGCCAAAAGTCGTATCGCCCCTTTGGAAAATTAATAATCGATTGTTGCTGTCCACGACAAGCTTCAATGGCTTTCTGAACAGCGGGTACGGCATCCGCAAAACTGTTGGGCTGTACACCAAACCCGGTAACATCAACGGTTTGAGCCTTGCATTGAGTGGAAACAAGCAGGCATAACAGTATCAAAAATTTCATATGCTAAAAAATAAAGCTGCTGCAGCAAATGAAATTAGGTATAAATCTTCAAACGGGTCAGGCATATCCAATAAAAACGGCAACGAATTCGCCTCTTCATTATTTTGTCCATTCTTTTCATAAAATAAGCCATGTCAACAGCAGCGTGTTGCTTTTATAAGGCCACTATCATTCCTGTTTATTTTTGCGCCGTCCTGCTATATACCTGACAAAACAATCTGCCCAAAAAGATCCCAGCAGTTTAGCGCCCTGCGCGTTCGGATGCAAATAAAAAATACCAACCGGCCCTTTTTCCGGGGTAAAATATTTCTTTGGATCCCTCCTAAAAAAATCAAATCCTTTTCTATCGCCTTTAAAAACAAATCCCGGGTGCTCTTTTATCAATAATTCCAACTGAGGAGTATATGTCTGTAAACGTTGTAACCCTTCTTTAAGATAGACAGAGCGGTTCTGTGTGTTCGGACTATACCAGACAGGCTGGTGTAGCACAAAAGAACTGCCTGGGTACCGCCGGTGCAGGCTGTCGATAATTATTTGCAGGTTCTTTTTATACTGTTCGGGCGATACAGGCGCTCCTGCTGGTCCCTCTTCCGCGCTATCGTTGGTACCCAGGGTGATTGAAAAAAACAATGGGACGTCAGCGGCATAAAGGCTATCCGCCGCCTGCAGCACTTTTGGAAAATACTTGTTGGAAACCGGCAAAAAATCTACCGTAGTGCTGCCGCTGAATCCACAATTGGCATATTGAATACGATACCCTTTTTCTTCCAGGATCCGGACCATTTGAACAGGTGGTGCCTCTTTTTCTGGCGATTGTAACGTAGCGCCGTAAGTAATACTGTTACCTATGAAAACAACAGCATAACGATTGGAAGCGTGTTGAGCCCATATAGGTGTAACGGGCAGGCAGATCCAAAATATAATAAAAAGCCATTTCATACAGGTGTTAATTTACTGTTTACTGAACGTCAACATTGCTGATCCGGAACTTCAGGGAAATTTCACTTCTTTATCACAATGCGTTAAAAAAATCATCCCAATTATAGTAAATTGTGCCCACATGTTTTAATTTGATTTTAAAATCATTTCCCCACCCTTCAATCAACTATGCCAAATAATATTACCCGCCGCAGCTTTTTAGGCACAATGGCTTCAACAGGCCTCGCCTTGCAACTATCCGGCGCAACATTAAACCTGTTCGATCGAAAAGCAAAAACCACTATCGGAATTATAACCGATCTGCACCAGGACATCATGCATAATGGTTATGACCGGTTAAGCGCTTTCGCAGAACGCATGAAAAAGATAAGGCCCGATGCGCTGTTGCAAATGGGCGACCTGGCCTATCCCGGCGATAAGAACAAAGCCGTTATAGACCTGTTTAATAATGCCCACCCGGTAAGAATGCACGTCATTGGCAACCACGATACTGATGCGGGTTATACCAAACAGCAGTGCATCGACTATTGGGGCATGCCGGCCCGGTATTATACCAAAGAGATTAACGGCATTTGTTTTATCATTCTGGATGGCAACGACAAAGGATCTCCTGCGTATAAAGGAGGATATCCCTCCTATATTAATAAAGAACAGACAGACTGGCTGCAACAGCAATTGCAGGGTACCAGCAAACCGGTCATCATTGTCTCGCATCAGCCGCTGGCGGGATCGCTGGCTGTGGACAATGCTGCTGAAATACAGCAGCTCCTGTCAGCCCATGCCGAAAAGATCCTTATAGCCATCAATGGTCATACACATATCGACAGCCATCTTTTTATTGATGGGATCAACTATGTGCACATCAACTCAGCGTCTTATTTTTGGGTTGGGGGAAAATTCAAGCACAACAGCTACCCTGAGCGCATTCATAAGGAGCATCCCTATATTGCCTACACCTGTCCATACCAGGATGCACTTTTCACAACGCTTACGATAGACCCTTCGGCCGGCCTTGTCCAAATAAAGGGTTGCAAGTCTCAATGGGTTGGAGCCTCACCCGAGGCCCTGCATTATTTTGCTGATAAAGATGCAATGGCCACGCCCGGTGAAATAGTGCCATGGATTAGTGAAAGAAATATTAAGCAAAGGACAAAAAGCAGAGGTAAAGACCAAGCGTAAGTGCATTTCAGTGTCGGGAATAAGCATGGCAGGCGATTTCAGATTCCATATCTCATAAAGTAGACGGGGAATCCGAATTCGATAATTTTATAAGTGGAAAATCCATTTTTTTCGTACCACGGTAAATTCTTCTTCGTTGAGGTTTCAAGGCAGATCGTCCGGTTGAGCGTTGTTCCCCTTTGGGCAAGCTCGCTAAGCAATGCCGTACCGATACCTTTTCCCTGCGCAGCGGGCGCAACTCCAATATACCAGAGATAATAAATCGGCCCACCAGGGTGGTGTTTTTTGATAAGAGATTCCCGGCGCATCGTTTTTGCCAGGTTGGCCAACCCGATACCCGTAAATATCAGCCTGATGTCCTTCATAACCCCGGTGACCGTAAATTTCCTTTTCTCCGGAAATACCACCAGGGCACATCCTTCTTCATTGTCGGTCAAAAACACTTCTCCATTTCGTTTACAGAAATCAAACGAATACGCCATAAGAGCTTTGAGCCGGGCTTCCCTTTTTCGGTCACCCGGAATAATATAATTGACACTTCGGTTGGCCTCAAAAGATCTCGTCAGGATTTCGACGATCCTGTCCTTATCTTTCATTTGAGCTTCGCGCATATCGTTGATTTAAAATGAGCATCAATAGCTATGCTCGTTCAAATGTTTTGATTCCGAAAATTAAACATTTGAAATTAGGGATATTTTTCGTTTATGATATAAATGAGCTCATTTTAGGAATGTTTATTTGCCGCTTGCGCAGCGCTCCCGGCGTCACTCCGAAATGCTTTCGAAATGCCGTGATAAAATTGCAGGTCACAGGGAATCCGGTAAGAGCTGCAATTTCTTTAATGGCAATTTCAGTTGTGAGCAGGAACTCTTTTGCTTTTAACATTCTATAATTTGAGAGCCATTTATAAATGCTTGAATCAAAATATCCTTTAAAGCCATATTTTAATTTTAACTCATTAATAC
>JAGIAQ010000007.1:51243-71780 GCA_017744795.1 Niabella sp. | reverse complement strand
CTGATATCCGCAGATTGATTTTTTGCGCAAATCAGCGAAAAAATCAGTGCAAATCTGCGGGAAATACAGCACATTCGAAAGTCTAAACAACTTCGACGCTGGAAAACTATGTAAAAAACTGGAACTGGTTTTTGAGGGATATTTTCATATAGATTTCATTTCTCCGGAGGTGCCGGCAAAAGATATACAGAATAACTGTCAATCGAAATTTATCACGGATTTATACGGGTGTGGCGGAAGGTTCTGAAAGTTTTTTTTCTGTGCAAATCTCAGAAATACCCCGCGCCTTAGCGTCTTTGCGGTTAAACTAAAAAATGTTACACACCTCTGGATAACTCATCTTTCCAAATCCCTAAAATCTCTTTACATTTGGTCGTTTCGTTCACTATAGGCTGAAAGGCGTTAAGAACGGTATCTAAAAGGATTTGATCAATGGCAAAAGAAACAGTAGCACCAAAGACGGGAGCTGAGTATAATGAAGACAGTATTAAAAGCCTGGACTGGAAAGAGCATATTCGCCTGCGTCCGGGTATGTATATCGGGAAATTAGGAGACGGCAACAGTCCGGACGACGGCATTTATGTGCTGGTGAAGGAAGTGATGGATAACTGTATTGATGAATACATGATGGGCTACGGCAAAACCATTGAGCTCACCATTAAAGACCATACCGTTACTGTTCGGGACTATGGACGTGGTATCCCGCTGGGCAAAGTAGTGGATGTGGTCAGTAAGATCAATACCGGGGCTAAATACGATAGCCGCGCCTTCCAAAAATCCGTGGGACTGAACGGGGTGGGTACCAAAGCGGTAAACGCCCTGAGTACTTATTTTAAAGTAACCGCCTTTCGCGATGGTAAAGAAAAAGGGGCCGAGTTTGAAAGAGGAGTGCTTACAAGCGAAAGCAAAGAATTAAAGACCGCAGATGATAACGGCACGCTGGTTACCTTTACGCCGGATAATACCATTTTCAAAAATTTTAAGTTTTACCCGGAGTTCCTGGAAAACCTTATCTGGAACTACTGCTTCCTGAACGCCGGACTTAAAATTGCATTCAACGGAAAAAACTATATTAGTCGCAACGGCCTGCTGGACCTGCTGCAGCGCAAGACCAATGAGGATGAAATCCGTTACCCGATCATTCACTTGAAAGGAGAAGATATTGAAGTAGCCATCACCCATGGTAATGATTATGGCGAGGAGCTCTATAGCTTTGTGAACGGGCAGCACACCACCCAGGGGGGCACACACCAGCAGGCCTTTCGTGAGGCGTTTGTAAAGACCGTCCGTGATTTTTATAAGAAAGATTATGAGGCCTCAGACATTCGGGGAGCCATAGTGGCGGCCGTAGCTGTGCGCGTGGTGGAACCGGTTTTTGAGAGTCAGACGAAAACCAAACTGGGCTCACAAAATGTGGATCTGAACGGCCCCAGCATGAAACAGTTCGTGGGGGATTTTCTTTCAAAAGCACTGGATGATTTTTTGCATAAAAATCCGGCTACCGCCGAAGCACTGAAGAAAAGAATTGAACAAAGTGAGCGGGAACGCAAGGATCTGGCCGGCATAAAAAAACTGGCAAATGAGCGGGCGAAGAAAGCCAACCTGCACAACCGTAAATTGCGGGATTGCCGGTTTCATTTAAACGAAGAACCACCGGCGAAAAACAAAGAAGAATTCATCGCCAAACAAAATGAAACAACCATTTTTATTACGGAAGGGGATAGTGCCAGTGGCTCTATCACCAAGGCGCGCAATGTGGAAACCCAGGCAGTATTTAGTCTTCGGGGGAAACCGCTGAATAGTTTTGGCCTCACTAAAAAAGTAGTGTACGAAAACGAAGAATTTAATTTGCTGCAGCATGCCCTGAATATTGAGGAGGGAATGGAAGGCCTCCGTTTTAACAATATCGTTATTGCTACCGATGCTGATGTGGACGGCATGCACATTCGCCTGCTTATCATGACCTTCTTCCTGCAGTTCTTCCCGGAGCTGGTAAAACAGGAAAAAGTGTATGTGCTGGAAACGCCTTTGTTCCGCGTGCGCGATAAAAAAGAAACCATCTATTGTTACAGCGAAGCGGAGAAAAAAGCAGCGATGAAAAAATTATCCGGCAAGCCGGAAGTAACCCGTTTTAAAGGGTTAGGTGAAATTAGCCCTGATGAATTTTCCCAGTTCATTGCCGGCGATATGCGTAAGCAACTCATGCGGGTGGAGCAGGGCGATCATATTCAGCAATTGCTGGAATATTATATGGGTAAAAATACCATGGATCGCCAGGAATTTATCATCGATAACCTGGTGGTGGAAATTGATGAGGCCGAAGTAGCGGAAGAGGCAGCAGCGTAGCCCGGTACAAGCCGTTAGGTTCCCGCGGCGCTTCTTCACAAGTCTTAAAGCGCCTTTTTCTTTCTGCAAAAATCAGCGTTATCTGCGGGAAACCTGTCCGTCAATAGCTGATAAACCCAATGCGATTCTGCTATCTGCGAAAATCTGCGGGAGCCTGATCTCTCCGGGCTTTTATCCTTGCAATCGTTTCACCGCGGCTTCAGGAACTGCCATCATTTTTTTAAGCGTATAATCAAAACAGATCATTCCCGTTTTCGCATAGACCACGGGAATTTTTTTGCCGGCAGCTTCCTTTTCAAGCAAATAGTACAGATCAAACCCTACCCGGTGAAAATCACCCGCAGCCACAGAAGCAAAAATCGTATCGCCCCGGAACACTTCGTTTTTAAATTCCATTGCCACATCGGTCATGATCAGGCCCGTGCCCTCAACTGCAAATTCGGCGTAACCTAACTGGTCCAGGAACTGCACCCGCGCTTCGTGGATCATTCCCAGCAAACGATCGTTGCCGGCATGCCCGCCGTAATTAATATCGGTAACCCGCACGGGGATGGTGCAGGTAAACGAAAAAGCTGGGGGTAATGCTACTTTTATTCTTGCCATATTTTTATGGGGTCGGCTGTTGGGGTTCTATCAGCATCGTTGCCACGCTCGCTTGTACTTGACAATAGAGTTCGGCGTTCCGCATCGTTACGTCCATGCCTGTTATCTTATAGTTACTAAAAAAGCGTATCAAAAAAATGAAACGCTTACTTCAATTATACTTTAAAATTTCTTCTAATCAGCGCTTGCCAGGTTCAGCAGGTCAAGAAAAGTATCTGGTGTTGCCGTTACAGGCGCATTGGCCACTTCTTTCTGCCATTCCTGTATCTGGTTGGTACATTCAGATCCGTCGGTTTCCCCGGAAACGCAATCGGCAATATTGCCTAGTTTTTTCGACATGCGCACCACGTTTCCATCCTCGGTCATCAGCATGATGTAGCGTCCCTGAAGGGCTTTGTTTTTTTCGATGGTGGTATGATACGTATGCCCGGTGGCGGTCATGATCTGGGTGGGCTGGCCAGGTGTTTTATCCTGCTGTGCCAGCAAAGGAGCCGCTTCTTCGGCTGAATCTGTTTCCTCCTCGTTTTGAGGTGTTGTGTTGGTATCCTTTGGCAGCGTAACGGCTACCTGCGTGTTATCTTTTTTCTCATTGGTGTGCAAAACGGCCAGGCCGGTTCCCTTGCCTTTAGCCGATTTTTCCAGCAAATGAATGGTGGCAAAACAAAGCAGCCCTACAACGCTGGCGGCTACGGCATAGCGGGCCCATTTGAAAGAAACGGTTTTCGCTCTTGCAACGGCTTTAACCGGTAATTCGGGTTCGATCCTGGACCAAAGCGCTGCGGGCGGTTCTATTGCTAAGTGCTGCAATTTTTCTGAAAGCTGGTTAAAATCATTAGCGCTGTCCAATTGCTCAACGATCGCATCCCAGGCGGCCGCGGGCGGTGGCACTTCAATGTTTTCCAGCTTGCGGGCCACGGGAGCCAGTTGCTCCAATTCATCCAATGAGGCGGCAAGCTGCTTCCAGGCATCAGCCGGAGGCGCAGCTTCGGCGTTCAGCAGCTTCCCGGAAACAGAGGAGAAGGATTGCAGTTCCTCCAACGAACCGGCAATACGTTCCCAGGCGCCAGCCGGTGGCGTTACCTGGTAGTCGTATAATTTATGTTGCCTGTTCATTGCTTAATGTGTCTGTTTTATCCTTGTTCTCAATATATTTTTTAACCAGATCCTGTAAGATGGCTTTTGCACGGGAAAGCTGCGATTTGCTTGTGCCTTCACTAATGCCTAACAGATCCCCGATCTCCTTGTGAGAATAGCCCTCTACTACATACATGTTAAACACGGTGCGGTAGCCGGGCGACAATTGGGTGATCAGTTGTAATATATCCTTTTCAGCTAATTCATCCAGTACGGAAATATATTTCCCTTCAATTGTATTCTCTTCCCTTTCTGTAACGGGCTGCAGGTATTTCTTTCTCCGGAAATGCTCAATAGCCGTATTTACAAAAATGCGGCGTACCCATCCCTCAAAAGATCCGTCTCCCCTGAAACTGTCCAGTTTTTTGTAAACCTTTATGAATGCGTCCTGCAAAATGTCCTGAGCTTCATCAGTATTTGAAGCGTAACGCAAGCATACGGCATACATTTTTGGGGAAAAACGCCGGTACAACTCTTCCTGCATCCTCCGGTCGCCATCAATACACCCTCTAATTAAGTCGTTGTCCGATACATTATGGTTGCTTTCAGTACTCAAAGTTTTTAAATTTTTTATTAAGTTGGTGTTTTTAGCCGTTTAAAAGTTTACAAGTTTAAAGGTTAACAAGGAGTTTTCCCCTGTCAACTTTTAAACCTGTTCACTGCCTGCAAGGCTGGCCAAATATACCACCAGTTTTTTAACGGCCTTCTTCCGGTGACTAAATTCCTGTTTTTCTTCTAAAGACATTTGCCCGAAAGTTTTATCGCTGCCATCCGGTATAAATACAGGGTCGTAACCAAATCCGCCGGTTCCCAGCGGCTCCGTGGCGATCCTTCCGGTACAGATACCTTCAAAAAGGACCTCTTTGTTGTTGATAATGAGAGAGATAATGGTTTTGAAATAGGCGGTCCGCTGTTCCGTGTTCCGGAGCAGATGCAGCAATTTATCCGTATTGGAACCGTATTGCGGCTCGCCGTCAGCAAAACGGGCGCTTTTCACTCCGGGGGCGCCGTCCAGTGCAGCCACCATCAAACCGCTGTCCTCGCTGAAGCAGTTTTTCCCGGTCATTTTATGGATAACAGTGGATTTTTCGGTGGCATTTGCTTCCAGGGTATCAAAAGGCTCTGGAATATCTTTCAGGATTCCGGCCTCTTTAAGACTGATAATTTCAAACCCTTCCGGCAATGCCTGGCGGATCTCTAGGACCTTATTTTCATTGTTGGTGGCGAAGATGAGCGTGATCATAAATTGAATATTTTTTTAAAGCCGGACCAAAGCTGCATTTTAGCAGGCTTATCGTCTTGCAGCGCATCCAGGGTAGGGGCGTGCATAACCGTGTATCCGGAAAAGTTTTGCACCTGGTAATGAGGTGTTTCAAAAGGAAATCCAAAGGCGGAGGCAGTTACGCCAAATAAAAGCACGGTTTTGCTTTTGAAATGCTCTAGCAATTCCTGGTAGCTGGTTTCCCGGTAATTATTCCGGTTGATGATTGCTACATCATTGGGCCCCAGTTTGCATGCGTTCAGCATTTGAGACAAAAAACCGAAGGCCGGGTCCGGCAAATGAAGGTCGGTGGCATAATCCACAACCACGGTAATATTTTTATGGTTGCTGCCTAATGATTTCCAGTCGGGCGTCGTCTTTTGTGGAAGAGCGATACTGCTTTCTTCCGCCAGCACCATATCCTCCACCGGAAGTTGTGATACCGGTGACGTAGCCACCGTTTCAACCCCGTCAGTACTGAGGGACAGAGACCTGGGGTAGAGTTGGGCCACTAATGAGGAAGGCAGATCAATTTTATTTAAACTCATGTTGTAATACATTTTCTGATGAACCACATAGGCACATAGTGGATGGCTAATCAGGCAATTGAGAGAAAAGTTGATTAACCAATGTTTTTTGCCCAAACTTAAAAATATTTGTGCAATGAAAATTTATTAAAAGTCCTTTTGGTTTTTGCAGCATCTGCATGTAAGACAGTAAAACTGCGTCGTGAATTGGGAGAAAACCTTCCTGGGCTTTTAATTCCATGCACAGGATATCTTCTACCAATACATCAAGCCTTTTTGTTATCATTTAATTAAATCTATGTGTCTATGTGGTTCAAATACCATCAAACCTGGCGGGTTTACATTGCCGGTTTTCGTATCTTCGCTACTGTAATCCCGATGGGTATCGGGATCAAAAATAATATTTTATGGTGGAAGCGATGAGCATACCGGTAACAAAAACCGGTTACAGCAGTTTAGACAAGGTGGATTTTAAGCACCTGGGTTTTGGTAAGTATTTTTCGGACCATATGCTGGAAGCGGATTATGTCAACGGCGAATGGACCAATGTCAATATCCGTCCTTATCAGGCACTGGGTTTTCTCCCGGCGCTATCTGTGCTGCATTACTCCCAAACCATTTTTGAAGGTCAGAAAGCGCATAAAGATGAAAATGGCAATATCCATATTTTTCGCCCGCATGAGAACTGGAAACGGATGAACCGCTCTGCCGAACGCATGGCGATGCCGCAGGTGCCCGAGGAGATCTTTATTGACGGCATGAAGCAACTGATTGAACTGGATAAGGATTTTATTCCCTCCGGTTATGATGAATCGCTGTACATCCGTCCCTTCCTGTTTGCAACGGAAGAAACCCTTGGCGTTAAAGAATCTTCTTCCTATAAATTTCTGATCATTACCGGGCCCGTAGGCTCTTATTTCTCCGCGCCTGCCCGTATTTATGTAGAAGAAAAATACACCCGTGCGGCTCCCGGCGGTACCGGCGCTGCTAAAACCGGCGGTAACTATGCGTCATCCTTACTGTCTTCTGCCGAAGCAAAAAAACAGGGGTACGACCAGGTGTTGTGGATGGATGCACATGAGCATAAGTATGTACAGGAAGTAGGCGCCATGAACATCATGTTTATGATCGGCGATACCATCGTTACGCCCGACCTTACTGATGGTACTATCCTAAGTGGTATTACCCGCATGAGCCTGATCGAACTGTTCCGGGAGAAAGGGTATAAGCTGGAAGAAAGAAAAGTGTCTATTGACGAGCTGGTGGAGGCCTACAAAAGCGGTCAGTTAAAAGAAGTATTCGGCTGCGGCACGGCAGCTACTATTTCCCATGTTAAAGAACTGAAATACAAGGATTTTGTGATGGAGTTTGATGTGGACAGTATGAAAGTATCTGCGGATATGAAAAAATATCTTTTAGATTATAAGGAGAATATTCATGGTGATCCGCATGGGTGGCTGGAAAAGGTTTGATGTTTGAGGTTTAACGTTTATCGTTTCACGACAAAGTGCCGTCCTTCATTATTGACTATTGCGGTTAATGTTACAAGTTCCAGGTTTCAAGTCTCAGGTTTGATGTCCGCAATATTGATTGCATTAATTATATTTAAAGATCTGGTTTAAAAGCCGGGTCTTTTTTGTTTATGAGCTAAATTTTTCGGAGAACACCATCAATTTCTTCGTTCAATGTCATTAGGTAAACGTGGGTGCTTGCTCCGTTAGGAGCACCGTGTTTGTAGCTTTGTTGAATAATAGGGGTTTGGCTCTGCAGGAGCCCCGTGTTTAAACGGCACCATCATTTAATAAAAAATAATTGATAAGCAAGATTTGAGCAAAAGTTCCAGGTTCCTGGTTTCAGGTTCCGCATCTGTGCGTTGCGCATTGCACATTGAGCGTTCTTTCATTTAATTGTATGATAAACAGCTGATTATGTGTTCTTCAGCACAAGAGTGCGACGCAAGGAAGCTGATAGAAATTCTGCAGCCGGGCCCAAAATAAGGGAGCCGCAAGAAAAAATGAGAATTATTTTTGAAAGTTCAGGTACAAATGTTACCTTTGCCGTCCTAAAATTAAAGCATTAAAGAATGCCTACTATTAATCAATTAGTTCGTAAAGGAAGAGAAATTATAAAAGCAAAAAGCAAATCCAGGGCGTTGGATCAGTGTCCGCAGCGTCGTGGCGTTTGTACCCGTGTGTACACTACCACTCCTAAAAAGCCAAACTCTGCGTTGCGTAAAGTAGCGAAAGTGCGTTTGACGAATAAAGTAGAGGTGATCGCATACATCCCGGGTGAAGGGCATAACCTGCAGGAGCACTCGATCGTTTTGATCAGAGGCGGTCGTGTGAAGGATTTGCCAGGGGTACGTTACCATATTGTACGGGGTAGCCTGGATACTGCCGGTGTAAAAGACCGTAAGCAGAGCCGCTCTAAATACGGAACAAAAAAAGCTAAGAAATAATCAGTATTGAGTATTCAGTATTGAGATATCAGATAAAGATCAAGAAAATTTAAAATAAAATGCGTAAAGCACAAGCCAAGAAACTTCCGTTAGCACCGGATCCTAAGTTCAACGATAAACTGGTTACCCGTTTTGTAAACAACCTGATGTGGGAAGGTAAAAAAAGTGGCGCGTTCACTATTTTTTATGACGCACTGGATAAGGTAGCAAAACAAACCAATGACGACGGGTACGAGGTTTGGAAAAAAGCGCTGGCGAATGTAACTCCTGCTGTGGAAGTACGCAGCCGTCGTATTGGTGGTGCCACTTTTCAGATCCCTGCTGAAGTACGCCCCGATCGTAAAATTTCATTAAGCATTAAATGGCTGATCCGCTACAGCCGCGACCGCAACGGCCGCAGCATGGCAGATAAACTGGCGAACGAAATTGTTGCTGCCAGCAAGGGTGAGGGCGCTGCTTTCAAAAAGAAAGAAGATACCCACCGTATGGCTGAAGCGAACAAAGCGTTTGCACACTTCAGAGTATAACCTGAACTTATTGATTATAGGACCCTGCCGGAAGGCGGGGTTTTTTGTTATTAGCTACTGAGGCTCAGAAACGCTGAGATTTCTGCTATTCACTGCCTCTGTAGCTTTGGCTACTAGCTTGTATTGGCTTCTAAATTTTCTCACAGAGTTCTCAGATTTGCACAGATTATTCTTTTCTGGAATTTTTTATAGTTAGCCACAGAAGCACAGAGGCGCTGAGTTCTCTGTGTTTCAGCGCCTCTGTGGCTTTCGGCGCTCTTTGTTATATCTTAGCCGAAATTTTTATTGCATGGAAACGAGAACGGAAGTATGGCTGCGCGGTGCTAAAACAGCTGGTGTTGCCCCGGAGTTGCAACCCGCTGCAGATGCGTTGTTGCAGGCAAATGAGGAGCTGCAGCAATTGCTGCAGCACTTTCCCGATGCCTTATTGTGGGAACGTCCGGCCGGCGTAGCTTCCGCAGGTTTTCATTTAAAACATATTGTGGGGGTGCTGGACCGCCTGCTGACTTATGCTGAGGGAGCAACGCTTTCGGAAGCCCAGTTTGCTTATTTAAAAAATGAAACCGTTGCGGACGATGCAACGGTGGGCGACCTGTTGAAAGCTTTAGCGCAGGCTGTTGCCGCAACAATTGAGCGTTATAAAAAAATAGCGGCAGTCACTTTAACCGAGTCAAGAAAAGTGGGGCGCGCCAGGTTGCCGGCCACTGTTATCGGGCTGTGCTTTCATGCTGCGGAACATACGATGCGGCATACAGGGCAGCTATTGGTTACGGTAAGGGTACTGCAAAGTAGTCGTGAGAAGTGAAACAATAAATGTGCGTTGCTTGCGTGCGTTGTTTGATCTTTTTCCTTTAATACCAGCGGTTTTCTTTGAGTTTTTCACAGGAATGAAAATAAGAGTTATACTTATCCACAAGTGTATATGAAATGATAGTTGTGGACGATAATAATAAATTATATTTGTCCATAACTAAGGCACAAAGCAAAATAGCTATTACACCGGCCGCATTGTATCGGAAGTAACAATGGCAGATTTATTTGGGTGATTACATTTTCAGTTTGCCGACCAGTTCAATATATTCCTTCATCGCCACTTCTTTACCTTTTCCTTTTTGCTCTTCCCAGGCGTTGTATTTGGCCTTAGCCACAAAGTCGAAAGGATTGGCAGGCGGGGCTGCCGTAAGGTTCCCTTCCGTTGCCTGCTTATACAGGGAGTACAACTGCAGTAACGTTTCGTTGGAGGGTTTTTCGGGTAAGGTTTTACTGTCGGCTACTGCCTGCTCAAACTCATTCATTAATTCCATCATTTTTGATTGTAGACGCTAAAATACGGCTTCGGGAAGCATCCTGTAGTTTTCTTGTTTGTGATCAAGAGCAAGGTGGTTCTTTGCGTATATGAATCGCCGGAGGCGATAGAATAAGGGTTCGAGGCGAAGGACGCCTCGAACAGCAATTTTGCCGTTTCGCCGGCTTTCCAAGTCCAAAAAATTATTTTGCTACTTCGGGTATCACTGCGCCCACGCATCCATTGGGGCGCTGAATGTGTAATAACGCTGCCAGTGTAGGTGCAATATCGGTCATATGCACTTCGCGGGTCAATTTGCCCGGCTGAATGCCCCAGCCGTACCAAAGCAGCGGAATATGCGTATCGTGCGGATTCCAGGTGCCATGGGTGGTACCAGTACCTCCGGGTTTTCCGCTGAACCAGGCGGGATCAGGAATAACTTCGATCGGCCCTGACCGTTTATAATTATACCCGTTTATGACCATTGTTTTGATAGGCTCGGGAATGGATGCGCTTCCAATATTATCCAGATCTGCCACAAATTGTACCCCATCCTGCTTTTGCAAAAAAGAGATTGTTGTTTTTTTGATAGCGCTGTAATCCAGATTCTTTTCTGCTATCTGCTTATTGTCGAAATGGATCTGGTAATTTGCTCCGGACCGCACCAGTTTGTCTGCACCAAATTGCTTTTTCAATAATTCATTCAGGGTAGTTACCAATTTTCCATCCTGTAAAAAATCTGCGGGGATTTTGTGGGCCTGCATAAAGCCAATTGAATGCGCCGCGCCATGATCTGCTGTCAAAAAAACAAGGTATTCGCCCTTGCCTACTTTTTGATCGAGATAATTAAAAAACGTTTCGAGTTCTTTGTCTAATCGTAAATAAACGTCTTCTACTTCAATCGAATTAGGCCCGTACTTGTGGCCCACATAATCGGTAGATGCGCAATTGATCGTAAGAAAGTCAGTGAAAGCGCCGGTTCCTAATTTGTAGCCATCCAAGGCGGCTTTTGCAAAATCCAGTGTCAGGGTATTGCCATAGGGTGAGCTCCGGATCACATCCGGATCCTTTTTGAATTGCCCGCTGATATCATGCGGGAAAGCTGTCGTCTTTTCCCCGTCAAATTTTCCTTCCCAGGCTACGTCGTCGGCCGTGCTTTGTGTATAAGTATTGATAGGATATAAAGTAGTCCAGGGTTTTGCCACCAAGGCTTCCGGTTCTTTCTTATTATTAAAATCGTTTGCCCATTGCGGCAGTTCTTTCATATACCAGGTGCTGGAAATGAACCGGCGGCTTTCGTCGTCGAACCAGAAAGCGCCATCAGCGGCATGGCCGGCAGGTAAAATGGAAGCCCTGTCTTTCAGGGAAACACCCACTACTTTTGAGCGGAAGTTGGTCGCCAGTTTCAATTCATCTGTTATCGTGCTGGCCAGGTTGTTCCGGGGAGACATTTTTCCCGCCTTTGAACTGCTTCCCACACCCTGCACCGTGGAGTCGTCTGTACAATAAACCGGTTTTCCGGTGGCCTCATCGATCCAGTCGTTACCGGCGATGCCGTGAATTGCGGGAACTGATCCGGTAAATATTGTAGTGTGCCCAACGGCTGTAAACGATGGCAGGTGACTGATAAATGTATTCTCGCAGGAAAATCCATCTTTCAGTAAGCGGTTGAAACCTCCTTTGCCATACCGGTCGGCATAACGATACAGGTAGTCCCACCGCATTTGATCTACCACAATACCTACCACTAGTTTTGGGCGTTTTACAGCGTTCTGTGCCTGCACCGAAAAGGAGGCTAAAAGAATAAAGAGCAGCAGAGGAAACTTTTTTATCATTGGGGTCAATTTGATCAAAAATAATGAAAGCCACTTAATTATGCTTTCCGTTCATATAAAGAATCCGTTTTTGGTTAAACAATTGTAATTTCAGCAGGTGAGCGTACGTATTTTCCTGGTAAGCACAGTTTTAATGAGCTGCATTGTTACAACAGCGCAATCATATAAACTTTCTGTTATCCTGGATTCATTCCCCCCTTATACTTCCGTGAACACGGCTATTTTCCTTGCGGGAAACAGGAACGGCTGGAACCCGCATGCTAATGAGTACCAGTTTCAAAAACAGGGAAGCGGCTATAGACTTTCTATTCCGGCGGAAAAGGGCCTCCTCGAGTTTAAACTAACCAGAGGCAGCTGGGAGCAGGGAGAAACGGGCGGCAGCGGGGAAAGTGTGGGTAACCGGCGTCTGCAAATAAACTCCGATACCGTTATTCATGTTACTGTTAAAGGATGGCAGGACCATTTTACAAAAAATGAAAAAATGCACACGGCAAGTGAGAATGTAACAATCGTAGACCGGTTTTATATGCCGCAGTTAAAACGCTACCGCACTTTACGAATTTACCTGCCTCCGGGTTATAATAAGAACCAAAAGCGGTATCCTGTTGTATACCTTCAGGACGGACAAAATGTTTTTGATCTGTATACTTCATTTGCCGGGGAATGGGATGTGGATGGGTTTATGGATCAAACCTCGTTGCCCCGCGCTATTGTTGTGGCCATTGATAATGGCGGAGATAAAAGGCTGAATGAATATTGCCCGTACCCGGTAAAAAAGATCCCCGGCGGAGAAGGGGACCGCTATGCCGCTTTTCTGGTGGAAACGCTAAAGCCTTATGTCGATAAACAGTACCGCACCTTGAAAAGCAGGGCCAATACTTTTATTGCGGGCAGCTCGATGGGGGGCCTGATCTCTTTTTATACTGCATTGAAATATCCAAAAATATTCGGTGGGGTGGGTGTTTTTTCTCCGTCCTTCTGGGTTACGGATAATAAGATCTATGCCGATATAAAAAAGATGGGACCTGCGCTGAACGCGTTTATTTATTTTTATGTGGGCATGCAGGAGGGCGATACCATGCCCAATGATCTGTTAAAGGCGGCACAAGACCTGGCAGCGGTTTCAAAATCCCGCAGCACGGTTGTGGTACGCAGTGGCAGGGGGCATAATGAAGAAGCCTGGAGAAAAGAATTTCCGCTTTTCTACCAGGCTGTCATTACAAAAAAAGAATAAGAGTCTGTTTAAAATTCATTCAATGGCTTTATTATGGCTCTTTTTGGCTGTCCCGATGAATCGGGATTAGATTTTTCGCCATAGTGGCCTACTATGTCTGCAAAATCTGCCTTGTTTCGCTCAAAAATAGCTGCATAATAAATCTCATCAATAAAATTTAAACAGGCTCTTAAACGTATAAAATGGGGCCCGGAGCATGACAGTGCATGACAGTTAGCTTTTTTTTATTGAATATTTTTGAAGGGTAACAGATTGCTTAAATATATTGAATCAATACAGTTCATGAACGCATTATTAGGGGTTATTTTTCATTTTATCGGTGGGTTTGCTTCTGGCAGCTTTTATATTCCGTATAAGAAAGTGAAGGGCTGGTCCTGGGAATCATACTGGCTGGTGGGCGGCATTTTTTCCTGGCTGATCGTTCCGCCGCTGGCAGCATGGTTGACCATTCCGGATTTTTGGGAAATTATTAAAACATCCGGCGCGGGCACCCTGGGTTATGCCTATTTATTTGGCTTGCTGTGGGGGATCGGGGGGCTCACCTATGGATTGGGTGTTCGTTACCTGGGCGTATCATTGGGCAGCAGCATCATCCTGGGGCTTTGCATGGTCTTTGGCGCATTGATCCCGGCAATCTATTACCAGGTAAACCCGGCAGAAGGAAAAGATACGATCGGCATGTTGTTTGGCACCGGCTGGGGTAAAGTGATCATGCTGGGATTATTGGTTTGTATTATTGGTATTATCATTTCCGGAAGGGCGGGCATGCGCAAGGAGAAAGAGCTGGCGGGCCAGGAGCATGACCACTTATCAGGGAAAGATGAATATAAATTTGGATTAGGGATAGCGGTGGCCATTATTTCGGGCGTATTGAGTGCCTGTTTTAATTTTGGTATTGAGGCCGGAAAGCCAATGGCTGATACAGCTAATGCGCTTTGGAAGGCCGCACATCCGGGGCAGGGCGAATTTCTCTTCCAGAATAATGTGTCCTATGTTGTGATCCTTTGGGGCGGGTTAACCACCAACCTCATCTGGTGTTTGATCCTGAATGCGCGCAACAAGACTTTTGGCGACTATACTAATGTGAAAACGCCACGTTTATCCAACCTTATTTTTTGTGCCCTGGCAGGGACCACCTGGTTTTTACAGTTCTTCTTCTATGGTATGGGAGAAAGCAAGCTGGGCAACGGTCCCAGTTCGTGGATCCTGCACATGGCCTTCATCATTCTTATCGCCAACGTATGGGGACTGGTATTAAAAGAATGGAAAGGGGTAAGCAAAAAGACATTAACCACGGTGGTGCTGGGGATCATTGTAATATTAGTGTCCGTACTGCTGGTAGGATACGGTAATTCATTAAGATAAATTTTTTAAAATAATTAAGAATATGAGTGTTCAAACAAAAACGTTTCAATACGTTAGTTATCTGTGGGATGATGCTAAGGCTGCTGAACTGGCAGGTGATGAGGTGGCATTATTGATTTACCGTTCCAACCTGCTGGGCGCCGATCTGCGGCTGACCAATTACGGGGGGGGCAATACTTCCTGTAAAGTGACGGCCAAAGATCCGTTGACGAATGAAGAAAAAGAGATTATGTATGTAAAGGGAAGCGGCGGAGACCTGGGTACATTGAAAAAAAGCGGCCTGGCGGCATTGTATGTGGACCGCCTGCGCAGCCTGAAAGCCATCTACCGTGGCATCGAACATGAAGATGAAATGGTAGAACTGTTCAATCACTGTATTTATGATCTGAGCTCAAAAGCGCCTTCCATTGATACGCCGTTGCACGGATTTCTTCCTTTTAAACATATTGACCATTTGCATCCGGATGCAGCCATCGCGATAGCGGCAGCAAAAGACGGCAAGAAAATCACTGAAGAACTTTTTGGCGGAACGATCGGCTGGGTGCCCTGGCAGAAACCGGGATTTGATCTGGGGCTGCAGTTAAAACAGTGCCTGGATGAAAACCCTGGTATCCGCGGTATTATGCTGGGTTCGCATGGATTATTTACCTGGGGCGATACGGCGTACGATAGCTACATCAATACGCTGGAAGTTATTGAAAAATGCGCGGCTTATATTGAAGAACATACCGGCAAGAACGGTCCCGTTTTCGGGGGTGAAAAAGTAAAAGCATTGCCAGCGGAAGAACGGCAGCAAAGAGCCGCTGCATTAGCTCCTGTATTAAGAGGATGCTGCTCTTCGAATATAAAAATGGTGGGTCATTTTACTGATAATGACAAAGTGTTGGAATTTATTGATTCCAATGACCTGGACCGGTTAGCGCCGCTGGGCACTTCCTGTCCGGATCACTTTTTACGTACCAAAATCAGTCCGCTGGTATTAAATCTGTCTGCAGACGAAAACCTGGACGATGTAAAAGCCGTAAAAGAAAAGATAGCGCCCCTGTTTGAAGACTACCGGAAAATGTATGCGGAGTATTATAATACCTGCAAACATCCCAATAGTCCGGCTATGCGCGATCCAAACCCGGTAGTGATCATTTATCCCGGTGTGGGCATGTTTACTTTTTCAAAAGATAAGCAAACAGCAAGAGTGGCAGCCGAATTTTATACCAACGCGATTAATGTAATGCGCGGTGCGGAAGCCATTTCATCGTACACTTCATTGCCCCGTCAGGAAGCGTTTAACATTGAATACTGGTTACTGGAAGAAGCCAAGCTGCAACGGATGCCTAAGCCCAAGCCCCTGAGCGGTCGTGTAGCGCTGATCACGGGAAGCGGTGGCGGCATTGGAAAAGCCATTGCTAAGAAGTTTGCGCAGGAAGGTGCTTGTGTGATTATTAATGATATTAACCAGGACCGCATTGATGAAACAACGGCCGAGTTTCAGAAAGAGTTTGGCAAGGATGCGGCGGCACCGGTAGTATTGGATGTAACCAATAATGATTCTATAAAAGCGGCGATTGATAAAGCGGTACTGGCATTTGGCGGGCTGGATATTATTGTGAACAACGCCGGGATCAGTATTTCAAAATCGATTACGGATCACTCTATTGAAGAGTGGGACCGGTTGTATGATATTTTGGTGAAAGGACAATTCATGGTCTCTAAACAAGGCGTAGCTGTAATGCGGAAACAGGAAATGGGCGGTGATATTATTAATATCGTTTCTAAAAATTCCGTTGTTTCAGGTCCTAATAACGCAGGCTATGGTTCCGCAAAAGCAGCACAGGCACATCTTTCGCGCTTACTGGCTGCCGAGCTGGGCGGGGATAAGATCCGTGTGAATAGTGTGAATCCCGATGCGGTGATCGCCAATTCCAATATCTGGGCAGGCGGCTGGGCCGAAGGACGTGCCAAGGCTTACGGTATTACCGTGGAGGAATTGCCGGCTTATTATGCCAAACGCACACTGATGAATGAAATGATCCTTCCGGAAGATATTGCCGATGCCTGTTTTGTATTTGTAAGCGGGCTGCTGAACAAGTCCACCGGAAATGTGCTGAATGTAGATGGGGGAGTGGCCGCGGCTTTCTTAAGATAATAACGTCTTCATATAACAAGCAATACAAGAGTTGATGATTTTCTAATCGGTCAACTCGTTTTTTTTCGATTGTACAAAACTGGTTTTGTATATTTATCAGAACCTCTTAATAATTCGTTGCTAAAATATTTTTTATGCTACTGACAAAATCACAAATAGATCAACATAATGAAGCCTTGCTTCAACAGCATCAGCGGGGACTGGAATATGTATCCGGCACCGTTCCGGATGCGGCAGCTATTATAAATAAACTGGCCGCTTTCCAGGTGGCGATCCCTTCCTGGGCCCTGGGCAACGGCGGCACCCGCTTTGGCCGATTTGCCGGAAAGGGAGAACCTGCTACGCTGGAGCAAAAACTGGAAGATGTGGGCTTATTGCATCAGCTGAACCGGTCCAGCGGTGCTATCTCTTTGCATATACCCTGGGATATTCCAACCGATGTTGCGGCTTTAAAGCAATTGGCGGCTCAGCTGGATCTGAAGTTTGATGCGATGAATTCCAATACCTTCCAGGATCAAAAGGGTCAAAAACTCAGCTACAAATATGGTTCGCTGCAACATGTTGATAAAGCCGTTCGCCAGCAGGCGATCGATCATAATATCGAAGTAATTAAATACGGAAAAGAACTGGGATCTCAGTCGCTGACCGTTTGGCTGGCCGATGGATCCTGTTTTCCCGGACAATTGAATTTCCGCGGGGCGTTTAATAATACCCTGGAAAGTCTTGGCGAGATCTATAACGCGTTACCCGATGACTGGAAAGTATTTGTAGAGTACAAGGCTTTTGAACCTAATTTTTACTCAACCACGGTGGGCGATTGGGGACAGTCTTATTTATATGCCAGCAAACTGGGCGCGAAGGCCTATACCCTGGTAGACCTGGGGCATCACTTGCCCAATGCCAATATTGAACAGATCGTTGCACTGTTGCTGAACGAAAAAAAGCTCGGCGGCTTCCATTTTAATGATAGTAAATATGGTGACGATGATCTTACGGTAGGAAGTATCAAACCCTATCAGCTTTTTCTTATTTTTAAAGAACTGGTGGAAGGGATGGATGCCCGCGGTATGGATCATACAAAAGACCTGGGCTGGATGATCGATGCCAGTCATAACGTTAAGGATCCGCTGGAAGATTTATTACAAAGCGTAGAGGCCATCAATATTGCTTATGCACAGGCTTTGTTGGTCGATAATACGAAACTGTTAGCTGCACAGCAGAATAATGATGTGGCGCAGGCCCAGGAAATTTTGCAGGGGGCCTACCGTACTGATGTGCGGCCACTGGTTGCCGAAGCAAGGCTGAAAGCCGGGGCTGCACTGGATCCTATCGGGTTGTTCCGCCAGTTGCAAGTGCGTGAGCAACTGCTAAAAGAGCGTGGCGCGAATGCAGTTGCTACAGGATTATAATTTGCGGCTGCATTTTACATTTAATATTCGTTATTTTAAATTTTTTCTTCCGTGTCTGCAATTCCCGGGATAGCTGTTTTTGATATAGGGAAAACCAATAAAAAGTTTTTTTTCTTCGATGAGGATTACCGGATCGTCGAAGAAACTTCACAGGCTTTTGACGAAACCGTTGATGAGGATGGTTTTCCCTGTGATGATATCCGCTTGCTGACACAATGGATGAAAAATACACTGGCCGTCAAATTAAAAGATCCCCGCTTTCAGGTAAAGGCGATCAATTTTTCGACCTATGGTGCCAGCTTTGTACATTTGGGCGCGTCGGGCGCAGCCCTTACTCCGTTGTACAATTACTTGAAACCTTTTCCCAAAGAGCTGGAAGATGATTTTTACCCAAAGTACGGCGGTGCCGAATTGTTTGCGACGGAAACGGCTTCTCCTGTTCTGGGAAATCTGAACTCGGGATTGCAGCTCTACCGGATAAAAGAACAGCAGCCGGAGCTATTTGAGCAGATCAAAACTTCGCTGCACCTGCCGCAGTATATGGGGTACCTTGTGCATGGAAAATTATATTCGGATATCACCAGCATTGGTTGTCATACGGCGCTCTGGAATTTTAATAATAACCACTATCATCGCTGGGTGGCCGCCGAAGGAATAGGACAGAAGCTGGCGCCCGTCTTTTCATCAAAAGATACGATTGCTGCAACAGTTAATGGCGCGCCGTTGCGCTGTGGTGTAGGGCTGCACGATAGCTCCGCCGCCTTTATTCCCTATATGCAGGTGATTAAAGAACCTTTTATTTTATTATCTACTGGCACCTGGTGCATTTCAATGAACCCTTTTAACCGGCATTCGTTAACGGCAAAGGAGCTGGCGCAGGACTGTCTGGCTTTTCTTACCTATAACGGAAGCTCGCTGAAGTCATCGCGATTATTTGCAGGGAATGAGCATGAGCAGGAGGTGAAAAAACTGGCGGAACATTTTAATGTTGCACCCGGGTATTTTCATACGATTCCATACGATCCGCAGTTGATCCAGGGCAATCCCGATGATGCCATCACGGATGTCTTTGCGTTTTCAGGAGTGGAAACGGCAGAAAAATCCTATCATGATCTAATACTGCACCTCATAAAAAAACAAAAACGCTCCACGCAACTAGTATTGGAGAATGCCCCGGTAAAACAGCTTTATGTTGACGGCGGTTTTGCGCGCAATGCGATTTTTATGAACCTGCTTGCGAAAGCCTTTCCGCAACTGGAAGTGTACGCGGCGTCTGTCTCCCAGGCTACCGCTGTGGGTGCGGCATTGGCCATTCACCCGTCCTGGAATACGAAAGACAAGATCGATCATTTGGTGGAGGTGAAACGGTACTAGTTACAAGTTCCAGGTTTCAGGGCTGTAACCTGCGACCTGTAACCTGAAACCAGGATTAGTGCGGCAGCCGATCGCGTAGTAGTCCGTACACCCAGGTTCCGGCGATTGCACTTAGTAAAGTAACGATAACGACGGTAGCCCCCGTTCCGATCTGCGCAAATAAAGGTCCCGGGCAGGCCCCGGTTAATGCCCATCCTGCTCCGAAGATCAGGCCGCCGATGATCTGCCCTTTGTCGAATTTTTTCGAAGGTATTTTAATGGGCTCGCCGGAAAGTGTTTTAATCCTGAAACGTTTAATAAATGCTACTGATAGGGCTCCTGTTAGTACTGCACTTCCGATCACTCCGTACATATGGAAGGATTGCAGGCGAAACATTTCCTGGATGCGAAACCAGCTGATCACTTCTGCTTTGGTCAATACGATCCCAAAAATGATACCTGCCACTAAGAACTTAATATTAGAAGCCCAATTGGCGGGTGATGCAGGACTGTCTGACTCAATAAATTCGTCCTGTGTGTTTATTGTTTGTTTTATTTTTTCTTGAATCATTGTATTTCGTTTAATGCATCAATATATTTATTTCCGGAACCAGTCTTTGTTTGATTTGTTGATAAGGACTATTGCAGCTGACGCGTGCGACGCAAGTAAAGCCGATAGCAGTACAAAAGCTAGGCTAATTATAACCCTGCACGTTATAACGAAAGTATCCAGGGCAATATAAGATTGGCCACCACAAAGCCTCCGGCCATGAAACAGATTGTAGCTATTAAAGAAGGAACCTGTAAATTGGAAAGCCCCATGATGGAATGGCCGCTGGTACAGCCACCGGCATACCGGGTACCAAAACCTACCAGGAATCCTCCGATAACCGTTAATATAAATCCCTGCGGGGTAAGCAATGCGGGCCAGTTGATAAGGTCTTTGGGGACAAGACTGCTATAGTCGTGCACACCATATTTTGCGAGATCGGCAGCCAGCTGCGGCGCTACTTTCACCGGTTCTGGCCCGGTGAGGAAATGAGCTGTTAAAGCACCA
>JAGIAQ010000007.1:14591-51233 GCA_017744795.1 Niabella sp. | reverse complement strand
CCCCAGTACAAAAAATAAGTTCCATATTTCTTTTTTCCAGTTGTAGTGGAAAAAGGGAATATGGGCCGGAACACAGGCGGCGCAAATATGCCGCAAAGAAGAACTGATGCCCAGGGCTTTATTGTCCAGCAATAGCAGAGCGGGAACCATAAGCCCGATGAGGGGTCCGGCTATGTACCAGGGCCAGGGCTGTTGTAAGAATGCCATCATGATGATTTTTTGAACTGCTAAGCTACCACGAATTCTATGGACAAACAACTGAATATTAATATTTCAATGTCGTTTCGTTAAGTACAGGATTTCGGGAGTAAAATATAGAATAAGGAATATTGAATAAGAAATGCAAAAGGACGTTCGTTCTGTAACATTCAGTGTTCGTTCCTTTTTGATTGAGAAGTTGTTTAAACTTTTTATAGAAAAAATTTTGAACCTGTCTTTCCTGCTGATTTTAAGCAGATCTAATACACCGCTGATATCCGCAGATTGATTTTCTGCGAAAATCGGCGTTATCTGCGGGGAACTATGTGGTTTTATTTCTTATAAATGGTTCATCCGAATTATATCGTATCAGTTTTTAGTGCTGATCCAGAAAGGATCGGGGTAGGTATCCGCGGCAGCGTCTGTAGGCAGATGTCTTAAGGCGTTGCCAATAGTGTCCAGTTGTTCTTGCGAAAGGTTTTGTTCCAGGTACGGAAAAGCCACGCGTTCCTCGTAACGGATATGGGCATCCAAAAGGTCGGCGAATGATATTAGTGCGGCGGCATCCGGCTCGTTTTCGGTCAGCTGCAGGACGCGCTGCACGATCTCCTTATGCTCTGTTAATGCTCTCTGGCAATAAGGGTCGTTATTAGTGAAGAGCGTGGCCTCTTCCTCATGAAAATGCTGCCGCAGATGTGTTTCATAAAAATAGCGGACATAGGGTACGATCCGTGCTGCGGCAACCTTCAACGTAACACCCTGGCGGATCTTCCAGCAGAACAGCAATCCATAATGATGTTCGCGCGACAGCGGTACTAAGTGTGTATTTCTTTTCATACAATCTTTTTTTCTCACAGATTCCGCAGGTTGGCACAGAATTTTAAATCTTCTTCATGAAAACGCGGCTTCTAATGCGATCGCTTTCGGAAAAAGAATATTATTCTCCAGGTGAATATGCAGGTGCAGGTCTTCCTGAAATTCTTTTAAAGCATGGTAAGCCGTCTTATAGGTATTGCATCCATCATCCGGAACGGTATAATGATTCGTGATCGTTTCAATAGTACTGAAGCGCTCTCCTTCTACCGCATGTTCCTGTAACATGGCGTGTATTGGGTGCTCCACAGCGTCAAAAGGACCGGAAGGCTTTCTGCTTCCTGATGCTTTTGCGGCGGCCAGTTTTTTTATAAAAGGGAATAGCATTAACTCTTCCTTTTTCATGTGCATTGTCAGTTCTCCTGCGCACTCATAAAAAAGTTTTTTTACATCCAATAGCTCCGGGTGCTTTGGGCCGTGCACATTCGTTATCTTCTGAAGCAGTCCCTGGAGCACCGGTATTTGGGCAGACACATAGCGGTGGTGTTTTTTTTCGATATAGTCGGCCAGGAGGTCCAGTGGCCAGGAATTATAATCTGCTGTCGATTTGTTGGTATCCGCCAGTTCATTTAGTTCGCTTAACACTTTGTTTACGTCAACTGCTGCACTGATACAGGCTTCTTCCAGTGAACGGTTGCCGTTGCAGCAGAAGTCCAGGCCAAATTTTTCAAATATCCTTCCCCTGCGCAGATCGGCAGCGGCAATTGCTCCAATGATATCTTCTTTTGAAATAGTCATGATTTTTAATTTATTGTTTTTCGCAAATAAGAAGGATCGCGCCAATGTGCTTTTTATATTTTTTAAAAACAGCACGCATTTGCATGACCCGGTATCGTTCCCGCGGATGGGTTAACAGATTGCAACCGACCTTCAGGGCTCTCAGGAAGCCTTCGTCCTGTATCAATCGCGCAGGCGTTAACAGGTTCATGGGGCGGGTAATGACCTTTTTGACAGTGAAGCCTTCCTGTTGCAGCAGCATCTTCCATTCCGGTACAGTAAGTGGCCGGGCATTCACTTTTATTGCTTTTGCCAGATCCTGTTGAATAGCTGCTTTCAGGGGTTCTGCCAGCATATCCGGAAGGAGTGCCAACTCATGGATCGTATAGGATCCTCCCTTTTTTAAAATACGGTGCGCCTCTTTTATGATTGCTGATTTCCGGTGGTCGGCCTGCATCGTCAGCATTGCTTCTCCAAATACTTTGTCCTTGCTGCCAGCCGGTAAACCGGTCTGTGCGGCGGAAGTTTGAATAAAACATACGTTGGGTGCGATAATAGTTTGTCTAAGTATCTCTATCGCGTCTGCATCTGCTTCAATACCCGTGTAGGAGGCCGGGTGTTGTTTTAATGCAAGCAGCGCCGTTTGACCAAGGCCTGGTGCAAACTCGGCCAGATGATCCCCTTCAGTTATATGCAGCGCTTCTATCAATGCCTGTGTGAACTTTTTCCCTCCGGGGCGTAATACCCTTTTTCCCATCTTTGCCAGGAGCCAATGCCCGGAAGCTTTGGAAATATTGCTCGTATTCATATCAGGGATGTATTTGTTTAAATAATGAAATTCCAAATGCCGAAAGGCTGATCACTTTTATGACTTCTGCGGCTACAAAATAAAAATGGAGATTAGAGGAGGGTGCCGGGAGCTCCTGTATCAGCAGTTTAGCCCGGTTGTCCAGCGCCGGAAGAAGCCAGATGGTTTGCAGTAAAAGAATAAAAAAGGACAAGGCAAAAAACAGGTTGCTTTTGATCCATAACGGGGCGCTATCGATTGCTAAATGTAATCCGATTGCTACCGCGAAAACCCATTCTGTTTTATTCAGCGCACCAAATACCAGTTTGCCGATCCCTAATCCTACCGGTATCGTTACACCCGGCGCTTTAAATTTTAACCAGGCTTCCATAAAGCTGATGGCGCACACGAACCCGATCCAGAGAAAGACTAAAATAACGATGAGCGGATATTTGACAGCGATCATTTTAATTTACTATTGCTTTTTTGAATGATAGCGGGGCTATACAAGCGGTATTGCACCGCTGTCCCGGTAGTATGTTATTTTCGATAAGAACATAACCGCCATTTTATTGCTGCGCCATTTGGCTTCGTCCGCTATCCCGCCGCTAAAGAATTCATCAATAGTCTGATGCCATAGCCGTAACCAGACGTCAAAATGTTCCTGAGCCACCGGCAATTGCGCATGCGGCGGAAAAGGGCTTCCAAAATACGTGTGCGTTTCCAGTAATACCGTTTGCCAGAAGCGGTACATTTTTTCCAGATGCTCCGGCCACCGGTCCCGGATGACTCCGTCGAAGATGGGCCCCAGCAATTCATGAGCCCGCACGCTTCCGTAAAAAGCGTTTACCAGCAGGCGGATGTCTTCTATTGTGGTAATGTCTTTTTTTTCTTTCATAATGAAATAGCTCAGGTCATTGAAAAATACCGTGCCAGGTAAAACAGCGCCCAGCCTGCAAAGCTGATAATAAGGATCCATACCCAGGCGGGAATGCTTTGCGGGGTTTCGCTGCCCTCTATTAAAAAAGATTTCTGATCGCCCTTGCCGTAAGCGTTCACCATTAAAGGAATGATCCCATCCACAATCGCATTTTCTTTAATGCCTTCGACAGCGATAGCGGGACCATTGCGCACAATAAAGGGGATCTTCCGGATGCCTTCTTTTCCGGTAGGGTCCTTACTTACTATTTTTAACATATGCTCACCATCAGCAAGTTTGCGTGTGTCCAGCTCAAAGCTTACGGGCGCAGCCACCGTTGCTACCGGCTGCGGGTCCTCATCAATAAAAATGTAAACCGTACTTTTTTCCTGCATCTTATGGATTATTTAAAATGGATCTTTTAATATGATTACCGGACTGCTCACCGGGACGGATCAGCCATTTTATGGAGCAAAACAGCGTAGCCAGTACAATGATTACGGCGGTCCATACAATCAGGTAGTCCCATTTGCTATTGGGGCCGCCGCCATGCGTGATCCCTCTTAAAACCCGCGGCTGACTGCGCTCGCATACTGCACAGGCTACAGCAGCCAGGTGCAGCAGAAGACAAGAGAGAGAAAAAATTATTTTTCTTTTCATTGTTTTTGTGTATTGGATTTTACCTGTTCTATAATTTTCTTTATTTCTTCCGGTGTTACTTTCCGGGCGTTGTTGCCCCAACTGGTACGTTCGTGGTTCATGATAGCCGCTACTTCGTTCTCTGTAAAATTCATATTCTTTCCTACCGAGGGCATAACACCAAAGCCCGGAAGCCCGTCATAACCATTCATTATGATACCTACATATTTTTCCAGGTCGTCGCCCAGTACGGTCTGGCTACCTTTCAGCGGAGGAAAGGCGCCGGGGAGCCCTTCTCCGTTTTCCTGGTGACAGGCCTGGCAGTTAGCGGCGAATAAGACCTTTCCATCGAGTTCGACAGCGGCGGCAGCGCCGCCTGAGGCTGGTTGTTTGGTGGATTTATATAAAAATGCGGGGGCTGTGCTGCCATCCGGAAGCGGGGTTTGTTTTAAAGACTGCAGGTAGGCGATGAGGAAGAGCGCGTCTCTGGTTGCGACAATCTTTCCCTCAACTCCCCTGGTAAAAGCTGCAGGCACGTTTACGACTATATCATTTTTTGCCGGCTCTTTTTTGATGGCGAACAGCCAGGGGTAGGCCGGCATTACCGATTCTTTTACGACGGCCCGGGGATTGTAGAGATGCACTAAATTCCAGTCCCGACTGGGCTGGCGGTTGCCTACGTCCGTAAGGTCGGGCCCGGTACGTTCGGTGCCCATCAGTGTTGCAGTGTTGCGCCAGAAATCCGTACGATGAATAGCGGCATAGTCGGCCGCAATGCTGGGCCGTTTGCCCCAAACCTTATCCATATCTACGTTACGTACCTGTTGGGTATGACAGGCAACGCATCCATTGGAGATGAATATCGCTTTTCCCTTTTTGGCGTCTGCACTTAAGGCCGGCGCATTGGGCAACGGTGCATTGTTTTGCTGGTTGTTGAGGGCCGGTATTATGGCTACTAAAATAGTCAGACCAATAAAGAACACAGCGGCCGTTCCAAAAAGTTTTTTATGATTATTAAAGAAATCCATTGTAACGATTGATAAAGATTATGCAATTGGTTTCAGAAGATTGGGATTGTCTTTGTTCAGCTTTTCAACGGCCGTTTCATTAATATCCACGACATAATTCGGTGAGAGCATCTTATACATGTTGTAAGCGAAGAACAGGTGTGATAACCACATCAGGCTGCCGCCGATGGCCCGCCACAACCAATAAGGGGCCATTAACACAACGCCATCAATAAAGGGCTTTCCTTCTTTCCACAATAATCCTTTCAGCGTGCTGCCGTACATTAATGGGATCGTATAGAACAGCATCCCGATCAGTGCCATCCAGAAATGCGCCCCGATGGTTATCTGTGGCGCTTCCCGGCCGGTAAGCCGGGGTATAACGGCATAGATCGCTGCCCATAAGAAAAAGCAGATGATGCCGTACATGGTAAGATGGGAGTGCGCTACCGTAAAATCGGTAAAGTGCCAGATCAGGTTGGTTTCGCGAAAGGCTTCCGCTGTTCCCTGCATGGAACCGGTGAAATAAAAGATAATGCCTACGAGGAAGAAGGGTAGCGTATAACTGTCCTTAATCTTATAAATGGAGCCTTTAAATGTCATCAGGAAATTGGTGGTACCCGCAATAACCGGTATGGCCATGCCCGCACTGCCCACAATGGCAATCGTTTGCAGCCACCAGGGAATGGCACTGAATACGAAGTGGTGTGTGCCGATCAATGTATAAAATAAGATCTGCGTCCAGAAGGCAAGGATCCCCAGGCTATAAGAGTAAATGGGCTTGTTCAGTTGTTGCGGCAGGAAGTAGTATACTATGCCCAATGTGAACAGCATAAACCACATGCCAACTCCCTGGTGCATATAATAACCCTGGGCTATCGTTTCGCCCAAACCATTTTGCCAGTAAGGGATGTAGGCAACCAATGCAATGACAATGGTAAAAATAATAGAAGAAACAATGTACCAGTTTGAAATATAGATCTCTTTGGTGGTGCGCCGGGCGATGGTGTTCAGGAAATTGATCAATGTTGCTACCAGGCCGATCGCGAACAGCAGCATCACCGGCCAGATATATTCGCGGTATTCCCCGCCACCGTTATTAATGCCCGCCATCAGGCAGAGTGTGCCCAGTATTACGGAAGCATTGATAAGGTACAGCGTGTACCAGCCCCATTTCATACTGGCTAATTTTGTGTTGCATACCCGTGGCACAATATAGTAGGCCAATCCGATCATGCCCAGCGAGGCCCAGCCCCAGAAAACCGAATTGGTGTGCACGGGCCGTAATCTGCCGAAGCTGAGCCAGCTGATATGATCTGCGTCCGGGGCCACGAATTTGATGCCGATATATTCGCCCACCGTAGTCCCAAAGAGTAGCCAGAACGTGGCACAGCCTAGGTACCAAAGTACCAGCTTTGATAACTCAGGATCTATATTAGGTCGTTGCTGCGCTTTCTTCTTAACGGCAACAATGGGCAGACCGGGCGCACCGTTTATCTGCAGCAAACCTTTTTTATCCTCCGGCAATTGGTTGCCGGAAAGCTCCTGGTGCGACAGCTGGTAATCCAGTGCCTCTTGTCTTTTGGTGAGCGCTGCTGCGTCCTCCTCCGGCAAATTGCTGAGGTAATCGGCCAGTTGATTCGCCTTCTCTGTGTTTAGTTTGTTTTGAAGCTGGGTGAACACCTTCTTTAACTTTATGATCAGCAACAGTACGGCCAGCAGGATAGGAACCAGCAGCAGTACAATGGTGATGATAACACCCGCCTGACTTAATAAAGGTCCGGGCGCGCCTCCCTGTTCCTGTGCCAATAGTTTCGACGCAGGCAAAAGCATTCCTGCTATCAACAGGCTTAACGCTGCTTTTTTTGTGCGCCGGCCCCGCAGTACTTTTTTTAGTTGCGGACTGCTTAAGCTGTTGGCATGTTCTTTTAAAAAAGAAGGGCCCGTTTTTTTTGTTTCCCGGAAATTGTTCCGGATCCTGCGTGCCTTCGACAACAGGAGCAGGGCAACAAGCAGCAGGAGGAATGCAAGAATAAATAAAAAGTATAACGGGCCATTCCCCGAGTCAAAAGAAAAGGAATAAGGCGTCATTGTTTGTGCCTGCGATACTGTAATGCCTGCGAGAAAGAGACTGGTAACAGTGATTGTTTTTTTTAAAATGCCTGATATATACATATATGAGATATTAATACCTTTTTATCTTTTATTATTGTAAAAAAAACTATTTTCGTTTCAGGAAGATTAAGTTTTTTTCCAGTTCTTCGCTAAATGTGCCTACTTTGGCGTTCTCCAGCATGGCAATCAGTCTTTTTTTAATCTCTTTGTATTCGTGATGTATGGGGCAGGGCCGCGTTTCTGAACATTGTTTAAGCCCCAGCCCGCAACCGGAAAAGATCTTTTGCCCATCCACCGCTTTTACGATATCTGCTAAAGAATGCTTTCTGCAGGAGTCGTCCAGGTAAAACCCGCCGGAAGGTCCTTTTTGGGATTGCACTAAACCCTGTTTGCCCAGGTTTTGCAGGATCTTGGCCACAAAATATTCGGGAGAGTCAATTCCTTTGGCAATGTCCTTAATGCCGATCTTATCACCGTTCTCCGATTTATGTGCAATGAACAATATAGCGCGTATCGCGTATTCACAAGTCTTTGAAAACATCTTTCGCTTTTACAGCACAAAGATAAACCGGATTTTAATAAAAGACAAAAATATCTTTTATTTTAATTGATGGGAGTGCCGGATCTATTTTGGTAAATGAATCTTGCTGAGCTTCAGTTCTTTGATTCGTAACGGATTGGCTGGTTTGACGCGGATATTGGTAAAAGGTTGTTTCGGAAAGAAAATGCTGGTCATTACCGTCAAGCCATTGTCTGCAAAAAGTTCCACTGAAGCCACATCAACGATCATTTTTAAATTGATAAATTGGCTGGAGGAAAGCCGCGGCGCCACATGCTTTCCTGCGAATACTTCACTAAAATCCGTGCTGCCCGAATGGGTACGGTCGATGAAATACCGGTTGGCTTTTTTATCAAATCCTATTGCCAGTTTGTTGCCTTCGGTGTTGGATAATTCGATGGTGAAATCCGTCCGGGACAATCCTTCCAGGTCGAGTTGAAAAGTGCCTTCTGTAACAGATTTCAGGTCAAGATCGTTTTTTACTATCCGATTCGAAAGTTGCTGAACCGGGTGCAATGTTTTGCTGAATTCTTTTACCGGCAAGGAAGCAATCCGGTATTGATCGTTGATCTTTTTAATGGAAAGATCCCGCGGCAGGGTCATGGCGCTGCGCCAGTTTTGAGTAGGAACCCTGTTGGCATATTGCCAGTTGCTCATCCAGCCTAAAAATATTTTCCGATCGCCTGTGCCGGACCAGGTGATGCCGGCATATTCATCGGGGCCATAATCCAGCCACTTGATGCGGGCGTCGTCAGGAGTAAATGAATGCCCATCAAAACTACCGGTAAAATATTGGGTGGCTGATCCTCCGTTTGGTCCGCCAGGATTGAGGTTTACGATCAACACCCACACCGGATGCCCGTGATCATCCAGTGCAAAAAGATCCGGGCATTCCCAAACGCCACCGTGGGCGCCCAGGTTCTTGCCGAACCGGCTTTCTTCGGTCCAATGTTTCAGATCGGGCGAAGAATAAAAGGTAATGTGATCCAGTGTTGCAAGCGTAAGTATCCATTTTTTGCCGGGCCGGTACCAAAATACCTTCGGGTCACGGAAATCGCGGATGCCGGGATTTAATAATACCGGGTTCTTTTTGTATTTGATCCAGGAGCTTCCTTCGTCCGGACTATAGGCAATGCTTTGATTCTGGAATTTATCGGAGCCAGTTTTTTCAAGCGTCGCATTGTGATTGGTATAGATAGCGACCATTGCATTTTTTCCAAATCCTGCCGTGTTGGCGCTGTCGATTACGGCGCTGCCGGAAAAAATAGTGCCTAGTGAATCGGGATACAAGGCGATGGGAAGTTCTTCCCAGTGCACCAG
Source organism: Niabella sp. (assembly GCA_017744795.1). GTDB lineage: Bacteria > Bacteroidota > Bacteroidia > Chitinophagales > Chitinophagaceae > Niabella. The sequence goes on along the minus strand of JAGIAQ010000007.1, from coordinate 42,099 downwards.
GTCTCTGCTTACGGCATGCCCCCAATGCATAGGCCCCCATACGGTACTGTCCGGGTTGTGCTGGAAAAACAGGTGATACTTTCCATTAAAATAAACCATTCCGTTAGGATCGTTCATCCATCCTTTATGAGGGGTAAAATGAAATTGCGGGCGATATAATTCAGTGCTTGCAGGCGTTTCCTGTGTCAGCGAAAACAGGGGCAGCAACAGCAATACTGCAATAATATTTTTCGGGCTTGTCAGGAAGCTGGATGGGTTCATGGCACTAAGGAATTGAGCAATTATTTTACAAGAACTAAGATAAAAAATAAAATTTACAAAGGGATCGCAAACAAGGCTGCGCTCATTACCCGAATGCACGGAAATAGCTGAAGCTTTTTATCCGGTAGTTGCGTAAAATTCAGTTTTTCTACAAAAGTTCTTTTTACTTTGCGGATAAATTGCAGTAAAAAAAATACATTATGAACGGTTATATAAAAGCCGTCCTTTTTATAGTCCTGCTGATCCCGATCGCTTCGCGTGCCCAGGACGCGAAGACACTCGCTTATTACCTGGAAACTTCGACGACCAACAGCCCGGTACTGCATGATTACAAAAATCAGCGGGATTCCCTGCGCATCGACAGTTTAAAGTTTCGTGCGGATTACGGAATCAAAGTAAATGGACAGGGAGATGCGCTATATGCACCAGTATTCAGAGGCTGGGGATATGATGCCGCGATCTCCAACGGACAAAGTGTCGACCTGCTGATCCGGGCCAGTCGCGATTTTTTAAGCAAAAAAAACAGGGATACCCGGTTGGCCGGTTATACGCTCAGTATTGATCAGCTGCAAAACCAAAGTGCCATCACCCGGCTCACCCTGGAACGCGCCATTACAGAGCAATACATCATCACCTATGGAAGCCAGCAGCAATATAAAGTGGTGGAAGAAGTGCTGCAGTTATTGAACGCTGAAGATATCATTCTAAAAAAGCTCACGCAAAACGCGGTATTTAAACAAACCGACTATTTAAGCTTTAAAGTGACGCTGCAACAGAACCTGCTCTCCCTGCAGCAGCACAAAACAGACTGGTTGAATAATTATGCCGTATTAAATTATTTGTCGGGCGTGGTAGATACTTCTCTTTTAAAGCTGGCGCCCCCGGATATACCGGATGCAGTACCGCAACCTTTTGAGCAAAGTGTTTATGCCGAAAGCTATCGCACGGATAGCCTCAAGCTGCACAATGAGGCCCGGATCATTCATTATGACTACCGGCCTAAAATTTCCGCTTTTGCGGATGGGGGCTATTCAACAACATTTGCTGCCACGCCTTATAAAAACTTTGGAACCAGTGCCGGTGTTGCCGTTACTTTGCCCATTTACGATGGGCATAAGCGTAATATGTCCTTACGACAAAACCAGCTTTCCATGGAAACCCGCACCACTTACAATGAATTTGCAAAAAAACAGTACGAGCAACAATTGCAGCAACTATCCGCCCAGATCCGGCAATACCGGCAATTAACGCTTACGGCTACGGAGCAAATGAAATATGCGCAAACACTTATTGAGGCCAATATGAAGCAGCTGCCCACGGGCGATGTAAGAGTGGCCGATTTTATTTTATCGATCAGTAATTATATCAGCCTTAAATCTGGTTTGGTGCAATACGAAACGGCTTTATATAATCTCAATAATCAGCTTCATCATTTAATCCTTCAATGAAATGAATTTTCGTAGCTATACGTTTTGGCTTTGTTCGCTTTCGCTGCTAATGGCGGCATGTCATAGCAAGACAGAAGAACCGGCGGAAGGCGCTGCTGTTCCGGACCTTCATATACCGGTAACGGTGGCACATCCCACCGATACAATGGAGCTTGCGGATGCCACTACACTGAATGCCATTTCCACGTATCTGTTGCGGTCCGATGTTAAGGCAAATGCCACCGGCTATGTAACGAAAGTGCATATCAAACTCTCGGATCTTGTTCACAGGGGGCAGGTGCTTTTCGGGCTGGAAACAAAGGAGGCGAGGGCTTTGGGCAATACGATCAATCACCTCGATCCTTCCTTCCGGTTCTCCGGGAGCACAACCGTAGTGAGCCCTGCAACCGGATATGTTGCGATGTTGAACCACCAGGTGGGAGATTATGTGCAGGATGGCGAGGTGCTGGCAACTGTTACCGATGCCGGCAGTTTTGGGTTTGTGATGAATGTGCCTTACGAGTACAATCAGCTGGTGCATACCGGCGGCAGTTTTTTGGTGCACCTCCCGGATGGACGTACGCTCAACGGACAGGTGGCTAAAATTATGCCTTCGGTTGATTCGTTAACGCAAACGCAAAAAGTGTTGATAAAAGTAAAGGGGGGCGGCAGCATCCCGGAAAACCTGATCGCAACCGTGCAATTGGTGCGTAAAAAAGCGGCCGGAATTTATGTGCCTAAAACGGCTGTATTAACGGATGATGCGCAAACCGCTTTTTGGGTAATGAAACTGATCAATGATTCCATTGCAGTAAAAACCGATATAAAAAAGGGAACGGAAAATGATAAATGGGTAGAGGTGGTTTCTGATGGTATCAAACCTGAGGATCGGATCATAACGGTAGGCAACTACGGAATGGGCGATACGGCTACCATTAAGATCCAAAAAACGGAGCGCTAATGAAACAGTCCTTCTTTCTGAAATATAAGAACCCGCTTATCGTTATCGTGCTGCTGGTATTAGTGGGCGGCGCCTTCTCCTATACAAGGATCAAATCGGCTTTGTTCCCGCAAATAACTTTTCCAAAGATCAAGATAATTGCAGATGCCGGTCAGCAGCCCATCGACCAGATGACGGTGGCCATCACGCGGCCGCTGGAAACGGCTATCAAGCAGGTGCCCGGCCTGGAAATTATCAAAAGCACTACCAGCCGGGGGAGTTGTGAGATCTCGGCATTTATGTCCTGGAGCTCCAATATTGACCTGAGCCAGCAACAGGTGCAGGCCCGCATCAGCCAGATACGCAACCAGCTGCCGGCCGATGTAAATATTACGGTGGAGAAAATGAATCCCTCCATTTTGCCGGTAATGGGCTATGCGCTCACCGCGCGATCTATGACGGCTCTTGAATTAAAACAACTGGCGCTTTATACCATCCGGCCCTTTCTCTCGCAAGTGCCGGGAGTAAGTGACATCCGGGTGATCGGCGGGCAGGATAAAGAATACTGGGTGGTATTGAACCCTGAAATGATGACCCGCCTGAGTTTGACGCCTTCATTGATCGCACAAAAACTCGGGGAAACTAATTTTATAAAATCCAACGGGTATTCTTCAGATTACCGCTATCTCTATCTTACCGTTACGGATGCACAATTGTACAATATTGAACAACTCAAAAATATTGTGATCAAAAGTGATGGCAACCGGGTGGTGTATTTTAAGGATATTGCCCAGATCAATCTCCACCCTGCCAAGCAATACATAAAGGTAAATGCCAACGGAACGGAAAGCATCCTGGTTGCGGTAATAGAACAGCCGGATGCCAATGTACTGGATGTAAGTACTGCAATGGAGCAAAAGATTGAAGAGCTGAAGAAGACCCTTCCTGCCGATGTGGAACTGAAACCCTATTATGTACAGGCCGATTTTGTGAGCGATGCCATCAGAAGTGTTACGGATGCGCTTTGGATCGGGCTGCTGCTGGCCATTGTTGTAGCAATTATTTTTCTCCGATCGCTGAAAGCAAGCCTGGTCATTTTGCTCACCATTCCCGTTACCTTAAGTCTGACGATGCTGGTGCTCTATGCAATGGGGCAAACCTTTAATATTATGACCCTCGGAGCTATTGCCGCTGCCATTGGGTTAATTATTGATGATGCGATCGTGGTGGCCGAGCAGATCCACCGCACGCATGAAGAGCACCCCGAGGAAGGAAGCAATACCCTGGTGCAAAAGGCTATCAATTATTTGCTGAAAGCAATGGTGGGGTCTTCATTAAGTACCATTGTTATTTTTGTACCCTTCATGTTGATGAGCGGGGTGGCCGGTGCTTATTTTAAAGTAATGACGGATACCATGATCATCACCCTGATCTGTTCTTTTTTTACTACCTGGCTGCTGTTGCCGGTTATTTATCTTTTTCTTTCCCGGTTTATAAAAACCAAACACTTGCAGCCGCATGATGTAAGAGAACGAAAATGGGTAGGCTTTTTTATCAGGCGGCCGGTGTTCTCTTATATTTTTATAACAGGACTCATTGTTGCTTCTGTTTTGATCATTCCCAATATGAGCACCGGTTTTTTGCCGGAAATGGATGAAGGGAGCATCGTGATGGATTATACCTCGCCGCCCGGCACTTCGCTGGAAGAAACCGACCGCGAGTTACGCGAGGTGGAAAAAATTATTAAAGCTAATCCGGATGTGGAAGCTTACAGCCGCCGCACGGGAACACAAATGGGCTTTTTTATTACCGAGCCTAATAAGGGCGACTACCTGATCCAGCTTAAAAAGAACAGGAAGAGGACCACTACTGAAGTTACAGATGAACTACGAGGTAAAATAGCTGCTACTGGCCTGCCATTGGTGGTTGATTTTGGACAGGTGATTGGCGATATGCTGGGCGATCTGATGACCAGTGTGCAGCCTATTGAAATTAAAATTTTTGGAACCGATCAAACTACCATTCAGCAGTATTCGAAACAAGTGGCCGAGGTAGTACGCACCATTAAAGGCACGGCCGATGTATTTGACGGTATTGTTATCGCGGGGCCTTCTATTGAGGTAGTTCCCGATCTGCCAACCCTGGGACGCTATAATATAACGGCACAGGATTTTCAGTACCAGGTGCAAACGCTGTTAGAAGGCAATGTGGTGGGCAATCTTTTCGATAAGGAGCAGTTTACGCCCATCCGGATCTTATACAGCAATAACAGCAATGCTTCGCTTTACCAGATCCAGAATAGCATGATTGCCTTACCCGGCGGGCAAATGAAACCGCTTAAAGAATTTGCCACAGTGAAAGTAGCTGCCGGTACGGCTGAAGTAAATCGTGAAGATCTGCAAACATTGGGTATCGTTACTGCCCGGCTGGATAACGGGGACCTGGGTGGTACCATAAAAGAAATTCAAAAGCAACTGGATCGGAAAGTAAAGCTCCCGGCAGGTTATGCTATTGTGTATGCAGGCGCTTATGCAGAGCAGCAGCAATCATTTCACGAACTGCTGATCATTCTTATTGTATCAAGTCTGCTGGTATTTGCCGTGATCCTCTTCCTGTTCAGGGACATTAAAGTTGCGTCGCTGATATTATTAATTTCAGTATTGGGCATTTCAGGGAGCTATTTACTTTTGTACATAACAGGCATTCCGCTAAACGTGGGAAGTTATACGGGGCTGATTATGATCGTAGGCATTATTGGTGAAAACGCGGTGTTCACTTACCTGCAATTCCAGGAAAGTATTGCCGAAAAAGGGAAAGAAGGAGCCATCGTCCATGCTATCAGCACAAGGCTGCGCCCCAAGTTGATGACGGCCATCGGCGCTATTATTGCCCTGATGCCGCTGGCGATGGGCATCGGCACCGGCGCACAAATGCACCAGCCGCTGGCCATTGCAGTTATTGGTGGTTTTATCGTAGCGCTGCCGCTGTTGCTGATCGTGTTCCCTACTTTATTAAACAGGATCTATAAGGTAAAATAGTCTTGCCCCCGAATAAGTGGTTTGTTAGGAAGAAAAATCATCCAGCATATCCAGCGTAGGCACAAAAAATAAACTCCCGGTTTTAGCGGTGCTAAAATCCAGTAACCGGTCGTAGTTGCCTTTGGGGGAGCCGATGAACATATTGTTCAGCATTTTTTTTACTGTACTGAACGTGCTGGCATAAGCGATAAAATACGTGCCCATTTCATTGGTGGCCATATTGCCAAAAGGCATATTATCCCTGATGATTTTATGATCATCACCCACATTGGCCAAAGCCGAGTGGGAGTTTTTGGGTTTTATATCGTCCGGCATTTCTATATCATTTTGCCGGGAGCGGCCAAACACTTTTTCCTGTTCTTCAACCGGCAGGGCTTTAAAGGCTTTCAGATCGTGAATATACTTTTGAACAAATAGGTAACTTCCTCCTTTATAGGTTGCATCTTCCTTGCCTACCAGGCCAAAGAAGGCGCGCTCGCTGCCCTCCGGGTTTTCGGTGCCGTCCACAAAACCAAGGATCGAACGCCCGTCCCAATACCTGAAGCCATGCACTTCTTCCACACAGGTCGCTACGGGCGCTAAATATTTCGATAAGTCCGCTGCCATATCATAGCAGATACTACGATCGTTGCCACGAAGATGGAAATGCAGGTCCCCGGGTGTGGCCACGGCTGTATGCTTTTTACCTACAACAGGAACAAAGTTTTCCAATTCTTTGGGCAGCGGCTCCGGAAGGCCTAATCGCTGCCAGGCATCATGCCCGATTCCCATTACGCAGCTCACCCCCGCATCAGGAAAACGGGTATAGGCCGAATGATTGAGGTTAATAACAAGGGCGCAGATCCTTTTAAAAGCGGCCTTCACTTTTGCTCCTTTTTTAAAATTCCAAACCATGAACACGGTGTTGGTGCCGTGGTAGTCCAATACATTTTGTGATTGAGCGTCCATATTAATTTGATTCGGTAGAATAATTATTTATCTTAAAAAAACTGTGTGAATGTAAGAAAAATTACGCGCTCTCTTTTAAATTTCAAATCGCTGCCAGGAAGGGGCGGATTAAGGGATCTCATTATTAAAATGATAAATTTTAATGCTTCTTTCGCAGACTTTCGCAGAAAAATGAAGTGTGATCTGCGTCGCGCCGATGGCGCGGGTCTGCGTAATCTGCGGGCCAAAAAAATTAGTTTGAACGGTTTTGTTGTACAGAATTCACGAATGGGGCTGACCTAAAGTCCCTTTCTGCGTTTCTGTGCTTCTGTGGCCATTCTTTCATAGTTATAAAAACGCGTGCCGGTTTATGACTATTAATTTATCTTTATAGAGGGAGTGGCTGTACAAAAAATAAATAATGATCGATGATCTTAACCTGGATCAGCTAAGAAAAGCGGGCCGCATCGGGTATTATTTTCGTTATCCGTTGCACCGGAATAACTTTCATGAACTCAGAATAGGGGATCAGCTTTGGGGCCATTTTACGGCAAAGCCCCTTTATGGGCGGCTTACCCCGGAAGGGCGTGTTGACAGATCGGCGGGTTTTAACGGAGACGTGGCGGTGCTGTTTGTGCCGTTGGACGCCAAAGATATTACGGCAACGGAATTGATCCTTATACACACCAACCCGGAGACCCTCCTATTGCCCAACGGTAAACGGGATTGGAAGGAGATCAACGAAGTTGCAACAGCAGCTGTATCTAAAAAGATAACGGAAACAGGATCGTCGGCCTGGTAGCGGTTGAAAATTTTCAACTGCTGCCACAGCCAATGTTTCTTATCTTGCCTATAATCAAACAACCATATAGTCGCTTGCAATCATGACTGATAGTATAAGATTTTTTGGTCCTGTATTAGGGGCCTCAATGGTACTTAAAACATACCTGCATTATTATATTGGAAAGTTCAATAATAATAAATAAAGGAAGAGGAGGTCTGCCGGCAAATTAGAAATACACAGAACTAACGTCTTTTGTTTATGGTAGTAAGCTGCTTTCATATGATGAGGAAAAATAAATATTATTTTATTTTTACAGTGGCGCTCCTCGCGTCGCTTATTTCAGCTGCGCAGGGCACCGTTCGCATCCATGGCAGCGTAACCGATACGGCAGGCAGAATGCTTCCCTATGCTACATTATATATACCCGGAACTTCTTTTTCAACGACAGGTAACCGTTTGGGAAATTATGAGTTCAATAACCTGCCCGGCCCTCCTTTTCAATTAGCTGTATCCTTTGTGGGATATCGTACTGCAATTATCAACATACCCCCTGGAGGCGATGATCTGCACCGGGATATTCAACTGGTTCGCAGGGAAGAACTATTGCCGGATGTGGTCATTCGTTCAGATGCGAAAGCGGCGCGCGCCCGTTGGATGCCCCTTTTTACCAAAATATTTATTGGCGATACGGATGTAAGCAATGCCTGCCGGATAGAAAATGAAAGGGCCATCCACTTTTCTTTTGACAGCCATACCGGCCGTTTAAACGCCTATGCTGATTCGGTATTGACGATCCGTAATACTCTTTTGGGGTATAATGTATATTATGATTTACAGAATTTTACGGTTCAGAATGCGGAGGACAATGATAGTGCCGAATATTATTTTTCAGGATATGCGCGTTTTCAGGAGATGACGGGTACTTCAAAACAGCAATCAGACTGGGACCGGAACCGGCAACAAACCTATGCACAATCCAGTATACGGTTTTTAAGGAAGCTCTATTATAACAGCGAAGAGGACTATAGTATTCACCAGGTCAAAGAAGATAAAAAGGGGAAACTTAGTATTGCAGGGAAAATAAAAGGAGCGGCTATTGTTAAAACCATAAATGGCAACAGGTGCCTTTCCGACAGTTTTTTTGTGGTGGACCAAAAACTAAAAATGCAATCTTTGTTTTCTGAAAGAAAAACATCTGCGCCCTTATTGGAGTATGTTGCCTCTTCGGTGTTCAGAAAGAAAAATCCATCGGATACCATTATTTTATTACCTGACGGGAGGCTGTTTCCGAGAAACAAGATTGACATTAAAGGGTATTGGGGGATGTATGAAAAAATAGCCACCTTATTACCGTACGATTATATGAGGACAGCGAAAAAACCTGAAAGTAAAAATGCTCCGACAGTATTAAACGGAGTGCTAAGCGCGGAACGTTCGCTCCGTGAAAAACTTTACCTCCATACGGATAAAAACAATTATGTAGCAGGAGATACTATCTGGTTCAAAAGCTACCTGGTAGATGCGTTAACGCAATTGCCAGTGATCCGCAGCGGTATTGAATACGTGGAGTTGATTGATGAAAATAAGGAAATAATAAAGCGGATCGCGCTGCACGCCTTTGCAGGAACGGGTTTTGGAGATATTGCAATTGGTGCGGCCTTTGCCCCTGGGAACTATATGCTGCGCGCCTATACCAACTGGATGCAGAATTTCGGCGACAGCCTTTTCTTTCAAAAGCAATTCACTATTGGCGGTGCTAAAACAGAGCACTGGCTGGTGAGCAATGCACCGCCGGTGGTTAGGGAGAATGCCGCGGGTTACGATGTTTCCGTGGTCTACCAGTTCAAACAAAATGATTTGGAGCCACTACGCAACCAGCCAATCACCTTTTTTATTACCGATGAAAAAGGGAAAATTATCCGGGAAGGTAAGCTGCAAACAGATTACGAAGGACAATTGGAAGCAAAATTTCCTTTGACCCGGGAACAGGTAGCTGCACCTGTATTTGCAAAAATTGGCAATGACAAAAAGGATATCAGAAAGGTCATTCCCTTGCTCACCGGTAAAAATATTGACCTGCAATTATTGCCGGAAAGCGGCCACCTGATGGCCGGGCTGCCCAACACTGTTGGGTTTAAGGCTATCGCCGAAGATGGTTTGGGTTATGATATAAAAGGCGTGATAAAAGATAATACAGGCGGTGAGATTATTTCCTTTCAATCGCTGTACAAGGGTTTGGGCAGTTTTAATTTTATACCTGAGGCGGGTAAGCTCTATACTGCTTTTTTGCAAAACGGACAACAGGTTCCCCTGCCAAGGCCGGAACCTGAAGGTGTTCTGCTGCATGTATCACAAAATAGCATCGACACGGCCATTCGCCTGCAGATACAAGCCACGACTGCTTTTGCTAACAAGGAATATGTTTTGCAGGCTGATGCAAAAGGTGCTACGGTTTATAGGGAGAAAATAACAGTGAAGCCTGATGGCGTGGTATTAAAGTTTTCGAAGAACATCTTTCCCCCCGGCGTGGTACGGTTTGTTTTGCAAAATGACAAAGGCCAATTACTCAGCGAGCGCGCCATTTTTGTAAACAATAATAGTCATCAGCTAAACATTCGGTTACAAACGCTGCAGCAAAGCTATCACCCGCGCGATAGTGTTCCTGTAACCATTACTATAGAAAACAGAGAAGGCAAACCGGTGATGGGTACCTTTTCTTTTGCGGTAACCGATGACAGTCAGGCGAAGAAAGATAGCCGCACCGATCAGAATATTGTATCCTATCTGTTGTTGCAATCTGATCTGAAAGGTACTATTGAAACGCCCGGCTACTATTTCAGCAGCGCGGGCGCCCCTCCTTCAGGAGGCAGGGGGGACGCGCTGGATGCATTGATGCTTACCCAGGGCTTTGTGCATTATGATTGGGATACCACAAGATTTAAATATGAAGCGGAACCGGAATTTACGGTAAAAGGTAAAGTTACAAATGGTTTGAATAGAGGCGTGGAAGACGCTCGCCTGATCTTAATCGCCAAGGGGCGGAAAATAAATTTTGTCAGGGACACTGTTAGCAATAAGGACGGAGTTTTTGTTTTTACTAACTTGCCTGCATTTGATACAGCTACTTTTTCCGTACAGGCTAAAAGACAAGGCGGAGGAAGATCGGGGCTGGGAGTGGAAATTGAACAGCCCGGCAACGCAAGTGCAAACAAGATGGTATTTCAACAACACTATGATCGAACAACTATTGATAGCACATTGTTAAATACGCTGCAACGCAAGCAGGTTTATAACCAGGCTTATCTGAAACAAAAAGGAACATTGCCGGAAGTTATTATAAAAACAAATATAGGGATTCCCGGCTCTTTTAACCTGAATGGTCCCGGCAAGGCCGACCAGACGATTGGCCCGGAAATTATTAAACCCAACATCAACAAAAACCTATATGATCTTTTGGCTGAAAATGTAAAAGGGTTTGGAAGGAGCGCCTATTTTATAATACGGGCCTATCCTTGCATTCCAAATACAAAACCGCATCGGGTGCCGGTTCCCTGTTTGGGAATAGGTGTTCGTACTTACGCAAAAATTATAATAGATGGTGTAGACCTGGAGCAATTTTTACCGGAGCCGGATTCAATATTTCTTAGTGACCCCTGTTCCATTCGTTTCGATCTTGAACAGCCGTTGAGAAGCAGGGTGAATTATTTAAGAAGCTATTTGGGGTCTGATGTAAAAGGTATTGAAGTATTTACGTCAACGCAATACAGGCAGAAATATGGACAAAAGTATAATTATGGAGTTATCTATGATCCTGAATTGATAGGAGAAATACTGTTTGTTGAAGTCACCACTTATTCGGGCTCGGGACCATTTAAGAAAACTATCCCCGGTCAGGGTTACCTGTACCCTCAACCTTTCTGCTACGGAAAAACGTTTTACACCCCCCGTTATAATGCAAACGTTCAAAGTGATTCATTGCCAGATTATCGTTCCACTGTTTACTGGAACCCGATGGTCATTACCAATGAAAACGGTGCGGCGCAGGTTAGTTTTTACACCGCCGATTTGCCACCCGCTGATAATGGGAAACCTATAACGTATACCCTTTGGATCGAAGGCATAGACCTGGAAAGTAATATTGGGGTAAAGTCGAAGAAAATCGAAGTAAAATAGCCGGCTGTTTCAGGTTGCAAAAAAAAACTGCAACCCCCAAAAGTTAATTACTAACAGACTAATATTAGTACACTGATAATCAGAAATTAATTATTATTCAAAAGCCTGGTTATATTTGTTCTTCATTCTTGATCTGCTATAATGTGTACGTTGAAGCGCTTATTTACTGTCATATTCCCTTTCCTGGTAACAGGTGCTGCAATGGCTCAATTGCCTGTAAGTAAATTAGGAGTTGAGCAGGGGTTGTCCAATGAAACCATTCGTTCCATCTATCAGGACAAAAAAGGGTTTATGTGGTTTGGCACATTAGATGGCCTCAATCGTTTTGATGGTTATTCCTTCAAAGTGTACCAAAATAAATTCGGGGATACTACCTCCTTATTAAGTAATGTTATATATGGGATAACCGAGGATCATCAGGGAAATCTTTGGTTAGGTACCCGCCTGGGCGTATGCCGGCTGGATCCGTTGCGTAATATTTTCCGGACGGTATATTATCAGAATGTCATAGAGCATAAAACCATCCGTTTAGACAGGGATGTGATTAAAACGATTGCGTGCGATGCGCGGAATAATATATTAATTGCAACAGAGCTAAAAGGGCTTATGATCTGCCCCGGGGCTTCGCTTGAAGCCGTTCAGATCCCGTTTCAGGATTCTGTTGGCAGAAAAGTATACCACTACGGCGTGCAGGCGTTGGGCTTCGATAAATTTGGACGCACCCTGGCCTTTGTTCAGGGAAAAGGTATCTGTAATCTTAATTATAAAGACCGGTCGCTGACATTGCTGAACGGGACCATAAAATATGTTAACAACATTCTGGCGGCCGGCAATATATTATGGACTGCTACAAACGAGGGCATTTACACCTACGACCTAACGGCGAACAAAGTGACAAAGCCCCTCATTAAGCTCAATGCCGATATTGCCATGGCCCTTGCCGTTGACGCTCCGAATAATTTGTTCATTGCCACTATGGGCGGCGGCCTCAATATCTATGATCCATTACAGGGGAAGACGCGTTACCTGCCGGGCGGCGACGGGCTCAATGACCTGTCAAGCAGTGGTATTTATTCGTTATATAAAGACAGGGAGGGGCGTTTGTGGATCGGCACAAGAAGGGGTGGTATTAATGTCCTGGACGGGAATCGGAGCAAATTCGCTACCATAAGGCATGAGCCGGGAAATAGTAATAGCTTATCTGGCAATTTTATTACATCGGTAGCTGAGCTGGCCAATGGCAACCTGCTGGTGGCAACAGAGGATAACGGCTTAAACCTGCTGGATAAAAGCACCGGTCGTTTTATCCATTACAGATATGATGCTGCAAATCCCAATTCCATAGCGAGCGACAACATTAATAATATTACTATTGATCACCTGGGTAATATATGGCTGGCTACGTTTACGAACGGTATTTGCCGGTTGTTGCCCGGAACCCAAACGTTTAAAAGATACACAACGATTAATACAAAAACAGGTGTAACGAATAAAGTGTTTAATACATTTTATGAGGATCGTAATCAAACGCTGTGGGCGTCTGCATTACGGAGGGGAAGCGACATGGGGGCGCTCTATCGTTATAACCGGGAGAAAGATGATTTTGAATTATTCGACGACCGATTGTCAGATCTGTTTTCATTAAACGAAGACCAGGAGGGGAATTTCTGGGGCGGCGGGATCACGGATCTGGTAAAGATCGACCGAATAAATCACCGGCACCAGTTTTTCTATATTGGGCAGTTCATTCGTACGATTACGGATGACGGGGCGGGACATTTATGGCTGGGAACAGAAGGGGGCGGATTGGTCTTATTCGACCGGAAACAACAGCAAATCATTGCCCGTTATACTACAACGGAAGGACTGAGCAATAATAGCATTTTCTCCACCCTGCCCGATAGTAAAGGGAATCTTTGGCTGGGCACCTTTAATGGGTTGTCAAAATTCAATCCGCAACAGCACAGTTTTAAAAACTATTATCGCAGTGACGGACTCGAAAGCGACCAGTTTCATTTTAATGCCGCGGCCCGGCTGCATGACGGCGCATTTATTTTTGGTGGTATTAATGGATATAACCTTTTCTTTCCTGATAGTGTTGGAAGTGACAGCGGCAATGCACCGCTGCATATTACAGGTATTATAGTGGATGGAAAATCGATTGCATTAGTGCCGGGCTATATCCGCAAAACAGGGGACGGAGCAATTACGGCTATTGCGGTTCCCTACAATAATGCAGTATTTACTTTCAACTTTGCGGCACTGGAATATTCAGTTCCCAACAAGATATCCTATGCATATATGATGGATGGGTGGGATAAGGATTGGAGTTATGCAGGCAATAATCACACTGCCAGCTATACGCATCTCAGGGAGGGGCGCTATGTCTTTCGCGTGAAAAGTACCGACAGAAATGGCAATTGGAAAAACGAGATCGCCGTTGTTGTAAGGGTATTCCCGCCCTGGTACCGCAGTTGGTGGGCCTATCTTATTTATGCAGCGGTTGCCTCTGTGCTTATTTATAGTTATCTGAAATACCGCTCAAAACAGGCACAATTAAAGTATGAGGTCGATTTGCAGAAAGTGGAAGTGCAGCGGCAGAAGGCCGAGCGGGAGAAAGCGGCCGTTGAATTGGCCCTCGAAAAATCGGAGCACGAAAAAGATGCTGCTGAACTGGAAACGGAGCGTACTCAAAGGGCGCTGGAGCAGTCGGAGCGGGAAACAGAAAAAGCTATTGCAGATAAGGAGCGGGAGGTGGCCGAACGCCGCGCATCCTTCTTCACCCATATTTCCCACGAGTTTAGAACACCGCTGACGCTGATCATTAACCCCATTAAAGATATACTGGAAAAAAGCGCGCTATTGCCCGAAAAAGAAGAAAGGGAAATGGAAATTGTGTACCGGAATGCCCGCAGGATGCTGAGCCTCACCACCCAGCTGCTACTGTTTCGCCGGGAGGAAACCGGATGGGATAAAATACATCCGGTTAAACTGGACCTGATCGAACTTTGTAAAGAAGTTTATTTATGTTTTGTACAACAGGCACAAGCAAAAAATATCAGTTACCAGTTTAATAACAATGAAGCGGAAATTGAACTTTACGCAGACAGGGAAAAACTTGAAATTGTTTTTTATAACCTGTTGTCCAATGCGCTGAAATATACTCCCCCGGGGGGAAGTATCGTCTTTTCGATCATGGGCACCGTCACAGCTGCGAATATTGTTATCACCGATAGCGGTCCGGGCATTCCTGTAAACAGTGCAGAAAAAATATTTGAAAAATTTTATCAGGCCGGCGGGGGAAAACCCGGGTTTGGTATTGGGTTGTACCTGGCCCGCCAGTTTGCATTGGCCCATCAGGGCGATATAAAATATACCGGCACTGCGGAAACGGGAGCTGTTTTTGAGGTACACTTATTGAAAGGAGCCGGTCATTTTAGTGAGGAGCAATTAGGGCAGCAGGATGTTCCCGCGCCGTCGGTATTCCAGGAAATAAGGCAGGATCTGGAAGGACAGGAACCTGTGGTACCGATGCGTTCGGCTGTAACAGCAGATACCGGTGGCCTGGTTGCCAGTGAAAAACAATCGGTACTGGTTGTTGACGACGACGATACGATCAGGGAATACCTTAAACTGATTTTTGAAGAGAGGTACCAAGTGTATGACGCGGCTAACGGAACCGATGGTCTCGCCCTGGCGGGAAAACTATTGCCAGATATCATTATAACCGATATTACAATGGAAAGATTAAGTGGTATCGACCTGTGTCACAAGATCAAAGAAAGTGCGGTGCTGGGACATATTCCCGTGATATTACTTACCGGAACTTCCAGCGATGCATTAAAATTACAAGGCGTAAAACAAGGCGCAGATGATTATATCATTAAACCCTTTGACAAGGAGCTTCTTTTAGCCCGGGTGGCCAACCTGCTGAAGAATAAGAACAGCCTGCAACGCTATTTCTATAATGAAATTACCCTCACCGCGCAGGATACAAAAATCCCGGAGCAATACCGTCAATTTTTAGAAACCTGCATCCGGCTGGTGGAAGAACATCTGGATGATGAGGAGTTTACTGGCAAAAAACTGGCTGCCGCTTTAGGCATGAGCTATTCGGCGCTCACCAAAAGGGTAAAAGCCGTTTCGGGGCAGTCGCTCAATAGCTTTATCCGCTTTGTCCGTTTAAGAAAAGCCGCCCGGTTGTTTATTGATACAACTGCCAATGTGAACGAAGTGGCCACCACTATCGGCATTTTTGATGCCCGCTATTTCAGGGAGCAATTCAGCAAACAATTTGGGATGAACCCTTCTGAGTTTATAAAAAAATACCGCAAGCCCTTTGCTAATAAATTTACAATAAATAAAGATATCATGAATAAAGGGCAGGCCGGGTAACAGGCCTCTTTCAGCGATCCTTGCTGCAGGAATTTTAAAAAAAATGTTCCGAAATAAATTTGCGTTTTGCCAGGCCTGGCTACTTTGTCTCCTTTCTATAAGCTGATAATCAACATTTTAAAATTGGTATTTGATAATTGACATTTTTTCTAAAATGTCAGTTTACCCCCCTTTTTTTGATAACCACCCACCGTTTGTCCTTCATTTCACAGTTTAATATTGCAATCGTAGCCGCTGCATTTATATAGCTAAATCGGTTTATCTCAAAAGCTAATAAAAAGTGCTAAACGGATTAAGTGCCGCATACTAACGATTGTTAAAATGATCAGGAAAAAGAAATCCATACATACGATTGCGAGGGATCTGGGCGTGTCAGCCACCACCATTTCTTTCATCATCAATGGTAAGGCGAAGGAAAATCGCATCAGCAGTGAACTGATTAAGAAGGTGGAAGATCATTTAGGTCATATTAATTACAAGCCGGATATTATCGCCCAAAGCCTCAGAACGGGGAAAAGCAATCTGATTGGAATGCTGATGGAAGATATATCAGATGCTTTTTTTTCCTCCATCGCCAGAGGTGTGGAAATGGGGTTGGAGAACAGCGGCTATAAATTGCTTTTTATAAGCACCAAAAATAAGACTGCCGATGCCAGCCTTATCCTGGATTTGTTAAAAGAGCATAAGGTAGATGCCTTTATTATAGCGCCCAGTCCGGGATTGGAGCAGGAGATCTCAGAATTAATTGAATCCGGCAAACCCGTTGTTTTATACGACCGCTATTTTAAGACGCTGAACACCTGCAATATTATGATCGACAACCGGGGTGGTGCCTATATGGGCACCATGGAGCTGTTTAATAACGATTATAGAGAAGTGGCCTTTGTTACGCTGCGCTCCGACCAGGTGCAAATGGCCGACCGGTTGCTGGGATATAAGGATGCCCTGGCGCAGGCCGGACAGTCGAAAACGATCCTGCTGGAGATCCCTTATAACCTGGATATTCATCAAACCTCACTACAAATAAGAAACTTTTTTAAGAAGAATAAGACGATGGAAGCGGTGCTGTTTGCCACCAACTACCTGGCCATAGCGGGTTTGCAGGCTTTAAAAGACCTGGGATGGGTAGTCGGAAGCGATATCGGTATAGTGGGTTTTGATGATAACGCTCATTTTAGTTTATTCTCACCTTCTGTAACAGCGGTGGCACAGCCTGTAGGGGAGATCTCCAGGGCGATCGTTCAAAATATAAGAGAAGCGCTTACCGCAGAACGGATCTGCGAACCCCGCACCATCGTATTGCCGGCGCAGCTCATCAGAAGGGAATCTTCAGTAAAACCACTTGTATAATTATTTAACCACAGCTAAATCGATTTAAAAAACAACAACAATTATTATATGAAAAAGAGTAAACGATTGCCAAAATGGACCTGCTTGATCGCCTCGTGGGTTTTTCTTGCCATTTGTCCGCATTTTGCAATGGCCCAAACGCAAACAGTAACCGGCAAAATAGCAGATGCAAAGACAGGCCAGCCGGTTATTGGCGCCTCCGTTTTTGTAAAAGGATCTACCTCGGGCACCAAAACGAACGACGCCGGTTCCTTTTCTTTAAGCGCCCCGGATCATGCTATACTGGTCATTACTGCTGTCGGTTATTTGCAGCAGGAAGTGAGCGCTAATGCCAGGCTGGATAACCTGTTGTTGGAGCCGGGCTCCAAAGACCTGGACCAGGTGGTGGTAGTGGGCTATGGCAGCCAGAAAAAAGCCACCCTTACCGGCTCGGTGGAAACCGTTTCGTCAAAAGCGTTCCAGGACCGGGCAGTAACCAATATTGGCCTTGCGTTACAGGGTGAAACGCCGGGACTGGTGGTAACGCGTACTTCCCCGCGCCCGGGCAATGAGGGCCTGAACTTTGTGATCAGGGGCCTGAGCTCCGTGAACGGGAGCGCACCGCTGATCGTTGTGGACGGAACGCCCGCATTGAACAACTTCTCCTTTTTAAATCTGAACCCGGATGATATTGAAAGTATTTCGGTATTGAAAGATGCTGCCGGTTCCATTTATGGTAGTGCGGCTTCTAACGGGGTTATCCTCGTGACGACCAAACGGGGGAAAGGTAAAACTCATTATGATATTGGAAGCAATACGCGTTTTACTACCAATGGTATCACCGGTTATTCGCCCAATATGCAACAGTATGCAACGATGTGGATCGATGCCAATAAAGAAGAAGCAACACCCAACTGGTGGGTTTGGGGTACGAAGGACAATTTGCTGAAGATGCAGCAGGGCGTGGAAGGTGCGTATCATTTTGCTACCTGGCCCAATGTTGACTATTTTATTTTTAATACCAATCGCATCAAGGAACTGTTTGCCACCCGTTATTCGTACCAAAATAACCTGAGCATCTCCGGCGGTACCGATAAATCGGCCTACCGCCTGTCTTTCCTGATGGCGGATAATAAAGGAAATCTTGCTACGGCATATGATGGACAAAAGCAATACAATCTCCGGTTTAATTATGATATTAAACTATCCGACCGTTTAAAGCTGGAAACCGGCGTCAGCGTGGTAGATGCTAAAACTTCCACACCTTCTGTAGGGCTGGATGCTACGCTATACGCAAACGATATGCCTTTCTTCCCGGCTAAAAACCCCTTCGGTCAATGGTTCCCTGTTTTTAATGGGGTGGATGGCGGCGCCAACAGGAACCCGGCTGCTTTAACATCAGACGGGGGGAGGGATAACCAGAATTCACTCACCGGCAGGGTGGATCTGAAGGCTACTTATCAAATAGTAAAAGGACTGTCACTTGAGGCAAAAGCGTCCATGCAGAACGAACGCTTTACAGAAGATAAATATATATTGGCAGTACCGATATATAACTGGTATGGCACCCGGCAGACGGGCTGGGCCGGAGGCATAGACACTACCAAAACCAGTTATTATGCCAAGTCGTGGACCAGCACCCTGCAATATTATTCAGCGTTGCTGCGGTACAATACCTCTTTCAAACAATTGCATAATATCTCGGCATTTGCAGGTATCGAAGCCCAAAAAACCGATTATAAGTGGATCGACGCTAATCGTGTGGGGTTTACGGATCTGGGTGTTGAGAACATTAGCCTGGCCTCTACCGCTGTGCAAACCAACAATGGGTTTAGTTCGCAATACGGCAACTATGCCTACCTGGGCCGGTTCAATTATAACTACGCGGAAAAATATCTGTTAGAACTGCAGGGCAGGATCGATGGAAGCTCCCGCTTTGCTGCCGGTCATAAGTTCCAGAACTATGGCGGCGCTTCCGTTGGCTGGGTATTTACAAAGGAAGATTTCTTAAGTGATCTTAACCCTGTTCTTAATTTTGGTAAACTGCGGGCAAGCTACGGTACCTCCGGCAACCAGGCAACCGGCCTGGGTGAATTTGACTATTTGTCGCTGGTAAAAATAGGTACCACCGTTTTGGGATTGCCGGCGGCGTTGCAAAATTCTTCCTCCCTGCTTAATAATGGTATCATCAGTTATGACCGTACATGGGAGCGGGTAAAGATGAAAAATATCGCCCTTGACCTGGGATTTCTGAAGAACCGCCTGAATACCACTTTTGAATATTTCGGCAAGGATAATATCGGGATGCTGGTGAATGTAAATTATCCTTCTGTTTTGGGCGGTGCAGCACCTAAAACCAATAGCGGGCACTTTAGCACTAAGGGGTGGGAAGCCATTCTGAAGTGGGATGATCATGTAAAAGATTTTGCCTATAATATTGCGCTGACGCTAAGTAATACCACTACAAAAGTAACGGGTGTTCAGGGGGCAGATTCGTACTCCCCTGGTAAAATGGGCATTGTGAATGGCTATCCTTATCAGCCCTGGTTTGTGTACAAAACCGATGGCTATTTTAAAGACCAGGCCGATGTAGATGCCTATTATGCCAAGTATGGCAGCAGTCCCGATCTGGCGGGTTTACCGCAGAACAATGCAGCCGTTGCTTTACGCCCCGGCGACACTAAAAAAATGGCGGGCACCGGTGGAACGATAACAGGTTCCGGCAATGGCACCAGTTCACTGGTTTACGCCGGTGATGGCACACCGCATTATACATTTGGTACCAACCTGGGCGCTTCCTGGAAGGGATTTGATATCAGCGCGTTTTTCCAGGGACAGTTAAAACAACTGATCATGCGTAGCGGCTGGATGTCTTATCCGTTTAATGCGCTTTATACGAATCAGAACCCTTCTTTCCTCGGTAAAACATGGACCACTGATGATCCGAATGCGTCTTATCCGCGCTTAACGGTTAATCCTACTCGTGCAAAATGGGATTATGCCAATAACGACTTTATGCTGCAGAACAACCGGTACATCCGCTTAAAAGCGCTGATCGTTGGCTATAACCTGCCGCAGGCCTGGATCAGGAAACTGAAGCTGGAAAAAGTGCGCATTTATTTTTCAGGAAATGATTTATGGGAGCTGGCCCATATTAAGGACGGATTTGATCCGGAGATGGGCGAGACCTCGCAAAATTCGGGTTATCCGTTTGCCCGCACCTGGGCGTTCGGTGTAAACATAGGATTCTAATCATGCTAAAATATTTATAAGATGAAACGACTGTCAACATATATTATGGCCGGAGCGCTGATCAGCCTTGCTGCCTGCCAGAAAAAATTTATAGACTTAAAGCCCACTGCGAATTTTACGGATGCAGTATATTTTAAAAAGCCCGCGGATTTTAAAACATATGCTACCGGGTTTTACGGACAGCTCCCGGGCTGGGATTTTAATACGATGGACAATAATTCCGACCTGTCGGCCAACGCCAACGGTGCCGGTTATGACCTGGGGCATGGTACTATTGCCGCCAGTACCAACGGGTCCTGGGATTATTCGGGCATCCGCAGCTGCAATACCTTATTATCAAAAGCCAGTGGCTATACAGGTGGAGGTAATATCAGCCAGTATGTGGGCGAAGCTTATTTCTTTCGTGCATTTGCTTATTTTGGTTTATTGAAAACCTATGGGGGCGTGCCTGTTGACACTACCGTATTGACCACAAGTTCCCCCGAATTATTTGCGCCCCGCAACAGCCGCTATGAAGTAGTAAAGCAGATCCTTTCGGATCTGAACGGAGCCATTGCTAATTTGCCCACCGAACAAAATATAGCTGCTGCCGATAAAGGCCGCGTAAGTAAATGGGCCGCCGAAGCCGTTAAAGCGCAGGTGGAATTATATGAAGCAACCTGGGAAAAATATGTAGGCCAGTCTACTGATGGCGACGGTAAAGCAACAGGTGGCGGTACCGCGGGGTATGATGCAGCGAATGCAAAAAATTATTTAGCAGATGCTGTGGCCCTGTGTAAAGACATTATGGATAATGGCGGATACGAAATATGGAATAAAAACGGGGTAGCCAGCATGGCCAATGCAAGCTCCTGGTATTTATTTAACCTGGAAGACGCGGCCAGCAACCCCGGGGGATTTGACAAGTCGGGCAACAAGGAATTTATTTTATACACCCTGTATGATTATACGCTGAAAAAAGGCGGGAAAAATATTACCTGGACCTCCTGGCAACTCTATCCCAGCCGCAAGTTTGTGGATATGGCGGTGTGTAGTGATGGCCTGCCTCCAGACAAATCGCCCTTGTTCCAGGGATATCACAAAACAGGTGATGAATTTAAGAACAGGGACTATCGTTTGATCAATTATTTGTACGGTAATGCCGCCGCCGCAACTGCTGTTACATTGGATTATGGCAGTCTGGGCGCCAGCGGGTATGCCAATAGTAAATATGCGGTGTATGGGTATGGAAGCCGCAGGACGGACAATACTGAATCAGCCAATTACCCCATCATCCGTTTGGCGGAAGTATACCTGATGTACGCCGAAGCTTTATATGAGTTGAATGGCACTATTACGGACGCGCAGTTAGATGCTTCTGTTAATAAGCTGAGAGACAGGGGAGCTGTAGCGCACCTGAGTAACGCGTTGGTTACAGCAAACGGCCTGGATATGCTTATGGAGATTCGCCGGGAACGAGCCGTTGAATTATATCGCGAAGGCCGCCGTTTTGACGATCTGAAACGCTGGGGTATCCTGGAAGCTGCGCTGAACCCCTCCCGCCTGGGAATGGTGGTGGGCGATGCGTCGTATAATACGCCCTTTAAAGATGCCTCGGGTAATGCGACGTCGCTCTATCATCCCTCCACTTATGTGTTTGGAGAAGAAGCGGTGCAAACGCCTAAAGGTACCCTGAGTTGCGTGGTGGTAGACAGTAAAACAAATCATTCGGTTGCCAAAAAACATTATTTGTATCCCGTACCGCTGAGCCAGATCACATTAAACAATAAACTGCTTCAGAACCCGGGCTATTAACAGGGGCATTTCATTATTCATTTTAAATAAAATTTTATGCGAAATAAATTCATCTGTTTAATAGGAAGCTTATTCATAGCAACTCTTATAATAGCAGGTTGCGAAAAAGGGCCGGCCTACCGGACCTTCACTTATCCCGTTCCGGTTGCCTCCGGTATGAGCCCGGTCACCGGCTACCCCGGTAGTAATGTTACCATCACAGGGTCAAATTTTGACACCCTTACGGGAGCCGTAAAAGTTTGGTTTGGCGGTATTCCGGCAACCACTGTGGTCAGCAGCTCCAATAACCAGATTGTAGTGCAGGTGCCCGCAACAGCCACATCAGGGAAAGTAAGCCTGCAGGTATGGACCAATAAGCTCGATTCTATAGGCACTTTCACCGTTACCCCGCGTAATTAATAATTTTTTGTAGGAACCTACAACGATAAAAAATAAACATATGAAACGAAATTGCAATCTTATTTTGCTGGCGGCTTGTTTTTTTTGTTGCCTTAGCGCCTGTCAAAAAGCATTCCGGGAAAAAGATTCCGCATCGGCACTATTATCTAAAGAGAATCGGGATAACCTTGCGCTGATGGAGGACTCCCTGTTAAGCGGTTATATTAATGACGACTTCAGTAAAATGGATACGCTCAACTGGAATGCACCGGCGGGCCGCCTCGAAAATGGTAAAATGGCTGCTACCATGTGGCTGCAGAATGCTACGATTCCTTATTACCGCGGCGATTTTAGCCGCAGGAACGGTCTCACTATTAATAAAGATAATTACCCCGTGATCGCCATAAAAATGCGGAAACCCCCGAAGTCTAACTTCTTTTTTGATACGAACCTCGGCTCTTACAATAACCGCAACAATAACCATACGGTAATTAAACAGCCGGATGGCAGCAATATCTACTACTGGGATCTGCGCAATGGGGGACTGGGCACAAACCCCGTTCCCGGGGGGGATGTTTTCCTGTGGCGGTTTCAGTTCAAACTGGCAGAAGTGGAGCTTACGCAGGCACAGCTGGCGGCGGGAGATATCGGTTATACCGTATCGTGGATCAAAAGCTTCCGATCGGTAGAAGACATGCGGGCAAAATTGAATATACAACCGCCACCGCCCTATTCGTTTGGCAAACAATTCAAGCATCCCGGTCTCCTGCATTCCAAAGCTGATCTCAACCGCATCCGGTCGCTGGTGCTGGATCAGAAACCTCAGGCTTATGCCTGTTATCAGCTGTTGCAAAACGATTACCACTCTCATTCCGATTACTTGTTGCGCGGACCGTTTACTTATTTTACCAGGGATAATAATGTATACGTGGACGGTGTGCGCGGCGGTTCTGTAAAAGCCCTCGTAGAACGCGATGTGCTGGGTGCTTATTACAATGCCCTGATGTGGTATATTACCGGCGACACCCTGCATGCACAAAAATCCATACAGATATTGGACGCGTATGCTAATAAAGCCGTTGGGATAGTTGGCGGGGATGCACAGTTAAACGGATTGTATGGTTTTTTGCTGGCGAACGCCGGTGAGATCATGCGCTATACCTATGATAAATGGCCGGAGACCGCTGCTGTTCAATTAGGCAAGATGCTTCAGACCGCATTCTATCCAACCTTGCGCAATTTTAGTCCGGCTTCGCATGGTAACTGGGATATCATTTGCATGAAAGCCCTGATGGCCATTGCGGTTTATACGGATGATGCCGCCATGGTTAACAAGGTGGTCACGTATTTCTATCATGGTGAAGGCAACGGCAGTATCGATCAATACATTGTTTCGGATGCCGGACAATTGCAGGAAAGCAACCGGGATCAGGCGCATTCCATGCTGGCACTGGGGTCCCTGGCGGAGCTGTGTGAAATTGCGGAGCATCAGGGGATACCCTTATATGCGGCATCAGCGAACGCTATTATGCGCGGGTATGAATATACAGCAGCTTATAATTTAGGGAATACGGTTCCCTTCCGTACCTGGTATGATTATCATGAACGGAACTATAAAGATTATACGCCCGAACATATCTCGGATAATGCACGGGGTAGCTTCCGTGCGGTGTTTGAAATGGCCTATAACCATTATGTAACACAAAAAGGATTGTCGATGCCTTACACAGAGCAGGTGTTGCAACACATCCGGCCGGAAGGTGCGCCAGCCTGGGCCGATAATCCGGGTTATGGTACTTTGTTATTTAACCGCTGGGAATAAAATTGTATGAAATTATTCGCCCTTGTCCTTTTAGCGACCCTGTTCCTGGGGAGTTGTAAAACTGCTTCGGT
Organism: Niabella sp.; assembly: GCA_017744795.1. Classification (GTDB taxonomy): domain Bacteria; phylum Bacteroidota; class Bacteroidia; order Chitinophagales; family Chitinophagaceae; genus Niabella. The sequence goes on along the minus strand of JAGIAQ010000007.1, from coordinate 17,508 downwards.
AAAAACGGACAGCACATTGCGTTATTGCCTCCGGCAGGCTTCAAAAACACTGGCAGCAGAGGAAGCTACCTTAAGTATTCCCCGTAGTATTGCTCCCGGAAGCCGGAAGTGGTATTGTGTAAATTACCGGGACTGGACCAGCGGCTTTTGGCCGGGTATATTATGGTTTGCTTATGAATTTAATAAGCAACCAAAATGGAAAGCAGCCGCGGAGCGCTATTCGCGGTTGCTGTTTCCACTGGCAGACTCGTCTGCAATTGATCATGATATCGGCTTTCAGCTGTATTGCAGTGCAGGTAATGGATACCGGTTAACGGGCGACAGCTTGTACAGGAACATTCTTTTACGTGCTGCAGATTCACTCGCTACCCTGTATAATGCAAAAGTGGGAACTATTTTATCATGGCCCCGTGAAGTTCCGGGAGTAGACTGGCCGTTGCGGCATAACACCATTATGGATAATATGATTAACCTGGAGCTGCTATTCTGGGCATCTAAACACGGCGGCGGGAAGAGGCTGCATGATATGGCAGTGAGTCATGCCACCGTCACGATGAGGAATCAGTTCAGGCCTGATTATACCTCGTATCATGTTGTTGTGTATGATACAGCTACCGGCAAAAAAATAAAAGGAATTACGCACCAGGGTTTTAGCGATAGCAGTTTGTGGGCGCGCGGACAGGCATGGGCCATTTACGGGTATACCATGGTGTACAGGGAAACGAAAGACCAGCGGTTTCTTGATTTTGCCCAAAAGGTAACCAATGTCTACCTGGAAAAATTGCCCAAAGATTTAATACCTTATTGGGATTTCGATGATCCGGCTATTCCGAACGCGCCCCGTGATGCTTCTGCAGCGGCGGTTACAGCTTCGGCATTGTTGGAATTATCAACCTTTGTAACGGATAGAGCAAGGTCAAAAATGTATTTCGACAAGGCGGTTGCAATGCTGGCGGCCTTATCTTCTGAAAAATACCAAAGTCGTAACGCCAATGATGCATTCCTTTTACACAGCACCGGTCACAAGCCCAATGGCGGGGAAATAGATGCGTCCATTATTTATGCAGATTATTATTATATCGAAGCGTTAACACGGTTAAAGAAAACACGGGAGCAACGATCTTTTGATGAAAAATTATAACAAGTGAAGTTTTTATTATTTATTATAAGCATTTTATTTTTATCCGGTGTTGTTACCGCTCAGCGGATTATTGACGGCTCTTTAGTTACGATTCAATCTCCCGGTAAAAACCTTACAGTGCGTTGCTATCAGAAAAAAATGACTGATACAACGCGCGCGCTGTTTTATACGGTTGATTATAAAGGTCAACCGGTGATCGGCGAATCATTGCTGGATATTCAACTGGACAATCACCTGAGCGAACAGGCGATGGCGCTTAAAGTGGATAAACATAAAGACTGGTGCGAGAATTTGAAGGTTACGCATATCGATTATGGGGCTAAAGATAGCAGCTGGCAGCCGGTTTACGGTGAGCAAAAAAATATCAGGGATCATTATAACGAAGCTGTTATTCATTTGATAAAAGATGACAACCCTATTTACAAGCTGGACGTACAGCTACGGGCTTACGATGAAGGTGTTGCATTGCGCTACTTTTTCCCGGAAAATGAAAAAGGCACTTATTACCGTGTCATGAATGAACGCACGGAATTTGCTCTGCCTTCCGGAACCAAAGCCTGGCATCATGCCTGGGCGCAGGCGCCGTATCAATTGCTTGCATTAAATAACTGGCCCGCTGAAAGTGAAAGACCGCTGACGCTGGAACTGCCCAACGGCTGGTATGCCTGCCTGACAGAAGCAGCAATGGTAGATTACGCGCGTACGAAATTTAAATTAAGCGATACCAGGCCCCACACGATCGTTACATCAATGTATACGCCGGCCGATTTGATCTCGCCCGTTGGTACGCCCTGGAGGGTGATCATGATCGCCGAACGTGCAGGCGACCTGGTACAAAACAACAGCCTGTTGCTGAACCTTAATGAGCCGTTGAAAATAAAAGAAACAGATTGGATAAAGCCCGGGAAGATCATGCGGGTAATGACGCAAACTACAAAAGATGCTTTTGGAAATATAGATTTCGCGCAGCAACATGGATTACAATATATTTTGTTCGATTGGAAATGGTATGGCCCCGCATTTAGTTTTGCTTCCGATGCAACAAAAGTTGCGATACCGGATTTTGATCTGCCCGCTATTATTAAATACGGGAAAGAGAAGGGTATCGGGGTTTGGTTGTATGTAAATCAGCAGGCATTACTGGCGCAGTCCGATTCTCTGTTCAGGGTGTACCGGGATTGGGGCATAAAAGGCGTTAAGTTCGGTTTTGTACAGGCAGGATCGCACCGCTGGACAACCTGGCTAGAAGCGATGTTCGGCAAAGCTGCGATGAACAGGATAATGGTGAATGTTCATGATGACTGGCGCCCTACCGGTGAGCAGCGGACATGGCCCAACCTGATGACTGCGGAAGGCATCAGGGGCAATGAAGAAATGCCCGATGCAACGCACAATACCGTTTTGCCCTTTACCCGGTTTATAGCAGGGGCGGCGGATTATACGATTTGTTATTATGATAAAAGGATCAAAACCACACACGCCCACCAATTAGCGTTAGCTGCAATATATTACAGTCCGATACAAACGCTGTTTTGGTACGATAAACCGGCAATGAGCAACAATGAACCTGAACTGGAGTTTTGGAAGAATATCCCCACAAGCTGGGATGAAACTAAAGTACTGCAGGGGCACCCGGGCATCTTTATCACAACTGCCCGCAGAAAGGGGAAGGAGTGGTTTGTAGGCACTATAACGAATGACGAGGCCCGGCGGGTGACGATCAGTTTTGATTTTTTGCCAGCCGGTAAAAAATACGAAGCAACCGTTTATAGTGAT
>JAGIAQ010000007.1:0-14581 GCA_017744795.1 Niabella sp. | reverse complement strand
ACAGTAAATACAAATACCAAAGTGGGTGTAAAAAAAATAAGTATAACTTCAAAAACGGTTTTGCCGGTTCAGCTCAAACCTTCGGGCGGACAGGCGATATGGCTGCAACCACTATAAACTTAAAATAGAATATAATGCAAATAAATACTGCGGGGGATTTAAATACATCGGTAAACGAAGGCAAAACACTGTTCGGGATATCCATTATAGCCGCACTGGCCGGATTTATTTTCGGATTTGATACGGTTGTGATTTCCGGTGCTAATATGCCAATAAAGGAATTGTGGCATACGTCTCCCTGGTTTCATGGCTTTTTTATTATGTCGATGGCGTTATGGGGCACCGTGATCGGGTCCATATTCGGGGGCATTCCAACAGAAAAATATGGAAGGAAAAAGGTCTTGCTTTGGGTAGGTATATTTTTTACCGTTTCTTCGATCGGGTCGGCATTGGCGCAGGATGCTTATGTCTTTTCTTTCTTCAGGTTTATTGGTGGGGTGGGCATCGGCATCTCTTCGGTAGCCGCACCTACTTATATTTCAGAGATTTCCACACCGGGAACAAGGGGCCGGTTGGGAGCTATGTATCAATTCAATATTGTATTCGGAATCCTGATCGCATTCCTCTCCAATTATTTTTTAAAAGGCATGGGCGGTGCAAATGATTGGCGCTGGATGCTGGGCGTAATGGCCATCCCGTCGTTGATTTATACATTGTTGGTGTTTTCCATTCCTGAAAGTCCGCGCTGGCTGATCGCCCGCAAAGGAGATGATAATGCTGCCCGGCAGGTATTGCAGCAATTGGGTATTGGTAATGTTGCCGCCGAAATGGATGATATAAAAAGCAGTACGGCAAAAGAGCAGCAAAACGGCAACTCTGGATTTTTTAATAAAAAATACCGTCCTGTTGTATGGCTGGCTTTTTTTGTGGCTTTCTTTAATCAATGGTCGGGTATTAATTTCATCCTGTACTACGCGCCGGAGATTTTAGAACGTGCGGGCCTGGCCTCAAAAGACTCATTGCTGAACTCCATTGCCATTGGTGGAACCAATCTTATTTTCACGTTTGTCGGTTTATACTTTATTGATCGTGTGGGACGAAAAACCCTGCTGCTTTGGGGCGCTGTTGGTTATATTGTCAGCTTAAGTATGGTTGCTTTTGCTTTTTATACGCACGCATCTTCTATGTTCTTGTTATCCTTTCTTTTGCTGTTTATTGCATCACATGCAATTGGACAAGGCGCTGTTATCTGGGTGTTTATCTCTGAGATATTCCCCAATCATATCCGCGCGCTGGGCCAGTCGTTTGGAGCCAGTGTGCATTGGGTGTTCGCGGCGTTGATTACGCTGATTACCCCTGTTTTTCTTGATGCAAATGATGGTATTTTTAAAGATAACCCCTGGCCGATATTCGCCTTTTTTGCATTTATGATGCTCCTGGAGCTTGTATGGATACTGACCAGGGTGCCCGAAACAAAAGGAGTGTCATTAGAGGAGCTGGAAAAAAAACTGATAAAATGAAAAAGATCGCAGGCGTTGTATTATTACTGATTTTATATACTGGCGCAGCCGCACAACAATTAAGGGTTTATCCCGGACCAGAGCACGCACCGGCTTCTTTGCATAATGGTGATTTTACCGTAAAAGTACGCAAGCCCGGCGGCGTGTGGCAGCATTTGTATACCTATAATGTAAAAGTGGATGAAGTTGTGGCTGCAAAACATACGGTGCGTGACGCTTCCCTATGCACTTTTGATTTTTCCGGCCAAGTGGAATTGGCGGTTACGAATAACAAAGGAAGTATTCGTTCGGCACGCGTCAGGCCTTTGTCGTATGACATTGGGTCGGAAGTGAAAGGGAATACGTTATATTTTAAATTACGGAAGCCGCGCAATTTGTCGGTAGAAATCAATGGCGATATTTTTCATAACCTGCATTTATTCGCCAACTCCGTTGATGATTTCGTATACAATAAAAGCGATACCAATGTTATTTATTTTGGCCCGGGCATACATGATTTTGGTAAAGTACTTAAAGTGCCATCTGGCAAAACGGTATATGTAGCGGGTGGTGCTGTTTTGATGGGACAGTTGTTGGTAGATCATGCGCAGGATGTGAAAATTATGGGTCGTGGTATTATTGATGTTTCAGTGAAGCAGGGCGTTCGTATCGCCAATTCAAAAAATGTATTGGTGGAAGGTATTTGTCTTACCCAGTGTCCCACCGGGGGCTCTGATAATGTTGTTATCCGCAATGTAAAAAGCATCAGTTATTATGGCTGGGGCGATGGTCTGAATGTCTTTGCCAGTAACAATGTGTTATTTGATGGCGTTTTTTGCCGCAATTCGGATGATTGTACAACGGTATACGGAACGCGCGGAGGATTTACGGGAGGATGCAATAATATCGTGATGGAAAACGCCAGCCTGTGGGCCGATGTGGCACATCCTATCCTGATCGGTACCCATGGGAACACCCCCCATCCCGATACCCTCCAGAATCTTATCTACAGGAATATTGATATCCTGGATCATAAAGAAGCGCAGGTAGATTATCAGGGCTGTATGAGCATTAATGCCGGTGATAATAACCTGGTGCGCAATGTTCGTTTTGAAAATATCCGGGTGGAAGATTTCCGGCAGGGGCAGTTAGTCAACCTGCGGGTATTCTTTAATAAAAAATACTGTACATCGCCCGGTCGGGGTATTGAGAACGTATTGTTCAAAGACATTGTCTACAATGGCGCACATGCTGAATTATCTGTAATTGCCGGGTACAGTGATGACCGAAAGATAAAAAACATCGTTTTTGAAAATTTGCGTATAAACGGTAAGTTGATTTATGACGATATGCCGTCCAAACCCAAATGGTATAAAACAAGTGATATCGCGAGATTTTTTGTTGGCGAACACGTTGAGGATATTCAATTCCGGAAGCAGTAAGTATGTTGATCATGTTGTTGGAACATATAAAAGAAGGTAAGATGAGGTTCAAAAGTTTATTATTGGCGCTTTTGGTGCTGTCGGTTTCGGTGGTGCCTGCGCAGTCCCACTACCCCGGTCAGCATGAAGGTAAATTTGCAATAAAAGACCGGCTAAAGCCCGCAGTGTACAGCTTTGATCTTTCGGAAGTAAAGCTGCTTGACAGCCGTTTTAAAGAAAATATGCTCCGGGAGCAGCATTGGCTTCTGGCCACCAGCCTCAAAAGCCTGTTGCATAGTTTCTATACCAATGCAGGAATGTATGATGCTAATGAAGGCGGTTATGATGAAATAAAGAAATATGCGGGATGGGAGTCCATGGACTGTGAATTGCGCGGGCATTCAACGGGTCATATTTTATCGGGGTTGGCGTTAATGTACGCTGCAACCGGAGAACAGATTTATAAATCAAAGGGCGATACTATTATAAAAGCTTTGGCTGCGATTCAGAAAACATTGAATCAGGATGGATACATCAGCGCTTTTCCGCAGGAATTTATCAACCGGAATATCCGGGGTGAAAAAGTTTGGGCACCCTGGTATACGCTGCATAAAATTTTGGCGGGCGTGTTGGATCAGTATTTATATTGTAACAATGATCAGGCATTGGATATAGCCAAAAACTTTTCTGTCTGGGCCTATAAAAAGCTGCGCCCGCTTACCGCAGACCAACGGTCGTTAATGCTGCGGAATGAATTTGGCGGAATGAACGAAGTCTTTTTTAATCTTTATGCCATAACGGGGGAAGAAAGAGATAAATGGCTCGGTGAATTTTTCTATGATAACCGGATGCTTGATCCCTTGAAGGCAGGAATTGATAATTTAAAGGGAGCTCATGCAAATACATATATTCCCAAACTGCTGGGCGTAACACGCAACTATGAAATCGAAGGTAATGCCGGGGTGGATTCCGTTGTTCGCTTCTTCTGGCAAACCGTTACTGCACATCATTCTTTTGCTACCGGTAGTAATAGTGACCGTGAGCACTTTTTTCAGCCCGATGCTATTTCAACCCATTTAACGGGGTATACCGGCGAAAGCTGCAATGTGTATAATATGCTGAAGCTGACGCGTCATTTGTACATTCATAGCGGCAATGTAAAATATGCCGATTATTATGAGAAAGCATTATTCAACCATATCCTGGGCCAACAGGATCCGGCTACCGGCATGATCGCTTATTTTTTGCCGATGCTGCCCGGGGCGCACAAAGTCTATAGTACCCCCGACAGTTCGTTTTGGTGCTGCGTAGGCACAGGCTTTGAAAATCAGGCAAAATATGGTGAGGGCATTTATTATCATACTCAAAATGATTTATATATCAACCTTTTTATTCCTTCTGATCTGAATTGGAAAGAGAAATGTTTCAGGCTAACGCAGCAGACAAAATTTCCGGAAGACGGAAATATGAAGTTCACGATTGATGAGGCTCCTGAATTTCCCCTCGCCATAAACATCCGTTATCCGGGCTGGGTGGCAGGGAGGCCAACGATTACAATAAATGGCAGATCAATAAAAATTGAACAGGCGGCCGATAGCTATATTTCCATTAAGCGCGTATGGAAAAAAGGCGATCGCATTGAAGTAAGCTATACTATGCAGCTGCGGACCATTCCCGCGAATGATAACCCGTCCGTTGCAGCAATTGCCTATGGCCCGATAGTGCTGGCGGGGGAAATGGGTACCGGGAACTTTAAGGGTAGGGAGCCGTATTCGGATCCGGCAAAGCACAATGATTACTATACTTACAACTATAATGTTCCGGCGAATATTGATACAGTGTTGTCGCTTGATGCAGCGAACATTAATCAATATATAAAACAGGTAAAGGATCAGCCGCTCACGTTTAAAACGGCTAAAGAGAAAGTTGTATTAAGACCTTTGTATGATATTCATCGGGAACGCTATGTTGTGTACTGGCGTATCACTAAATAGATATTTTGAATGAACGGTATTAAAACAAAACGGATAATTTTTTTAATAGCTGTTGTTTTTCTTTGTGCGGTGCAGGTCGCCGCGCAGGAATACCAATGGTCAGTGCAATTGAAAAACTATATATCTGCCGAAACAAATGAAGCGCCTGATGCTTTTTTATGGATTCCTGACAACTGCCGGCGGGTGCGGGCGGTGATTGTAGGCCAGCATAATATGTGTGAGGAAACGATCTTTAATAATCCGGGTTTTCGACAAACCCTTCGGAAGCTGGGCTTTGCGATTATTTGGATTACACCGGGCATAGATCAGCGATGGGATGTAAAAAATGGTTGTCAGCGCGTTTTTGACAATATGATGAAGGATCTTGCCGATGTAAGTGGTTATAGTGAGCTGGAGTTTGCACCTATTGTTCCATTGGGGCATTCGGCAATGGCGACCTTCCCCTGGAATTTCGCTGCGTGGAACAAGGACCGGACATTGGCGGTGATCTCCTACCATGGCGATGCGCCACGTACCAACCTTACCGGATACGGACTGGAGAATCTTGAGTGGGGCAGAAACAGGAATATTGATGGCGTCCCTGGTTTGATGATCGAAGGAGAATATGAATGGTGGGAAGCAAGGGTGAACCCGGCTTTGGCATTCCGTATGATGTATCCTGAGAGCTGTATTTCTTTTTTATGTGACGCCGGGCATGGCCATTTTGATGTGTCTGACGAAGTGATAAACTATATCTGCTTGTTTTTAAAAAAAGCGGCGCAATACCGGCTGCCGGAAAATAAGTCATTGAATAAATCCATGCCACTGCTCAATGTCAATCCTGAAAATGGCTGGCTGGCCCGGCGATGGGCGCCTTTTTCCTCAGGACGGCCACTTCCTGCGCCGGTGGCGCTATACAAAGGTGACCCCCATGATGCGTTCTGGTATTTTGATGAAGAGATAGCAGAAGCAACCGAAAAATACTATGCGCATGAAAGAAAAAAAATGCCGCAATATATTAGTTTCTCTGCTGCTGGAAGGCTGTTTCCTTTTGACGCCAAAAGCCATGCGCAGTATAACGCAGGCGCATTGAAGCCTGAAGGTAAAACATTGGCCATTCATTTATCCGCTGTATTTACCGATTCACTTCATCAGGCCTATTCGAAAGCTCATTCAGGTACACCAATAGGCATTGAGCGCATATGCGGCCCGGTAGAAAAAATAAACGATACGACCTTTGCTGTGCGATTTTATCGAATGGGGTTAAATAATGCAAAACGAACTAATGATGTCTGGCTGGTGGCTTATAATAAAGGAGATGGCATCTATAAAAGTACGGTGCAGCAGTTTAACTTTAAAGTAGTCTATCCGCTTACCGAAGGAAAGCCTCAGCATATCTTATTTCCCGCAATAGCGGATGTAAAAGAAGGAACTGAATATGTCAGGTTGAACGCGGGTGCTGACAGCGGATTGCCGGTTTATTATTATGTGCACCAGGGACCCGCGAAAATCGTTGGCAACAAGGTTGTATTTACAAAAGTGCCCCCAAGGGCTAAATACCCGGTTAAGGTTACATTAATGGCGTGGCAATATGGAGTTGAAGGAAAAGTACAATCAGCCCCACCGGTGGAAAGAAGTTTTTACATAACCCGATAGTATTTTATATGATGACTGATAAATTTAAGTGGACGATTGAATGGGACCTTGTGATCTCGGTATTTAAGAGAATAGCAGCACTGCGTTATTGTTTTACCGGAATGATCGTACTAATGGTTACTGCAAATTCGTTAGCTCAGCGTTTTACTCATCCGGGTATTTTACTTGGCAAAACAGATATTGAGCGGATGCAGGTAGCTATGCGATTAAAACAACAGCCGGTTTTTTCGGGGTACGAAGTATTTGCGGGAGATCCGGCATCTCAATTTAACTATAAAATGCAGGGGCCTTTGGAAACGGTTGGCCGTAATCCGACGGTGGGCCAGTCTGCTTATGATAATGATGCCAATGCTGCATTTCAAAACGCAGTGATGTGGACGATAACAGGAGATAAAAGATATTCCGAAAAATCAATAGCGCTCATTAATGCCTGGTCCCAAACGCTAAGATCGATCACTGGTCGTGATGCCATACTCATGGCGGGTTTGGGACCCTTTAAAATGGTTAATGCTGCAGAGATTATCCGGTATACACATGCAGGGTGGAAGGACAACGACATTAAAATAACCGAGAAGCATTTTAAAGAAGTTGTTTACCCCATCCTAAAAGATTATGCGCCTTTTGCCAATGGGAACTGGGATGCTGCTGCTATGAAGACCTGCCTGGCAATAGGCGTATTTTGTAATGACCGGGAAATATTTGAAGCGGCTTTAAGATATTATACGCATGGTTGGGGGAATGGCAGTTTAAAAAATTACATTATAAACGCCGCAGGCCAGATTCAGGAAAGCGGGCGCGACCAGCCCCATTCCCAATTAGGTATTGGCATGTTAGCTGAATGCTGTGCCATCGCCTGGAACCAGGGGCTGGATTTGTATGCCTATGACGACAATCGCCTGTTAAAAGGTTTTGAATATGTGGCGAAATATAATTTAGGGAATGATGATATGCCCTTTGAGGAATGGTTAGACAGAACCGGTAAATATCATCACTATAAAATTTCCGATAAGGGGAGGGGTGCGCTAAGGCCCTTGTTTGAGCAGGTGTACGCACATTATGTGGTGCAGCAAGGGTTGAAGGCCCCTTATGTGGAAGCTGTTGTGAAAAAGCTGCGGCCGGAAGGAGCGGGGAGGCCCGGCGCCGATCATCCGGGTTACGGAACGTTGTTTTTTGCCCGGATAAATGACGAGCCACAGCCGGATGATAAAAAGTTCGCGATGCCTGACGCACCAGCTGGTCTCCTGGCATTGGGAAACAGCAGGGGTATTTCATTGTCATGGGTCAGGGCCATTGGTCGAAATAATACCTATAGTATTAAAAGGGCAAGAAACCTGGCTGGGCCATTTGTTCAGATCGCAAAAAATATAACCACCGATACTTTTGTTGACCGTGCCGTCCAAAACCCGGGGCAATACTATTACACTATTGAAACCGTGAAGGAAAAACAACGCAGTGCAGCTGCTTTTCCCCGGGCAGCGGCAGCGGGTCTTCCGAACGGTTGGCGGCAAGCTGATATAGGTGCAGCCAAAACCGGTATCAGCTATTACAGCGGCACGCAACTTTGTATTGATGCTTCCGGCAACGGGATCGGCGCTGTATCAGACGCACTGCATTTTACATATACCGGCGTTGCAGAATGTGGATCTTTGGTCGTTCGTATTTTGCCTCAGCCCAGCTCCCAATTTTCGGCTATAGGGATTATGCTGCGGGCAGATACTACAGCTGGGGCACCGTTCGTAACCTTATGCTTATATCCTGGCAAAACAGGCCAGCCCGAAGAGCCGGATTGGCATACGCGCCTGGAAAGCCGTACGGCGAACGGGTCAGAAACGAAGCTTATTGCAAACGGAGGAAACCTTTCCACGAAGGCAGCAACTTTCGGTCGACTTACCGGCTGTTTTTGGTTAAAGCTGGAGAAAAAAGGAGATGAAGTTGCCGCTTATACTTCGTATGACGGGAACAGCTGGGTGAATACGGGTCGTACAACAATTCATATTGGCGCAACTGGCTTGTTGGGTATTTCAGTGGCATCCGGTATGCAGAATGCCACTCACGTTCGTATCGATAAACTGAAAAGTGACGGGACGGTTAATTTATAAATCAATGATAAAAAATATTCAATATTTTATATTGATTGCAGTGGTAACGCTGATTGAGTTGAGTTCCCTGAACGCACAATCCTCCTATATCTCAAAGGTATGGGTATCGGATAATGGTGATGGTACCTATAAGAATCCTGTTTTAAATGCAGACTATTCTGACCCCGATGTTATCAGGGTTGGAGATGATTTCTATATGACGGCTTCCAGCTTTAATTGTACGCCTGGATTGCCAATTCTGCATTCAAGAGACATGATCAACTGGAGCATTATCAACCATGCTTTAAAAAGACAAATTCCTGAAGAATCGTTCAATACACCACAGCAGGGAAAAGGCGTTTGGGCGCCCTCTTTTGCTTATCATAATAATGAATTGTACATATACTATCCCGATCCGGATTATGGTATCTACATGATCAAAACTAAAGATCCTGCAGGCGAGTGGAGCCAGCCGGTAATGGTATTGCCCGGCAAAGGGATTATTGATCCTTCGGTGTTCTGGGATGATGACGGGAAGGCCTACCTGTCTGTAGCCTGGGCAGCGAGCCGGGCGGGGGTAAATAGCCTGCTCACCGTTTTTAAAATGAATAAGGACGGTACTTCGGTAATTGATGAAGGGAAACATGTCTATGACGGTCACGGGGTGGATCACACGGTTGAAGGCCCCAAGTTTTATAAAAGAAATGGCTACTATTATATTCTATGCCCGGCTGGTGGTGTGGCTACAGGATGGCAGCTTGCGCTTCGTTCAAAAAATATTTTTGGCCCCTATGAACGAAAGGTGGTAATGGTTCAGGGTAATACCGGCATCAATGGACCGCATCAGGGCGCTTTGGTCCAAACGACAAAAGGATCAGATTGGTTTTTTCATTTTCAGGATAAAGGCGCTTATGGAAGGGTGGTGCATCTGCAACCGGTACAGTGGAAAAACGATTGGCCGGTCATTGGTGATGATAAGGATGGTGACGGCACGGGAGTTCCGGTCATGCAATTCAAAAAACCGGATATTGGTAACGTTTATCCCATACAAACTCCGGCAGAAAGCGATGAATTTAATAATGATGGCTTAGGACTGCAATGGCAATGGCAATGGCAGGCTAATCCTAAAATACAATGGAGCGCTTTAATACGAAAGAGCGGATTTTTAAGACTGTTTGCTGTTCCTTCAGACACCGGGCGGAATTTGTGGTCGGTGCCCAATTTGCTGTTGCAAAAGTTTCCCGCACCTTCTTTCACTGCCACCGCTAAAATAAAATGGAATATAGAGTGGGATGTTTATCAAAATAAAAAAGCGGGTCTGATTATTATCGGGGATGATTATGTTTATCTGGATATTCATAAAACGGACAAGGGCTTTTTTATCACACAGGTGATTTGCAATGATGCTGTAGGTGGTGGTCCCGAACGTACGATAGAAACGAGGGCGCTTAAAGACAGTGTTGTTTACCTGCGAGTGCATGTGAGCGCTCCCGACGCAAGTTGCGTCTTTAGTTACAGTGATGATGGCGTTCGTTTTAACGCTATCGGCATTCCATTTGTAGCCCGGCCTGTTAAGTGGACCGGAGCTAAAATCGGGTTGTTTTCCGTGGCAGCCCCTAAAGAACGGATCGGTGGTTATGCAGATGTGGATTGGTTCAGAATTACTAAATGACCCTTTCCTTTCTTGTATGAATAGAAAGATCTATGACAAGTCTTAAAAAAATAAAACCTTGCAAATCAAAATATTTGCAAGGTTTCAATTGGATTTGATATCTTTTTTTGGTCGGGATGACTGGATTCGAACCAGCGGCCTCTTCGTCCCGAACGAAGCGCGCTACCGGGCTGCGCTACATCCCGAATGGGAGGCAAATATAAACGATTGCTAATAATTCTTTATATCAATCTGTTTGTATCCTGCAAATATCTTTTAATTCCCCGTTTTTTTATTTTTGATTCAAGCGCCATTGCAGATGATCTGTCTGCAGTTTCAAAAGATTGTATCAAGATCCATGGGAGACCCGATTTGGTTGATTTTACCAGTCCTGCATTATGTCTGGCTATCCGTAGAGGAAGATTATTAGTTTGACCGACATAATACTTTTGATGTGATTGGCTTTGCAAGATGTAAACATAGAAAAGCATACAGGTTAGATTTTTTGGGATGATGGCGCTCCGGGCGCCACGGCCTCTTCGTCCCGAACGAAGCGCGCTATCCCGCTGTGGCGGGACGCTACATCCCGAATGGGAGGCAAATATAAATGATTGCTAATAATTCTGCTATCGAATCTGCACGTATCTTGTAAAAAGCATCTAATTGTATGAAAAGATTTCCGGCGGTCCTGGCAAATCTTTGAAAGGGTTATAGTATCTTACTCTGCGATCACGTTACAATAAACAGCGCCAGCCTGCCCATGAAACAAAAACAAAACGGCATTTCAAGAAAAATCTTTTTAGAACGTGCGGCCCTTTGCGCCCTGCCCCTCGTTTTATCGCCCCAACGTCTTTTGAAGACCAATGGCCCGGTTCCGCAGATGATCCCATTGAGTACCGGCTGGAGGTTCATGTCTCAGGCAGGAGCCATTGCGTCGCAAAAGGAACTGGCGGTAACCATCCCGCATTGCGTTTCAAAACTTTCCTGGCAGGATTGGAATCCTGCATCCTGGCAGCAGTTGTGGCACTATGAAAAAAGGTTTGATCTGCCGGCGGAATTATTGAACCAGCGCCTATTTCTGCACTTCGATGGGGTTATGGTAGGCGCCAGGGTAACGATCAACGGACAGGAACTGCCGGCTCATTATGGAGGCTACCTGCCTTTCGAATATGAAATTACGCCCTATGTTAAAAAAGAAAACGCGCTCGAAGTGATCGTGGATGCGCGGTGGAGCAATGTGCCTCCGGAGGGGTCTTCAAAAGGAACTGCCAGGGTTGATTACCTGGAAGCAGGAGGGATTTATCGTGCGGTATTTTTGAAAATTGTTCCAAAGGTTTTTATACAGGATGTTTTTGCAAAACCAGTGGACGTATTAAATGCAGGGCGGCATGTTTGGGTCAACTGTACGCTGAACACTTCCGCGGCCCCTGTAAAAAATGCAGCGCTGGAAATTAATTTGGTCAGGGGCGATACACTCCTGGCCACCACCCGTGCTGCAGTAGCCCTTGATAAAACCGGTTCAAAAGAAGTTGCCGTTACGCTGGGCGATTTAAAAAACATCCGGCTCTGGGATATAAACGACCCCAACCTCTATACGGTAGTTGTAAAACTTTACGTAGATAACAGTGTCGTACATCAGGTTATACAACGGACCGGTTTCCGGGAGGCGGTATTTACGACCGACGGATTTTTTTTAAATGGGAACCGGTTGCAGCTTTTCGGGCTCAACCGGCATGAAATATTTCCCTATGTTGGTGGCGCTATGCCGGGCCGGGTAATGAAAAATGACGCGTTAATACTGAAAAATAAGTTTAATTGTAACATGGTTCGCTGCTCGCATTACCCGCAATCCGCTGCTTTCCTGGATGCCTGCGATGAGCTGGGCCTGCTGGTATGGGAGGAAGTTCCTGGCTGGGGATATTTAGGTGATGAGCAGTGGAAAGAACTGCTGGTGCAAAATACACGAGACATGGTTTTGCGCGACCGCAACCATCCGTCCATAATTATTTGGGGTGTGCGGGTGAATGAATCGCCTAACGATCCGGTACTGTACCGCCGCACTACAGAAATAGCAAAAAAATTGGACGGCAGCAGACCGACCTCGGGCAGCATGACGCCAGACAGTATGAGAACCTGGAAGGAAGACTGGCACCAGGATGTGCTGGCATTTGACGATTACCACGCTGAAGCGGATGGCACCGTTGGGATCAGGGAACCGGAAGCCGGCGTTCCGTATATGCTGGCAGAAGCGGTGGGACAGTTTAATTACGCAAAGCGAAAAAATTTCGATAGTTATTATAGAAGATCGGGAAATATTGCTACACTGCAACATCAAGCGGTCTGGCATGCGCAGGCTCATCATAAAGCGGCCCTCAATAAACATAATTGTGGGGTAATAGCCTGGTGCGCCTTTGAATATGCCAGTCTGGTCAATGACTATAGAACAGTAAAATACCCCGGCGTAGCCGATTTTTTTCGCATACCCAAATTAGGCGCTTCTTTCTATATGGCTCAAACGGATCCCGGGAGGCGCCCCGTAATTGAGCCCGATTTTTACTGGGATTTTGGAGCGGAAACACCGCGTGGGCCCGGAAAAAATGTGGCCATCTTTTCAAACTGCGACCGGTTAGAGCTCTTTGTAAATAATAAATTACATAGCATGCTGCAGCCGGATATAAAAAATTATTACAACCTGAAATATCCCCCGTTTTTTGCCGATCTGGATGGCGAGGGCGCCGGATTACCGGAGTTAAGGATCGACGGTTATTTTAAAGGAAAGCGCTTGTTGAGCCGGAGCTTTTCGGCGGACCGGCAAAAGGACCGGTTTCATATGATTGCTGATGATCCGGAGCTTACAGGCGATGGCGTAGATGCTACCCGTGTGGAATTTGGCGTTACGGATGCTTATGGAAATTATTGGGTGCATGGCAAGGGGATGGTGCATTTTGAACTGAGCGGCCCCGGGCAGCTGCTGGGTGATGATCCGTTTAACCTGACGGAAAGTGGCGGCGTGGCGGCGGTCTGGGTTAAAACCCTGCCGGGAAGCTCAGGTAAAATAGTGCTGACGGCACTGCATTCGGAATTGGGTAAACAAAAGGTAGAGATAACAGTACAACGCGCCAATGCGGCATCTGTACTTATTTAACGAATAGCTTACAGGCCGGTACAAATATTTTTTACAATCGCCGGCCCTTCATAGATGAACCCGGTCCATATTTGAACCAATGCCGCACCTGCGGCCATTTTTTCTTTGGCGTCTTCACTGGTAAAAATACCTCCCGAACCGATGATCGGGACCTGGCCGCCCGTTTGGCTGGCTATATACCGGATCAGCGCAGTGCTTTTGGACTGCACAGGTTTGCCGCTCAAGCCGCCTGCACCAATCGCTGTTATTGTTTCAGAAGGGGTGTTTAAATGGCTGCGGTCAATGGTCGTATTGGATACCACCAGGCCGTCCAGTTTTATTTCAAGCGCCAGCGCAATAACATCGTCTACCTGTTCCTGTGTAAGGTCCGGTGCTATTTTTAAAAGGACCGGTTTGGCGAAAGCCTTGCCGTTATTGATCATGGCCAGGTTCAGTAATATTTTTCGTAAGGAGTCTTTGTCCTGCAGTGCACGGAGCCCGGGAGTATTGGGACTGCTTACATTCACCGCAAAATAATCTACAAAATGATGCAGCTTGTTAAAGCAGGTGGCGTAGTCCTCCCAGGCATTTTCATTGGGGGTGACCTTGTTTTTACCAATATTGCCGCCAATGATCAGGGGGAAAGGGTCGCTGCTGCCGGCTTTTTTTTCGCGCCAGGCCTCCAGGCGGCGGGCAATAGCATCGGCGCCGTCGTTATTAAATCCCATCCGGTTGATCAAAGCCTTATCAGCCGGAAGCCGGAACAGGCGTGGCTTTTCGTTACCGTCCTGCGGCAGGGGGGTAACGGTTCCTATTTCCACAAATCCAAAACCAAGGGCCTCCAGTTCATTCAGAAAAAGCGCGTTTTTATCGAACCCCGCACCTAACCCTACAGGGTTTTTAAACCGGAGATTTAAAAAATGGGTTTCCTTTAAGGGCGGCCCAACGATCGATTGCACCAGTTTTTTTCCCGCGGCATTTTTCGTTAATAACTGCAATTGCCGCATGGCCATATAATGCGCCCGCTCGGGCTCAAAGTTGAAATAGATCTTACGCAACAACTGGTACATGGCCGCAAATATAGTTTAAGATAGTGAACAGGCAATAGTCAATAGTCCATTGTCAATCAATGCCGTTTCCTTAAGCGGCGGATTCCGGAGAATGCAGAATAAGAAATAT
>JAGIAQ010000079.1 GCA_017744795.1 Niabella sp. | reverse complement strand
TTGATGTGTTTTATGTTCCCTGCTATCTATTATGACCTATGTGTCTATGTGGTTTTTAGGTTTAAATAACTCGGGGAATATTTTTTAACTAAGCATAATTCACTAGATTGGCATTACCACATTTACTAAAGCACGTTTACACTTTTGGAACAGATGAAGTCATTCGCAGGGGCAAAAAAACATTTGCACTGGGCTTTGTTGAATTGATAGAATATGATAAACTGACGGGCAACGTTTCTTTCCGCGTGAAGGATGACACCTACAGTACGTTTTACAAAGTCCATATTCAAAAATTCAGTGATCCCAGGAATATTTCCTTAAAGTGTAACTGCCCGTATAACCTGGGCGAAGTTTGCAAACACGAAGTGGCGTCTTTGTTTCAGCTGCAGGAACTGATTGATAAAGGCCAGCTGGACGATGAAGAAACCTACTACGATCAGCGGCATACCGTGGTAAAGATCCGCAGCCTGGACCTGCGCTCTATCCGCTACCTGTGTTCCCCCGAAACATTTAACGAGGCGGAAAAATTCCTGCAAAAAAAGAAGGCAAAAATCCTGTACGCGCAGGATGAAACCGTAAGGGCGATCGTAACGCTGAATGACACGGAATATAAAGTGGCTATTAAAAAGAACGATGAACGGAATTTTGATACCAGCTGTGAATACGAGGACACCGATCATCCGCTTTGCTTACCCAAAGTGATTGTTTTCCTTCAGCTGATAAAACAGCACGGCGCCGATTATTTTGATACCATCCGCAACCGGGATGTTGAAAAAAATAAACTGCTGGAAGCCTACGGATATTCCTTAAGCGATAACCTGAAAGGGAAATTTGAATTCGTTTTTAAAGATGGAAAGCCCTTTTTGCGGGTATTGGATCCGAAGATCAAACGGATTAACACCACGGTAATGGCGGAAAAACCTGCTGCGGTCCAGGCAAAACAACAGCAGCTGGTGGAAAAGGATGATGTGGCCGTGGCAGACACGCCGCCGGATCGCAAACTGGGACTGGTATTCGATTTTAATAAATCGGCCTACCCGTTTTTCCAGGTGCATGTTGTTTCCGGGGAACTGAACGAAACCGGAACGGGATTTGCCGGCAATGCGGCCGCCCTGGATATTTCTCATTTTATTGATACAGCTGAGTACAATGAAGATGACATCAACCTGCTGAATGCCGTACGCCGGCTGCAGGATGTGGAAATAAATAAATACATCAGCCGCAATACGCCCTTCAATACTTCCTGGGAGGAGGAGTTGCCGGAAGCAATGCCCGGTAAAGAAACCGTGCAGCTGATGAATGAATACATATTGCCGCGCCTGCGCCGGCTGATTGCTGATGCGGGAACGGATGCATTGGCATTCATATTGCCTAAAGGCCGGGAATTTATTACGGCCAATATTGAACAGGTAGATATTTTCCCCGAACCGGCCGTTACAGAATTTTATGTGGATCGTGAAGGGCCTGACGCCTTCAGCTGCGATTGTTTGGTGCGGTTAAGAGGCATGGTGCATGGTGTGGAGCAGAACGAAAGCTCTTCTCCGCTGGTATTCCTGTACAACCACCAGTTGTTCCTGTTCAACAATTCAGAAACGATTGATCTTATAGAACGCTTTTTACCGGGTGGTAAAATGATCATACCGGTTGAAGAATGGCCGGCAACGCTGCATGAGTTTATTCTGCCCCTGGCAAAAGAACATAAGGTGGATTTTGATACATCCATGCTGCATGTGATGAAGAATATTGTTCCTGAGGCCCGGCTGCTACTGATTGAAAAAGGAGAGCACCTCGTTTTTAAACCCCAATTCTCATATAAAGGGTATGAAACGGACCTTTTGGGAAAGGAAGTGTTCCTGATCCCCGAGGGCGACAAGATCCTGGCCATCCATCGCAATAAAGAAAAAGAACAGGCCTTTGTGGCGCGGCTGAAAAATCTGCATTCTAATTTAATTGTGAACGAAGAGAACGGTACGCTTTCATTAAAAGGAACCGAGATCTTAAAAGACAATTGGTTCTTCCTCTTCGTGGATGCTATGAAGGAGATGCAGGTGCCGGTATTTGGATATGATGCCCTCCGCAATTTCCGTTTTAATACTGCCAAACCGCAAACCAAAATATTTATTTCAAGTAATACAGACTGGTTTGATGCCAAGGTGGATATCGTGTTCGGAGATCAGCAGGTATCTATTGCCGAGGTAAAGCGCGCATTAGCCAACAAACAAATGTATGTACAACTCAACGATGGCACCCTGGGGGTGTTGCCGGAAGAGTGGCTCAAAAAATACTCCCTGTTGTTCCGCGTGGGGGAAGGCGCTAATCAAAACCTGAAACTTTCCAAGTATCATAAAAGCGTGGTGGATGAGCTTTTTGAATTAAAAAATGAAGAAGAGCTGGTATTTGAACTGGAAGAAAAATACAACCGCTTAAGAGACTTTGAAAAAATTCATGAAATAGAGCCGCCGGAGCACCTGCAAACCGTATTGCGTCCCTACCAGATGGCGGGCTTTCAATGGATCAATTATTTACGGAATGTGAACTGGGGCGGTATCCTGGCGGATGATATGGGTTTGGGTAAAACCGTGCAGGCCCTCTCTTACCTGGAGCATTATAAGCAGGAGCATCCGGACGCTAAGATCCTGGTAATTTGTCCTACCACGCTGATTTACAACTGGGAGAACGAGATCAAAAAATTCACTCCTTCCTTATCCTACCGCATCCATCACGGCCCTACCCGTACCCGGAACACGGAAGATATTTTACGGCAGGACGTAACCATTACAACCTATGGCACGCTGCGGAGTGATATAAAGTTATTTGTGAGCATTCCCTTTGATTACGCCGTGCTGGATGAAAGCCAGGCTATTAAGAACCCCGCCAGCAAGGTCACCAAAGCGGCCTACCTCATCAATGCAAAGCATCGGGTTTGTATGAGCGGTACGCCCCTGCAGAACAATACTTTTGATATTTATGCACAAATGAATTTCCTGAACCCCGGCATGCTGGGCAGTATTGAGTTCTTCCGGCAGGAATTTGCGATCCCCATCGACAAGCTCGGCGAGGCCGATCGCAAAGAACATTTAAGAAAATTGCTGTACCCGTTCATTTTAAGAAGAACAAAAGAACAGGTGGCAAAAGACCTGCCGGAAAAACAGGAAATGATCCTTTGGTGCGAGATGGAATCCGAGCAACGCTCTATTTACGATGCCTACCGGAACGATTACCGCGATAAGATCCTGGGCAATATTGAAACGCAGGGCATCGGCCGCTCGCAGATGACCATTTTGCAGGGCCTGATGAAACTGCGCCAGATCTGCGATTCTCCCGCCATCCTGAACGAGGAGGAAAGTTTCGAAAATCATTCTATAAAGATCGACGAGCTGGTGCGCGAGATCTCGGAAAATATGGGCGATCATAAAGCGCTCATTTTCTCACAGTTTTTAGGAATGTTGGGCCTGATCCGGCAAAAACTGGATGAACTGGGCATTAAATACGAATATTTTGACGGAAGTACCTCTGCGCCGGATCGGGAAAAGGCCATTCAGAACTTCCAGAAAAATGAGGAAGTAAGGGTGTTCCTGATCTCTTTAAAAGCCGGTGGAGTGGGGCTGAATCTTACCGCGGCTGACTATGTTTACATTGTAGACCCCTGGTGGAACCCTGCCGTGGAGCAGCAGGCGATCGACCGTACCCACCGTATCGGCCAAACCAAGAATATTTTTGCCTACCGGATGATCTGTAAGGATACCATTGAAGATAAGATCTTAAAGCTGCAGGAAAAGAAAAAGGCCCTGGCGAAAGACCTGATCTCCGATGAATCCGGATTTGTAAAATCACTGACGCGGGAGGATGTGGAATATTTATTTAGCTAGTGATATAGCAGGGGATAATCTTTTCGCTCCGGCAGGAGCGGCGTGTTTGTAGGAAATGTGCGAGGGCGGGTTGGGCTCAATAGGTGCCCCGTGTTTACGCGGCGTCCTACGGAGCCGATGCGATTCACACGGTGATGCTATAAACACCGGGCTCCCCTGGAGCCATCGACCCCCCGCCTGAATTAAGCGTTTCTTTATCAAAGGTGAATATGTCATGCACCGGGTAGGGTACACTTAGAAATAAGGATGATATAAAATATCTTTGTCGCCGGTAAGGCTGTAAGATGGGAGCAATAAAAAATTCCCGCCTTCCCGGCGCTTAGT
Source organism: Niabella sp. (assembly GCA_017744795.1). Lineage (GTDB taxonomy): Bacteria > Bacteroidota > Bacteroidia > Chitinophagales > Chitinophagaceae > Niabella. The sequence continues at coordinate 14,451 of JAGIAQ010000079.1, read as the reverse complement.
CAAATAAAACAACAATGAAATTCAGACGTTCCATATTCCTTTTTATCATAGGCATTATCCTCATCGCTTATTTTACCAAACCCTCAAAAGAGCGGTTTATTGCATTTATTCAGCCTGCTAACCATCAGGTGCCGCCGGTGGTGGATTACCAGGATAAGTTCCTTTATGCATCGGTAACGGCCATTTATGTGGATGCACAAAATCCCGTAACCGAAGCGGGTCATCTGGTAGCGCCTGCACGCAAAGAAACATATATCGGTCTGTTGGGGAAATACTGGAAACTGGATTAGTAAGCCGTATTGCGATGTTGTTGCCGGTACTGCCTTGGGGCTACCTGGAATTTCTTTTTGAAAATTCTTGAAAAATAAAAAAGGGTTTCAAACCCGGTTTGTTCGGCTACCTCAATTACCGGCAGGTTGGAAGCACGCAACAGCTCAGCAGCCTTGCCCAGGCGCAATTCCAGGTGGTATTGATTGGGCGATAGTCCCGTTACCTGTTTAAAATCTTTTCTGAATTTGGAATAACTTACCGTAAGCTGTTTCGCAATAGCCGTCATGCAAACATCGCTTTCCAATGCCTCCTGCAATAAGAATTTAGCTTTGGAAATGTATTGCAGGGCATCATTAATATTCTCTGTTTTATAAATAGAAGCCGCGTAAACGAGCGAAATAATTTGCAGCGCAAATCCGGCAATGAGCTGGTGATACCCTGGTGCTGCGGCTTTGATCGTATCAATGAGGCCATGAAAAGCGATCAGCAGGCTTTCGTTCAGTCCCACATGAATAACCGGGTTTTTTTTATTGAAAAAATCGGACGCCATCAGGTGCTGCGGGTAAAACCCGTTAAACCCGATCCAGTATTCTTCCCACCCGATTTTTGAAAAAGGTTTATACCGGTGCCAGGTGCCGGGAAACAGCAAAAAGCAGCTCCCTTCATTAACCGTGCTGGCGTCCTGGTGGGCTGTTTCAAATACTCCGCTCCCCTTCGATATAAATACAATATAATAGTCGTTAAGAATACGGCCCTTATTCCAGGTAAACCGGTGCGTATTCGGATGATCCTTCGTTATGGGGTAGGGCTGATGCTCCCGAACCTTTGTGTACCCCACAGTGGTAACATATAGCCCCCAGCTGTCCTCAACAGCGGTTTTGGCAAGGTATTTATGAAAATTGATCATTCTCAAATATACATTAAATATCAAAAAGTGTAAATTAAAAACTCGATTGTGTATGTCATTTGGACGGAGAGTAGTGTACATTCGGTAAATGATTGTTGGTGCATGTGAACGATTGGTTGAGAAGTCCGTTTGAGCATCTTTTAAAAACGTTAGTTCTCCCTTTTTGGGTTAACAGGCACAGTGTGTTCATGATATGAAAAAAAGCTCCCGAAACAATTGTGGGTATACATTTCGGACAACTGTGTTTTATGAGGGCATACCCACTGGCCGTTTTGGGCGCCAGGGAGAAGAGAACCGTTGCGGAGACTTTATTTTTATAAATCAGAAAATGTAAATTGGTACTCCGACTGGCTCGGAACGAACGCTTATTTTGACTCTTTTAAAAGACCTTTATGATGAAGTACAAATTACCAAAAAAAGCATTGTCCCTGAAACGATGCTTGCTGTTACTACTCCTGTTTGCCGGAGGGCTGGTACATGCCCAGGAAAGCGAACAGGTGATTTCAGGAACGATTACCCTCAGCCGCACGGCAGATGAGCTTGCGGGTACCTCCGTAAACGTAAAAGGCCGGCTGGCGGCCACCACAACAGACCGGCAGGGAAACTTTAAGTTAAAAGCCCGGCTGCCGGCGGTATTATTAGTATCGCGGGTGGGCTACGGCACACAGGAAGTAAATGTGGCGTCAACAGCCCCTGTTACCCTGTTGCTGACAGAAGGCAATAATAACCTGAACGAGGTGGTGGTGGTAAGCTACGGCACCCGCCAGGCCAGGGACATCACCAGCGCGGTAAGCACGCTCAATGCGGCCAAAGCGCAGGATATTCCGGCGGCGGAATTTGGTCAAAAGCTCCAGGGGCGCGTTTCGGGCGTGCAAATTAATATGGCGAACGGCCGCCCGGGGCAGGGTATCGATATGCGCATCCGGGGGGCGGCATCGTTAAGTGGCGGCTATCAGCCATTGGTGGTTGTTGACGGACAGATATTGTCCGGTGCCGACACGAAAAACGGCGATATGAGCCTGATCAATCCAGACGATATTGAAACCTTTACTGTTTTAAAAGACGCAGCAGCAGCAGCACTTTATGGTTCCCGTGCCGGAAACGGGGTTATTTTAATTACGACCAAACAGGCAAAAGCGGGCCGCACCAGTGTTACTTTTAATACCTATCAGGGTTGGCAAACCGTACCACAGCAGGGCCGTCCGAATATGATGAATGCTCATGAATTTGCCACGTACATGAAGGGCGTTTACGAGGACCGGATTCAATATGAGGGCTACACAAAGGGTATCCCCGCTGATTATGCCAATCCGGACCAGTATGGTGTGGGCACTAACTGGTATAACGCTTTGCTGAGAACAGCTCCCATGCAGAACTACTCGCTCAATTTATCTTCAGGCACTGAAAAGCTTTCTTCGTCTTCCACCTTGTCTTATTTTGATCAGGATGGTGTGTTGCTGAATACTAATCTGAAGCGTTTTTCCTTCCGGACCAATACAGAATACCGCCCAAGTGACCGGTTTAAGATCGGGCTGAACCTGGCCCCATCCTACCAGCTGGAGAAGAACACCCGTAGTTATACGGATGGAAATCGTCAGATCATTGCGAATGCCACTGCAGCATCGCCCTTAAAACCCATTTATAACACTGACGGAACTTTTAACAGCAACGTAAGTTCCTTTGGTATGCTGAACATGAACAACCCGGTACAACAATTGCTCCTGGCGGACGCACGCTACAAATCGCTTCGCTTGCTGGGTAATGCATATATTGATGTGGCCCTCCTTAAGAATCTTCACTTCAAATCTACCATTAACGGTGATATAGGGTCCTATCAACAGGATAATTACCAGGGTACAATGTTTGGTATTGGATTGGGCGCAACACCGTTGCCCCGGCCAACATCAAGCTCCAGCGCAGCTCATGCTTCGTACGATTACGTATCCTGGCTAAATGAAAATACCCTTAACTATAATTTACAGGTCAATGAACATCATTTGGATCTGATGGCCGGCTATAGTGCACAAAAATGGAACCGGGAATACCGCAGCATCAATGGTTCTAACTTTGCCAATGATGCAATTTATTGGATCTCCGGAGCCGCCGTTACCAGCGGAACTACCAATAAAGAAGCCTGGTCAATGGCGTCTGCTTTTGGACGGTTGAATTATGATTTCAAAGGCAAATACCTGCTGACGGCTACTTTTAGAAGTGACGGTTCTTCCCGCTTTGGGCCATCTAAGAAATATGTAAATTTCCCCTCTGTTTCAGCAGGATGGATCGTGAGTGATGAAGGGTTCTTTAAGAAAAACGATGCGGTGTCTTTCTTAAAATTAAGAGCCAGTTATGGCAAGACCGGGAATTTCAATATCCCCAATTACACAATGGTTACCAACATCAACAGTTCTAACTATGTCTTTGGAGGAACCCTGACACCCGGGTTTGCATTTGGCCCCCAACTGGGCAATCCGGCCGTTACCTGGGAAGCTTCGACACAGGCAGATGCCGGCGCGGACATCAATTTCCTGAAAAACCGGATTGTTTTTTCTTACGACTATTATAACAAGATCACCACCCAGATGCTGTACCCCGTAAACCTGCCCTATGAGTCTGGATTTTCCAACATCCAGATGAACGTGGGCAAACTGAGAATGTGGGGGCATGAGTTTACCGTTAGCACCCGTAACCTGGTGGGCGCTTTTGAGTGGACAACCGATCTCAATATTTCCTTTATGAAAAATAAGCTGCTGGAGCTGCCACCAAATGTGAATTTTATTGGCACCAACACTACTTATGCGGGGTATAATCGCACGGTAAAAGGAGGCCCCATCGGTCAATTCTATGGGTACGTGTTTGACGGGGTTTATAAAACCCAGGCCGAGTTTGACAGTCAACCCAAATATGTTACCTCCGCTGTGGGGTCCGCCCGGATGAAGGATGTAGACGGAAATGGGGTGGTGGACGCCAACGATCGTACCCTGATCGGCGATCCCAACCCGAAATATAATTATGGGATCACTAATACGTTTCGCTATAAGAATTTTGACCTGAACATTGTGGGCTATGGCCAGGGAGGTAACCAGATCTTAAATGTGAACCGGGCAGACTGGACCAATCTGGACGGGGTGATGAACGTGGCAAAGGATATGATGAACCGGTGGCGGTCTGAAGCGAACCCGGGCAATGGCCTGGTGCCCAGCACCCGCAACAATACTACAGAACTCTATCGTCTGGCGAATTCAACCTGGGTTGAAAACGGTAACTTTTTTACAATAAAGAATATCGCATTGGGATACACTTTCCGGCAAAACATATTGAAATATGTTCGGTCTGCCCGGATCTATGCCAGTGTGCAGCAGGCCTTTGTTTTCACACATTATACGGGGATGAACCCGGAGGCAAATTCTACCAAGGACAATATTACGGGAACTTACGGACAGGATCTGAGCACCTTCCCCATCCCCCGTACGTTTATGATCGGAGCTAACTTCAGTTTTTAAAAAGCATAATTTAAAGAGATTATGAAAAAAATTAAATATACAATTGCCGGTTGTCTGGCGATAACAATAATCCTGTCATCCTGTAAAAAAGATTTTCTTACGTTGAACCCGGAAGGTAATCTGAACGAAAACAATTTTTATAAAACGGATGCCGATTATCAACAGGCAGTAGTGGGGGCCTATACCTCGCTGCGGGATGTTGCCAATGTAGCTTTCTGGATGGATGAAATGCGTTCGGATAATGCTACTTACGATTATTACGCAAAAGACCGGGGAAACGCCGCCACAGAAAATATTTCCACTTTCCTGGATGATGCTACCACCGGCGTAACATTGGCCCGGTACCAGGCAGATTATGCTGGGATCAACAAGGTAAACGCAATCCTGGATCACCTGGCCACCAATACCACTATGTCTGATTCATTAAAGAACCAGATCTCTGGTGAGGCTAAAGCGTTAAGAGGGCACTACTATTTTGACCTGGTGCGCAATTTCGGTGATGTACCGCTTCACTTACATGAAACAACCAATTATAATCAGGCCTTTCTTCCAAGAACCGCTGCTGCTGATGTATACACCCAGGTGATCAGCGACCTGAAGGATGCGGTAAATAGTTTACCGGTACCCACTTTTGCAGATGGGCAAACGGGCAGGATGAATAAAGGCGTTGTATCAACAGAACTGGCGGCGGTTTACATGCAGCGCAAAGATTATACGAGTGCATTGCCGTTGCTGCAGAGTGTTACGAAAATGGGGTATACACTTTTGACAAATTTTGGTTCCATTTTTGACCCCGCAAATAAAATGGCCAGTAAAAACAAAGAGCTCATACTCGACGTGCAATATCAATCGGGCACCACGGGGCAGTCCAGCGCCTTTATTTATCGCTTTATACCAAACATGCCTTCAACCACCGTTTTATTAGGCGTCAACTTTAACGTAAACGCCTATGGCGGATGGGATGTGCCTACAGATAACCTGATGGCTGTCTTTGAACCCGGTGATACAAGATTTGCGGCTTCCGTTGGAGTTGTGGAAGGATCGATCAATAGCAACCAGGATTTTGTGCCCACAAAGGTGGTAAGCGCGGTGAACTATACGCCGCCTGCGGGGGTTACAGCAAAATATTTTTGTAAAAAATATTATTTCGCGCCCTACCCGAATATTAATCGGAATACCGATCAGAACTGGCCGCTCTACCGTTATGGCGATGTGTTGCTGATGCTGGCGGATTGCTTAAATGAAACCGGTGCTTCCGGCGATGCCCTGCCCTACATCAACCAGGTAAGAGGACGCGCCTTTGGCGACGCGGCACACGCGGTTACAACAACTGATCAGGGGTTGTTGCGTAATGCCATTGCTTTGGAAAGAAGAAGGGAGCTGGCTTTTGAAAACAAAAGATGGCAGGATTTGATCCGCACCGGTCAGGCAATTACCGTAATGACCGCCTACGGTATTACAGCAAAACAAAAATATCCCTATATGCTGCCGCAGTCCTTTACGGTAACACAAAACAGGTTGTTATATCCTATTCCGCAAAACGAGCGAAATCTCAACAGCCAATTAACACAAAATCCGGGGTATTAATGCCCTCTAAACACAATAAACAATGAAGAGCGAATTAACGCAGGAACAGATCGGCTATTACCAGGAAAATGGCTTTTTAGTAGTCGATGATTTTTTATCGACGGAGGAATTACAGGAATGGCGGCAAGCCGTAACAGAAGCCATTGCCGAACGAAACGGGATTAAGATCCCCGGCCAGAATATAAAAGTGGGCATGGATGATGGCATCAACGAAGATGCAGAATATTTTTCCAAAGTTTTTGATCAGCTGTTGAACTTGTGGCAAACAAATGAAAAGGTTAAAAAGATAATGTGTGACGAACGCATTGGAAAGATGGCGGCCGAGCTTTCGGGCGCAGATGGGATAAGGATCTGGCATGATCAGGCGCTGTTTAAAAAACCCTGGGCCAACCCCACTTCCTGGCATCTGGATACACCTTTCTGGTCTTTTTCTGACCGGAAGGCCCTGTCCATTTGGGTGGCATTGGATGATGCCACATTGGAAAATGGCTGCCTGTATTTTATTCCCGGCTCCTTTAAAGAAACTACTTTTGAAAACAAGGGGATCGGGAAAAATATGGATGGTATTTTTGAAGTGTATCCGCAGTTTAAAAAAGTAAATTCTGTTGCGGCAAAAATGAAGGCGGGCAGCTGTTCTTTTCACAACGGTTTGACCATTCACGGTGCCGGGGCCAATATGACCAGCGGCCACCGCCGGGCAATGACCTGCGCCTACATGCCGGATGGGAATATTTTTAATGGCGAGCCTAATATCCTGCCTGATGACTATCTTAAAACATTGGCTGTTGGCGATCTGCTGAACAATAACGACCAAAACCCATTGATCTATCATAAATAAATCCATTGAAAGTAAAATTTCTTTGTCCGCGCTGGGGCTCGGAACAGGTTGACTGGCCGGTATTTCTGAAGGAAGTAAAAGACGCCGGTTATGCGGGCATCGAATGGTTTCCCTTCGGAGAAGTGGCTGATAAGGATCTGGTACTAAATATGTTAGAGCAATTTGAACTGGATTTTTCCATTGTAATGCAGGTAGTGCGCCCCTGGGCGGATGTTAATTCCTATTTGGAAGCATTGGAAAAGGAGCTTCAACTACTGGCTGCATTTTGTACGGATAAAAAACGACCCTTGTTTATCAGTGTGCAGGGGGGAAGAGAGTTTTTTACCAATGAGCAGATATTGGCCTGTCTTTCGGTATGCGAAAAAACAGAGCAGGAAACGGGTATCAGGATCTGTCAGGAAACGCATCGCAATAAATGGTCTTTCGCGGCGCACGCCGTTTACCCGGTGCTGCAGCAAAGGCCGGAGCTCGGTTTAACCCTGGATGTGTCGCACTGGTTCTGTGTTTCCGAAAGTTACCTGGAAGATCAGCAGGATGCGGTGCAGGCGGCAATCAAACAAACCGTTCATTTGCATGCACGGGTGGGCCATACAGAAGGACCGCAGGTTTTTGATCCTGCATTGCCGGAATATGCAGCTGCATTAAACAAACACCTCAAGATCTGGGATGAATGGGTGTACTATTGCCGTAGCCAGGACCGAGAGGAAATCACCATCACTCCTGAATTTGGGCCACCGCCCTATATGGTGCCGGCGAACAGAACCACTGATCTCCGGGAGGAGCAATGGCGGCTAAACTTGTGGATGAAAAATTTTTTGAACGAACGATATAACAAAACTAAAGCGGGATATGAAGCGTAGGACTTTTCTGGAACGGGGATCTTTATTAACTCTCGGGGGAATACTGTACAACAACGTCGCCTGGGCGCTGGACAATAACAAGGTGCAGGCGGCTGCCCATGATTCGTTGTACGAACTATTTAAAACGCCGCAACCGGTGTACCGTCCCTTCGTGCGTTGGTGGTGGAATGGTGATAAAGTGGAAAAACCGGAGCTGCTGCGGGAGCTGCAACTGCTAAAAGAAGCGGGCATTGGCGGGGTGGAAATAAATCCTATAAAATTCCCCCAGCGAACGGATGATATGAATATTCCCTCATTGACCTGGCTGAGCGATGCCTGGATCGATGCATTGGATTTTACACTAACAGAAGCAAAAAAATTAGGCCTCACCTGCGACCTGATCGTGGGATCGGGCTGGCCCTTTGGAGCAGAATACCTTACCGGCGATGAACGGGCATCGGTGATGACCATTGGTGTAAAAAAGGTAATCGGGTTAATGGATTTTGAAGCGCCGCTTCTGGATTTTATAAAAGAAGCCGATCCTGCCACCACAAGCCCTTATCCGCGTCGCCAGCTGGAAATCCAAAAAGTTTTTATGGCACCCGATCCAATGAAATCGCTGGATCAGATCGTGGATCTGTCGGACCAGATCCCTTCAGGATTTATTAAAACGAAAGTGCCGCGGGGCAATTATGCGGTGTACGCGCTGCTGAAAACCAACGCTTTTTTAGAAGTCATCAATGGGGCGCCGGGCGCCAATGGGCCGGTATTGAACCACTACAATAAAGTGGCCGTGGAAAAATACCTGAATCATATGACGGATACGATCCAGCACCGGATCGGACCGCTGAAAGGAAGGGTTCGGGCACTTTTTGTAGACAGCCTGGAGCTGGAAGGCGCTAACTGGACCCCGGATATGGCTTCCGAGTTTCAAAAAAGAAGAGGATATGACCTGATGCCTTATCTGCCCCTTATCCTTTTCAAAACAGGAGGAATGGGCAATGTATATGACTATACTTATGGAGTGCAATTTACACCCGAGTTTCAGGACACTATTGAGCGGGTGCGCTGCGATTTTGATCGTACCAAAATAGAACTGTTAAAAGAGCGCTTTGTAGCGTCTTTTGAGGAATTATGTAAAAAAAATGGACTGTTATCCCGCGCACAGGCCTACGGAAGGGGCTATCACCCGCTGGAAGGGTGTATGGGCATGGATATCCCCGAAGGGGAAACCTGGATCAAATATGGCGTGGGCGAGGAGCTGCCAGAAACAGATTACCGGATCGGGCGGGGCTATTCTATGGTGAATAAATTTGTTTCTTCCGGAGCGCACCTGGCGGGCAAGCGGACCATCAGCTGCGAAGAATGCACCAATACCGACATGGTCTTCAATGCCTCGCTCGAAACACTTAAGCTGGCGTCGGACCAAAGTCTGATAACGGGTATTACGCATTCCGTTTATCATGGGTTCAACTATTCCCCAAAAAATGCGCCGTTTCCCGGCTGGATCCGTTACGGCAATTTTATGAACGAGCGCAATACCTACTGGCCGTTTTTTAAACTGATCAACGATTACAAAGCCCGTATCTCCGCCCTGTTGCAGCACGCCGATTTTTTCGCAGATATCGCCATCCTGCCGCCCCTGTATGATGCGTGGGCAAAATTTGGAGCGGGTAATGAGCCTTTCCCCTCGTTGACTTACCCCACTAATTTATCTTTGATCTGGGAAGCAATACATCAGAATGGCAATGGCTGCGATTATATTTCAGACAATATCATCAATCAGGCAACTGTAGAAAATGGATTCCTCCACTACGGCCCCAGAAAATACCATACCCTTTTCCTGGTACAGGTAGAAAGCCTGCAGCCGGTAACGGCTAATAAATTATTGCAGTTTGTACAGTCGGGCGGCAGGGTTGTTTGTGTGCAAAATGTTCCGGATCGATCGGTTGGCAAGTCGAATGCTATAGAACAAACCGGTCTGGTTCGTAAAATAATGGAAGAACTGAAAACCTTCAGTGATCGGTTTATTTTCGAAAAGGCTCCGCAGGAGAACTACCCCGAATGGTATAAACAGGTGCAGGCCAAATATCATATTCCGGCTTATGTAACCATAGAAAAAGGAAACCGGTTTATACAACAGGTACGTTATACGAATGAAACGGTGGATATGCTGCTGATCTTTAATTCCAGTATCAACAACAGTACTGCCGTTACCATCAACCCCGCAGCAGATCAGTACCAGAATAAATTCGGGCATTACTGGGATGCAGTTACCGGGCAATTGTATCAACTGGAAAATGACCGGAAAATAAGTCTGACCTTGTATCCTGCAGACATGCGGCTCTTTGTTTTCGAGAAAACAAAAAGAAAAAAAGCGCCCGTGTATGTGGATGTGCCGGCGGTTAATGATCAATCTCCCATAATCAGCACGCCCTGGAAAGCTGAGTTCCGGCATATTGATGGCTCTGTAAAAGAAGCCGTTTTACCTGCGCTAAAAGATCTGAAGGATTTACCGGATCATGAAAGCTTTGCCGGTACGGTCATTTACCGCAATTCCTTCGTAAAAGGGCAGGCGGGGACAAACTATATCGATCTGGGCGAAGTACTGGGCATCGCGCAGCTCACCATTAACGGTAAAAAGCTGGACGCCCGCTGGTTTGGCCGGTACCTGTATGAGGTGAGATCGTTTATAAAGCCAGGAGAAAACTCCATTGAAATTGCCGTTACCACAACAATGGGTAATTATATGAAATCATTAAAAGACAACCCGGTAGCGCAGTACTGGACCAATGGCAAAAGAAAGCCACAACCCATGCGGTCCATGGGGTTGATTGGTCCGGTTACTTATTTTTAATGCAGGTTCAATAGATAACAAATGAAGTTGTTTAGACCTTCAGATTCTTTTGCATTTCCCGCCAATTATCGCAGATTTTTTGCGCAGATTTTCGCGGAAAATCAATCAGCGGGAAGGTCGGGTCCGACCAGGTTTCTGTAAAAATTTAAACAGCTTCAATAATAAAACGACATAACCACATAGGAAAATAGAATGAATAGCCATCGGTGGAACCGGTGGTTGAATTGAAACCGTTTTCTTAAAGAGCTTAACTCCTTAATGGTTCAAGAAATTTCGCTGTCTCAATAATGCGGCTTCAAATTAAAGCCCCGGGTTGTTTAAAAAAAGAAAATATGCAGTTAAAAAAAATTGTCCTGGCAGTTTTTGCGATCGTCTACATAATGATTGCGCAGGCAAAAGACTATAACGTCATGGATTTTGGCGCTAAAGCGGATGGTGTTACGTTAAACAGTGCTGTGATTCAGCATGCTATTGATTTTATTACGCAAAACGGCGGCGGGCGCCTGGTCTTCAAAGAAGGCAGCTACCTTACCGGAACCATTTTTTTAAAGTCGAACGTTACCCTGCATCTGGAAAAGGGCGCAACACTATTGGGTTCCGTTAATCCGCTGGACTATGAGAAGAATGCCTATGTAGGGTGGATGGCAATGATCTTTGCTATAAAGCAGCAGAACATTGGCATCACTGGCGAAGGGATGATTGATGGCAGGGGATTCCGGACGGCAAACAATATGGTTGCCCTTATCCAGAAGGGGATTATAAACGATCCGTTAAAGTATGATCGCCCTAATGAAACCAACCGCCCGCAAAACGTTTATTTCAGGGAATGCAGCAACGTACAGATAACGGGTATAACGCTTAAAAACCCCGCCAGCTGGAACCAGACTTACGATCAATGCAAAAATTTGTATGTGGACGGAATTAAAGTAGACAGCAAGAATTACTGGAACAACGATGGCATCGACGTTGTGGACTGTGATACCGTTGTTATTAAGAATTCTTATTTTGATGCGGCCGATGATGTCATCTGTTTTAAATCGCACGACGCCACAAAAATTTGTCAGAACGTAACGGTAGATAATTGCACCGGGCGTTCCAGTGCCAATGGCCTCAAATTCGGAACGGTTTCCCGTGGGGGATTCCGCAATTTTAAAGTAACCAATCTTAAAATAATCGATACCTATCGCTCGGCTATTACGTTTGCTGCAGTGGATGGCGCCCTTATCGAAAATATTGTGGTAGATGGCGTGCGCTCCATTAACACCGGCAATGTTATTTACCTGCGCATCGGCGACCGATGGAGCAACGGGAAGCAGCCGGTGATGAAGAATATAGTGATCAAAAACGTTTATGCAGAAGTGCCGGCAACCAAGCCGGATGCAGGCTACAGCTATGAAGGGCCGGTGGAAGACCTGCCGCGGAACATTTCTCCGGCAAGTATCGTGGGCCTGCCGCAACACAAGATTCAAAATGTAACCCTGCAGAATATTGAGATCGTTTATCCCGGCGGCGGCAACCCACACTACGCGAAGCGGGGTTTGAGCGATGCGGAGCTGGACAGCATCCCGGAAATGCCGACTGCTTATCCCGAGTTTTCGCAGTTCAAAGAATTACCCGCCTGGGGATTTTATGTACGCCATGCGGAAGGCATCCGCTTCGATAATATCCGTTTAAGCGCAAAAGAAAAAGACTATCGCCCCGCGATTGTATTCGATGATGTTAAAGGCGCCGCTTTTGACAAAATCAATATAACGGAGCCCGGCGCCGGTAATAAGAAAGAGATTTTTCTGCGGCATACCACCCGTATGCGATAAGCCCGTTTGTTTATTAAAAAGGTTCAAAAATGAAAAAGATGAAATTAGTGTTGTTGTTAGTAGCTGTTTTTCCTTTAACAACTTTAGCAAAGGATTATAAAGCCTCGTTGTTCGGGATCCTGTCAGACGGTGTTACAGATAATACCCGGTCCATACAAAAAGCAATTGATTTTATTAATGAAAACGGGGGCGGGCGGCTGGTTTTTTATGTAGGCCGGTATCTGACAGGAACGGTGGCGCTGAAATCAAATGTATGTATAAAGCTGGAGGAAGGGGCCGTACTAGTGGGCGCACCTTCAATTTACAGCTACAGCGACAGTACAAAAATAAAAGCCCTGATCACTGCCGACGGGCAGAAAAATATCGGCATTTCAGGTAAAGGCGTTATCGACGGACAGGGTTCCGCCCTGCGGCAAAACATTGCGATGCTCCAGGAAAAAAGATTTGTAACACAAAGAGACTTTGCAAATCCGGCATTAATGGCATTCATCAACTGTTCCTATATAAGTATCGATTCCGTAAACCTTTGGAATGGATGCGGGAAAACACAACTGTTCGACCACTGCGATGAAGTACGTGTTGAAAACGTAAATATAACCAGCAAACAGCCGCCCGGGGCAGCCGGCATTCTTGTACGCTATTCTGCAAACGTGGCAATAAAAGATTCCTTTATTGATGTGCCGCAGGATCCTCCGGTTGAAGCAATTCAAAGCACAAATCTAAAGGTGGAGCGAACCGTGAACCCGATGGGGAAAAATATCGGCCAATAAAAAAAGGTCCCCCTGTAGAAACAGATTGACCTCTAACGATTGCTTGCCATATGAAAAAAGTTAATAAATAACTTCTGATACAAAAATAAACATAATTCGTGCCACTTTAAATGATTGCTACTGTTATAGTTAAGTTAACAATCAGGAAAAAGGACCAAAGGATGCCGCCAACAAAAAATACGCTTGTTGCTGAACGTTCAGCATTGAAAAAATATTAATAAAAACAGCCGAAAATTAAAAAAACAAAAATATTGGTGGTGAGTTTAACAGTTTAATAATATAAAGCCTATATTAGTGTTAAATTAACCGTGATCAACGCATTTTAATGACCTCTGCGATTTGACCTTGCCTTAAATGAATCAGCGAATTTCCCTTGGAGTTCGCTTTTTTATTTGTTGATAATCAATACAAAAAAGGTCCTTCCGTAGAAACGGACTGACCTCTAACGATTGCTTGCCATATGAAAAAACTTAAAAAACTCAACTTTTTGCTGCCTACAGCTTTTTTCTCACTTTTACCCTATCGCCTCATTTGTTACACAAAGTTACTACCCCCAAAGCCTCCTGCAAACACAAACTATTGAAGGTTCTATCACTTTCAATCCAGCAAAAAAAGGACGAAATGCAGGCTGTGTCTGCAATACACGGCGGAAGAATAATTATGCCCAAGCCGTTTATTTTTTTGAAAATTGTATAATTAAATCAAAAATTACTGGAGAAAATCAAAAAGTTAAAAAAATCTTCATATAAAATAACCCCCTGTTAAAAAATAGAGCTATTTTAGTTGCTCGAAATCAATTAACTTTTTATTAACCGTATCAAGTTTATTGATCATAAATGACCTCTGCGTTTGATTGCCTCTGACGGTTGCTTTTTTTATTTAGCGTACTGGATGATCGGTAACCAATTATTCTCTCTGGCGAAAATTACTGACACAGTTAAAAAAAAAGGGTCTTTCTGTAGAAACAGACCGACCTCTAACGATTGCTTGCCATATGAAAAAAAATGTAAAACGCTTTGTTGTACTGCCTTAGCTCTTCTTTAATAAAACAGTTTCATATATATGACGG
>JAGIAQ010000078.1:16860-18796 GCA_017744795.1 Niabella sp. | reverse complement strand
ACAATTATCAAAGGGTTACGACTATTTTAGTAATAATGATAGCGGTTAATTATTAAATATAAAAGTCGGCAGTGTTGCTGTTATGTTGCCAGCTTCAGTACTTCTATCGGCTTCCTTGTGTCACTCCCTTTAGCGTCAGCGCTACTATCAGTTTTTTAATGAGCGGGGAAATGTATGCCCACAGATTCAATGGAACAATGGTATTCCCTGCACCGTTGCATCTTTGTCCCGATAGGATTGCTATTGGGATTGTGTGAAATAGTATAGCTAACTGTCATAATCCGTAAACAGACCGTATTTTTTGTTCTATCTCTATTTTTTTTATCTTTATATGGCTGAATAAATAAAGGATTAATGATGCATTCTATAACTACGCATAGTCCACCCGTTTTAATTGTTTGAAGCAGCTGCGGTAGCTTTGAGTTTGTGTTGCGATGATCATCACCTTATTCATAACAATCGGTTAATACTATTGAAATGAAACGAATGCACTGTGAAATCCTGATTGCATGGTTGGGAATCTTTATATTTTTTCCCGGAGTTTTGAATGCGCAATTGAATGATACGACTTCGCAAAAGCTGGTCGCGTTGCGGGACAAGTTTATCAGCGAGATAAAATCTTTTGGGTTTAATCCGGGTTTGCCGCCACCTAAAATTGTTTTGGACAACCCTCGTTCTTTCGGCAATTACGATCGAGCAGAAAATGTATTGCATACGGCAGACTGGAAAACGCTTCCGGCTGAGGCAAAAGGTCGCTTTGAATCGCTCGCCCGTCAAATGGGGCAGGGGGCAATGCCCGAAGATATTTTTGAGAAAGGGGTACATCAATGGATCTTTATTCACGAGCTCGGGCATTGGTGGAGAGCCTGCCAACATCAAACAGCGTTGCCCTACGATGAAGAGATGGCCGCCAACCGCATTGTTACGGCATTTTGGAGGGAACAGGATTCTTCATTCATGAATTTTGAGCTCTCTGTATTTAAAGGATTGATAGCCCATATCCCCAGCCCGGTTCCGGCAGGACAATCAAAACGTGATTTTCTTAATTCTAATTATAACAAGTTGCCCGGAGGCCCGGCTTATACCTGGTTTCAATCTGAAATGATTGTTGATGCGTACAACGAAAAGCCATTGTTAACATTTAAACAGGCTATTGCTCATTCGGGCAATTAATGAATAAAACAGCGTGTTGCCTGTCTTGATGCAAATACACCGCCTATCCTCACGATATATTATGTTTCGAATTGATAATACGTGCGCCAGAATAGCGTAATGCCTGCCAATACAAACAAAAGGCTGATAAAAATAAGATTGCTGAGCATCATAATAAAATACCCTGCAAAAAAAAGCACCAGCAATATTTTTACAAAATGTTTCAGCGGCATCAGCCTTAAAAAGCTAAGACCAATCAGCAATAATACAGTTGTAAAGGCATAGAGCCCGAGTGATAGCATATTTAAATAACCCAGGCCTTTAGGCGCCACCAGGCAAAGTAGCAGGATTTCCGGAAGTACCAGGAACAGACTGAAGCATGCATACTGGATAAACCGCCGGGGAGCGGGCACCGGCAATGTTCTGTAAAAAGAAAGATACTGCTCTTCATAAATGCGTACCCGATTCACGAACACACCATTGGCCAGTACTCCAAAACTGAAAAATAAAAAAGTAAAACGCAGGCTATCGGGAGTGGGAGAATTGTTTACCGTTATAAAATATAAACAAGCGCAAGTGTATAGCTTAATGCCCGCCCAGGCAATTTTCTGTGTTGTAAAACCAGCCCTGACGAGAATAAACGGATAAAACGCGGCATGCTGTATCTTCCTGAAAATGCCATTTTTCAGCCGGATTTGCTTTCGCTCCGGGTGATTTAAAAGCCACACATGCCAAGCCGGAAGGGTCAGAAGCATAGCCAGCTGGAAAACAAGGATGATACTTG
>JAGIAQ010000078.1:0-16850 GCA_017744795.1 Niabella sp. | reverse complement strand
GATAAAATGCAGATAAATGCCTTCTGTGATAACGAGGGCAATATAAAATGTGGCAGGTAGTAATAATATAAAATCAACGGCAAAGAAAAGCCGGTATTGTTTGCCGGGCGGGAGGCTTTTCAGGAGCGTCATAAATTGATAGGAGGGTTGGCGCAACTGGTGTGCAATAAATACAGCACTTTTTCTTGAATAAAATGTCCATAGCAAAAGAGCCGCAAACAGAAATATATTACTGCTTAATATAGCCCTGATTAAACCATAATGATACCGGAAAAGACCGGCGCCATCAACAGTACCTACGATAAAGAAGAACATCGTAAATACAAATACAAACGTGCCGGCATTTTCTTTATAAAAAGGCCTGATAAAGGATTTATAAAGGACCCGGGCTATCATGTGTACTGCAGCGTCTGGTTTTGAATTAAAAGCTCTGTGCCATTCGTTAGGAACTCGTGCGGGTTCTGGTGAGAACTTAGAAGAAAAGAGGCCCCGGTGCTCCTGTGGCGGTCATTGATATAAGCGCCTAATGCTTTACATGTGGCTGCGTCCAGGGTAATAAAAGGCTCATCCAGTAAAATTACTTTTGTTGCGCCGGTAAAAGCTAATAGAAGGGAGAGTTTTTTCAGCATTCCCGCAGAATAGGTTGCTGTTTTATTCTCCATATATGCGGCGCAATCAAAAAGGCGCACCAGTGACGTGATTTCTTCGTTGCCGGCATTTCTGATTTGCTGATAGAACCGGATGAGATCGGTGCCTGTTAAAAAAGCAGGGAATAAAGGCTCTGCTGCTGCCCAGCTTAACTGTTTCCGGTAAGTGACCGGATCTTGCTTTTGGGGGATGGCATCAATGGTAATGGTTCCTTCAAAAGGGATCATACCCGCTAGTGTTTTCAAAAAAGTGGTCTTGCCGGAGCCGTTTGCGCCTTTTATCCAATAGATGCCTTTTTCTAAATTACAGGAAGGAATATCCAGTATCAACTGCTGGTTATACTTCTTTATCAGGCCGGAAATTGCAATCATGCAGTGTTATTAAGGGGCTGTAAAATATAAAATTCCGCTGCTATATTTTGTTAATGTTTTTCTGAGGTGCAATAAAAAACCCCACTTCGCAGCGGGGTATATGTGAATCGTTTTTCTTAATTACCGGTATTCGGGGTTGATGAGCATTTGAATGGACTCATTCAACATTTCGTTCTTTTTGGAAAGAAACTCCTGCATTTTGTCCTCCGGAAGTTTTAACTGGTAGGTACTGTTAGATGCTAACACCTTGTCCATACTGGGATTGAGCTTGCTGAAATCGGCAACATCCATAGAAAGGTATTTTGCAATAGCTTTTGAATTATAGCGACCGCTGATCGTTTGCACTTTTACATTCAGCTGGGTGGCATCATCTTTAACGGTTTTCATCATCGCCAGGGCTTGCTCCCTCGAAACGGTTGTTACACCGCCCTGGCCCTCCATAATATAATGAGTGGCAATGAATTTTTTTACATGGTTCCGGCTTTCTGCAGGTAAGTAATACTGAAGGTCCCAGAAATCATTGCTGCCGGCTTTATTAATAGCTGAATTCACGCGCCCGGGTCCGCAGTTGTAGGCTGCAACCACCAACAGCCAGTCTTTATAAAGACTATACAGATGGTTCAGGTATTTACTTGCGGCCTTGGTGCTTTTCAGGTAATCGGTTCTTTCATCATGCCCGCGGGTTACGGTTAACCCCAGAGTACGGGCGGTTTCCGGCATAAATTGCCAGGGGCCCACCGCGCCTGCCCAGGAAACCAGGTTGGCTCTTAAATGTGATTCTATTACTGCCAGGTATTTGAGTTCTTTGGGGATACCGTTCTGCGAAAGCACGTCGTCCATCATGTCAAAATAGGGGCGTCCCCAGGACTTCAGGTTGTTGAGCTCTCGTGCATTTTTTTCAACATATTCTTTTACAAAACTTACCGCTTTGGGATTTAAATGCTCGGTTTTAATGCCTTTAAATGTGGCGCTTTTTGCATCGGCATTTTCAAAAAGGTCTTTAAACCCTGCTTTGGGATCCGCTTTTGCCAATTGGGGTGCTGCAGTAGCAGCGGGTGTAGCGGCCGTTTCGGTAATCGGGCTTAGCTGTGCCTGCGCTCCTGCGCACAGGTGGGCAGCTGCCAGCGCCAACGCTCCTTTTACCCACAAGGGCCACTTGTTTTTTATCATTATACCTGTCGTGTTTTAATAACAACCTCCGGAGTTTCTTAAAAAAGCAGCCGGCCATGGATTAAATAAAACGATTATTTATCCAGATTATTGTTACAGAAAGACAGCAAAGATAATTCATTAAAGGGAGCGGCCATAAGCTGAACCCCAAAAGGCAGCTTTTCGGCAGAATGAAGAAATTTAGGGATCGAGATAGCGGGAATACCAGCCAGATTTGCCATAACAGTATATATATCAGCAATATACATGGCTATCGGGTCGGTCGATTTTTCGCCGATTTTAAAGGCGACGGAGGGGGCAGTAGGCAAGCAAATGAAATCAAAGTCTCTGAAAATCAGGTGTAAACGATTTGTTAAAATCTTCCTTACTTTTTGTGCCTGCGTGAAATAAGCGTCGTAATAACCAGAGCTAAGCACAAAATTTCCAAGGAGAATACGCCGCTTTACCTCTTTTCCAAAACCCTCAGAACGGTTCTTTTTATAAAAATCATCCAGCTCCAGACCGGTAGCCGGTGAGCGATAGCCGTATTTTACTCCATCGTAGCGGGAAAGATTGGAGGAGGCTTCGGCCGTTGTTAAAACATAATAGGTGGGCACAATATAATCCAGCAGGTCGAAATGCACGGGCTGCACTTCATGCCCCTCTGCAGTCCAGTCAGCCAGCTGCTGTTTAAGAGCAGCGCTTATTTCAGGGTCAAGACTTTCGTGCTCCAGCGCTTCAGGGAAATAAGCGATTTTATATTTTTTGCCGGATGTTAGTTTCGCCGCATAAGAGGGTACCGGTTGCTGCGAAACGGTGCTGTCGAACGCATCAGCTCCGGCAATCACTTCCAGGATCAGCGCGGTGTCGGGAATACTGGTAGCAAAAATACCAATCTGGTCAAAGGAAGAAGCGTAGGCGATCAGCCCATAGCGGGAGACCCTGCCATAAGTAGGCTTCAGGCCTATAATACCGCAAAAATCTGCCGGCTGCCGTACGGAGCCGCCCGTATCACTGCCCAGGGATGCCATGCACAGGCCTGCCTGCACTGACACAGCCGATCCGCCGGATGATCCGCCCGGAATACGTGTTGTATCTGCGGCATTGAGTGCTGCCCCATAAACGGAATTTTCATTGGAAGATCCCATGGCAAACTCATCGCAGTTAACGCGACCGATGATGATCGCACCTTCGGCGAGCAGCCGTTCCACCGCTGTTGCAGAAAAAATAGCCGTAAAGCCCGAGAGTATTTTTGAAGCAGCTGTTAATCCATGTCCTTCGTGACTGATAACGTCTTTTACGGAGAGTACCACGCCGTGCAATTTGCCTGCAGGAGCGGAAAGAAGATCTAATTCCTCAGCCCTTCTCAGGGCTTCCTGCTCGTAAACTTCTATGAAGGCATTGAGGTGTTTGGTGGCCTCAATTTTCTTCAGATAGGCTTCCACAGTTGCTTTACAGGTGGTAGCGCCTTTTTTTAACCGGTCGTGATAGTCGGAAATAGAAATAAAATCCCGCAAAAGAAAAAAGCTTTTGTAGTCAGATAGTGATATTTAACGATGGGTCTTATTCGTGAGTAGAAGAAGTTGCCGCACTTTTAGGTTCAGAAGTAACCTGATTGGCGCTCTCTTCGATCTCTCTTTTTACATTATCCTTTGCGTCATTGAATTCGCGCACCCCTTTTCCTAAACCTTTCATTAATTCAGGGATCTTTTTACCTCCGAATAACAACAACACGATAACCATAATGATAATGATCTCATTAGTACCCAAAGCACCCAACAGTTGAAAATTTGCCATGATAATTAAAAATTAATGTTCAAATATAGTGATTGTATTGCAATCACAACAGTTAAATAAAAGATTAAAGAATTCCTAAAAATAATACAGCTGAAAAGGGTTTTTGTTTTAAAAAATGCTATTTTTTTCAGGTTTTCTTATTTTTTATAAAGTGGCGTCTGAACTATTGAAATGCAGCTGTTTTCTCAAAAGGAATACCGGCCGGGAAACCGGTGGGGCGGTAAGTCAAAGGTAATTGAAAACAATGGGCTGCTGCATTCCCGGCACTGATTCGCTTGCTGCTTTTGATACAGTCACAAAACAAAAAATCCCGTCCCGAAATTTCGGGACGGGACTCGTATAAAGCTCTTGAATAGAAATTATGCTTTTGCTTTTGCAGGCGCTGCAGCTGCAACGGCCATACGTTTTTCACGGATGCGGGCGCTTTTACCAAAACGCTCTCTCTGGTAGAACAGTTTCGCACGGCGTACTTGTCCCACTTTATTTAATACAATAGAATCAATATTGGGAGAAGTAAAAGGGAATAATCTTTCTACACCAATACCGTCAGAGATTTTACGAACAGTGAAAGTAGCAGTGCTGCCGTTTCCTTGTTTTTTAATTACATCTCCTTTAAAAGACTGGATCCTTTCTTTATTACCTTCGATAATTTTATAGTTAACAGTAATATTATCGCCAGCTTTAAAGGCAGGGAACGACTTTTTCGGAGTCAGTTGTTCATGTACAAAATCTATAGCGCTGCTCATAACTCAAAATTTTAGGAATGCAAAGGTAATGCGGAAGGAACTATTTTCCAAAAAAAAGAACTATTATCTTTCGCTGCAGCAGATATTACAATGTTCTGTTTTTAACTTATTGGTTATTAATAAGCAACGATTGATTTTTTATTGCTGCGCCGCCCAGCTGCAAGATAATTATCGCTATAACGGCGCACAGGGCCATCACCCCGCCCATGGGAACGGCGCTGGTGGAGTGAAACAGGCTCATAACCGCGGTTACGGACGCACCTACCGCCATTTGAATAAAACCCAGCAAAGCCGAGGCGCTGCCCGCATCGTTTTTAAAAGGCGCAATGGCCAGTGCTGAGGCATTGGGAAAGGTAAAACCCTGGCAGGCAAGGAACATACAGCAAAGGACAATGCTGCCATAGAGCCCCAGCCAGCTAAAACAAAATCCGGCGAACAGCAGGGCGCCGGCCAGCACCTGGAAGCTTACGGCCCTGGGGATAATATAGTTGCTGGACACCTTTCTCAGTATTTGCGCATTGATCTGGGTAGCAATGATCAGGCCTGCAGCGATAATGGCGAAGATCCAGCCGTACACTTTTTCGCTTACTCCAAAGATCTCCATAAATACGTGCGGTGACCCTGAGATATAAGCATATAAGCCAGCCGCTGTAAAGGCTCCCGTAAAAGTATATACCAGAAAAATGCGGTCCTGCAGAACGGCGCCGAACTTGGCCAGGATGGCCCTGGGACGCAGGGAGTAGTGCGGGTCGGGTTTTTTCGATTCAGGAAGCCAGATAATTACCATCAGGAGGATCAAAGCCCCGATGCTTCCCAATACAATGAAAATGGAAGGCCAGCCAAAAGCAGCCGAAAGGTAGCCGCCGACAGTTGGGGCAATAATGGGAGAAACGCCCACTACCAGCATCAGCAGTGAAAAAACCTTGGCACTTTCCGTTACATCAAACAGATCGCGGACCATGGCGCGGGAGGCCACCATGCCCACACATCCCCCGATTGCCTGTAGAAAGCGCAGGGCGATCAGCATTCCCACGGTATTTACGAAAGGGGCGCTGAAAGAAGTGAGGATGTATAGCGCCATGCCAATGTACATCGGTTTTTTGCGCCCGTATTTATCTAAAAGAGGTCCGTATAGAAGCTGACCAAGGGCGATGCCAATGAAAAAGCCTGACAGGGTCAGTGCCACGCGGCTCACATTGGTATGCAGGTCTTTTGCAATATCCGGGAATCCCGGCAGGTACATATCAATAGAAAAGGGGCCAATAGCCGAAAGTAAACCCAATATCAATAAACGGATAAATCGCTGCTTTCTCATAAAAGAGCCGCAAAGGTACGAAGTTCAGAAGGCAATTGGCTCATAGTTCATGGTTCATAGTCTAGGACACCATGAACCATGAACTACAAACTATGAACTACCGGGCCACGTTCACCGCCCGTTTTTCACGGATCACGGTTACTTTGATCTGGCCCGGGAAGGTCATTTCGGTTTGTATTTTCTGGGCGATCTCAAAAGACAATTTATCGCTGTCCTGGTCGCTCACTTTGTCTGATTCCACAATAACGCGCAATTCACGTCCCGCCTGGATGGCATAAGCCTTTTCAACGCCAGGGTAGCTGGTGGCAAGGTTTTCCAGGTCTTTGATCCGCTGGAGGTATTGCTGCATGATCTCCCTGCGCGCACCAGGTCGCGCGCCGCTGATGGCGTCACAGGCCTGAACAATGGGGGAAATAACGTACTGCATTTCTGTTTCGTCGTGGTGCGCCGCAATGGCGTTCACCACGGCGGGGTTCTCACCGTATTTTTCGGCCAGCTTGGCGCCCAGCAGAGCGTGGCTCAATTCGGATTCTTCGTCTGGCACTTTACCAATGTCGTGCAAGAGACCGGCACGTTTGGCCAGTTTGGGGTTGAGCCCTAACTCCGCCGCCATGATCCCGCACAAATTGGCCGTTTCGCGGCTGTGCATCAGCAGGTTCTGTCCGTAAGAGGAGCGGTACCGCATGCGGCCTACCATCCGTACCAATTCTTTATGCAGCCCGTGAATGCCCAGGTCGATCACGGTACGTTCGCCGATTTCCATTACCTGCTCTTCGATCTGCTTGCGGGTTTTTTCCACTACTTCTTCAATACGTGCGGGGTGAATACGCCCATCGGTAACCAGGCGCTGCAAACTTAACCGTGCTATTTCCCGGCGCAACGGATCAAAGCAGGAGAGGAGGATGGCCTCAGGCGTATCATCCACAATCAGATCCACACCGGTAGCGGCTTCCAGGGCACGGATATTACGTCCTTCACGACCAATGATCTGACCTTTTACTTCATCACTTTCAAGGTTGAAAACGGTGATGGAGTTTTCAATAGCCTGTTCCGCAGCGGTCCGCTGGATCGTTTGAATGATAATTTTACGGGCTTCTTTATTTGCTTTTTGTTTGGCTTCGTCAATAATTTCCTGCTGGATACCGATCGCCTGTGTTTGTGCCTCATTTTTCAGGCTTTCTATCAATTGGGTTTTGGCTTCCTCAGCTGATAAGCCTGCGATTTTTTCCAGTCGACGAATATGCTCTTCCTGATGTTTTTCCAGTTCCGTCCGCTTTTTTGTTACCAGTTCGATCTGCCGGTTCAGGTTCTCTTTAATTGCATCATTTTCTTTGACCTGTTTATCGGCATTTGCCTCTTTCTGGCTCAGTGACTGTTCTTTCTGTTTAATGCGATTCTCAGAGTCTGATATTTTGCGGTTCCGCTCGTTCACTTCTTTTTCATGTGCTGCTTTTAAGGATACAAAGCGTTCTTTTGCTTCCAGTTCTTTCTCTTTCCGGATCGTTTCAGCCTTCAGTTCTGCCTCTTTAAGGATGTTTTTAGCGTTTCCCTCCGCCTCATCGATCTTTTGTTGTGTGTTTTTTGCAAAAACGAGTTTGCCTGCTATAAGACCCGCGATCAGGGCCACCACGACGTAAATAATTATTAAAGGATCCATTTAGTTTTTTTTGTTTTTCTTTTCAGAAAAGATTCTACAATTCATTAAGCTTCAGTGCCCTGCAAATGATCAGCAACCATCCGGACGGGCATAGCGGCGAAGATACAAAAGCAGCGGGAAAAAAAGCATTTAGCTGAAAAGTATATTTATACCCTGGAATTAGAGGTGCCGGCTATTCGTTAATACTGTTTCGGGAGGGAGGCAACGGGGCTTCGTAGCCGGCGTTGATTGAGGGGTATTTTTATTGACGAAAATTTAATCAATTTAAGATTGAATATTTTCATTAGCTTTGGGAGCCCAATCTGCTTAAACATGAAAAGATTAGTATTCCCTCTACTCATTGTGCTCCTTTTTGCCAACTGTTCAAAAAACTCACAAAGCGTTGCCCAGATTGATCCTGCAAAGACATATGCTATTAAGTATGATGCCACGCCGGCACAAAGTGTGGTGACCCGTGTGAATATGGATACACTTTTTTTGAACTTTAACGAAAATGTTATTGCCCAGCTGGATCCACAGGAATACTCAATGTCCTGGGCAATTATCTTACAGGAAGATTTTTCAAAGTCGTATCTGAATGGATTGCATTTCGATGCGCTTGCATCCAAAAATGGGTATGCGCATGATTGGGTTCCTCAGAATTTAAATGATGCGGCTCCGGGCCAGGTAACCAGCACTTCTGTTACTGTTGGTGGAAAAAACTACACGCAAGTAACAGTGAACAGAACTTTTGTATTTTATAATGTTTTAAGCAACAACCAGGCTGCGGTAGATGCGCAGAATACTTTACTGGGCACATCAACAGACGCAATTTCTTTTAAGTTATATTTTTCGTATAATCTGGTCAACTCTTTGGCCAACAGTGCCACGTTCAGAGTAGTATATTCCAAATAATCCGGGAAAGAGTCCCTCCAAAATATATAAAAGCACTGCAACTGTTTTGTTGCGCGTTCGGGCCCTTCTTTTGTAAGGGTCTTTAAGAGCAGGTTTAATACGAAGGAACGAATATTGAGAGGGAGATTATGTTACCCGAAATCTGTCTGTTTATTTCTGGTAATGATTGATTTTTCATCAATTTAGTAGCCTCGACAGAACTAAACGTGCTTAATTCCGCTTAATTCCATTTAATACGGGCGTTGCCTGAAACTATTGCCAATACTGGGTTACAGGCCGATTGTCGGTGTAGTGATAGTTAAATTAAATTGATGTAAGTAAAGAAAAAATGACAACAAAACCGACAACGTAGTATATTTGTGGTATGTTGCGCATAAACTTTAATATCAGGACAACGGAAGGTAGTAAGGCCGTACCGGTTTACATGGTTGCCCGCTGGGATAACAATAGACTGGTTTACCCTACAAAAAATAACGTGACCCCCAAACATTGGGATAGCAAAGCGCAACAGGTGCGCCGGGTATTGGCTGAACCAAACCACGCACAAATAAATAACAGTCTTTCTACTTTGGAGCTGACAACAAAGCGGCTTTTTGCGGAACTGGATAACACCAACAATGCAATAACCCCGGATGAATTAAAACAAGTGTTGGATTACGAAACCGGGCGTAAAAAACGACCATATTCCGATTTTTGGGGGTTTATAGATTTCTTTATTGCTGAAGCGCCAAAGAAAATTGACCCCGATACGGGCCTGAAGTTATCCACCCGGACCATTGCCAAGTATAACGGCACAAAGGCACTCCTTTTGCAGTATGCAGCGAAACACACGGGCGGTAAACTGTCTTTTGAAGGGCTTGACGATGCTTTTTTTAAGCAGTTGCGGGCCTTTATGATTGAGGATAAGGGATATAATCAAAACACCATTGGAAAGCATTTAACAGTATTTAAAACAATGCTTAGGGATGCTGAAAGCCGGGGTGTGAAGATGCCGCAAGCGTACACCGGCAAAGCAGCGAGCGCAAAACCGCAAGAAGCATTTGCTATTTACTTAAACCGTGGAGACATTACCAAACTGGAAAAGGCGAAGTTGACCGGCACACTGGACAAGGTACGTGATAATTTACTGATTGGATGTTATACCGGTTTGCGCTTCAGCGATTGGAAGCAGTTAAATAAAGCATTGGTGAAAAATGGAAACATTGAATTGTTTCAGGAAAAGACCGGCGGCAAGGCTTTTATACCAATTACGGCGGCATTGCAAACAATACTGGATAAGAATGGCGGCAAATTCCCTGGCATTATGTCAAATCAGAAATTTAACCAGTACGCAAAAGACGTGGCTAAGGAGGCGGGTATAACTGATACTGTTCAATACAGTGAGGTAAGAGGCGGCAAACGTATCATAGTTCAACAACCGAAATACGATCTTGTTAGTTCCCATACAGGGCGTAGAAGCTATGCAACAAACGCATATATTGACGGGGTGCAGACCATTTCCATAATGTCTGTAACCGGCCATAGGTCCGAAAGTGCATTTTTAAAATACCTGAAGCTGACCAAAGAAGAACATGCCAAAATAATTGCTAACCATCAGAGAGTAAGAGCGTAAGCATTACCAGCAAACACCGCTAACCGCAATATTCCCCCTATACAAGATTACGCCGGTCCATTGCGACTATATACACCACAAAGAGTGGGAAAACGTACACTATACGCAACATTGCTAATATTGTTAGCATAAATGTGTTACTTGCTTCAGTAAACGCAGATTAAACGTTTAAGCGCCCAAAATAATCCACCATGGAAAAAAAGATAATGACGTTGGCTGAAGCTACCAGTTATACCGGGTACAGCCGTAGACACATGCTAAAACTTATATCAGAGGGAACCATACCGGCAAGCAGGCCAAATGGCAAGTCTGTTTTTTTCGAAAGAGAAAAGCTGGAAGCATGGCTTTTGTCTACCCCTGCAAAAAAAGGAGGTTCAAAATGAACAACGTAGTACTAACCCCTATTGAACCGGCCAAACTGATTGATAGCATTGCCGATGCCGTAGCAGCCAAGCTATTAGCTTCACAGCCGCCAAACCCGGACCATCCGGAATTTATTACAGCGGCCAAAGTAGCGGAACTGTTTGAAGTTAGTTTGCCAACGGTCCACGCCTGGGCAAACGCTGGCATCTTGACCCGCCATAAGATAGGAACCCGGACCTTTTTCAAATACAAAGAGGTGATGTTAGCCGTAAAACCGGTAATTGGTCACAAATAAAAAACCGCTGAAGTATGAGTAAGAACACACAGACAGCGGTAAGTAAACCTAACGGCGTAAAGCAAGCCAAAGGTACTTCATTAAACCCATATGCAGCTATCATTGATGGGCTGGGGCTATTGGGTTGTACCATACGCCGCAACGATGTAACCAGGGAGGTCGAGTTAAACGGCGAAGCCGCAACGGAACAACGTTTAAACAGTTTGTACATTGAGTTAACCGGTGAAGGGTGCAAAGCCAAGGTATACGAGTGGCAGTTGTTTATAAATAGTGATCACATTCAGTGCTATAACCCTATTGATGATTATTTCCACGAATGCGATAAACAGGACCCGCCTAAAGGCTACATTGATGCGCTCACAGACAGCCTCCATCTGGACCCGGCGCAAGGAATGCCCAAAGCGGTTGCCCGGCTATTTATCCGCAAGTGGCTGATAGGCGTTGTCGCCGGTATTTACGGTGACTATTATAACGCATTGTTTGTTATTCTTTGCGGTCCGAAAGGGTGCGGTAAAACGGAGTTTTGGCGGCGTTTATTGCCTGATAAGCTCCGGGGCTATTATGCTGAAAGTAAATTGGATGCAGGAAAGGATGATGAAGCATTAGCTGCTAAGAGCCTGGTTATGATGATCGATGAAGTTGACCACATGACCCGGCGCAAAGATGCCGCCGAACTTCGCAGGTTTATATCTGCCAATAAGTTTAGTTTCCGCGCCCCATATGCACGCAGCACACAGACTGTTAAGCGGCTGGCATCCCTTTGCGGGACCAGCAACGAAATGCAGGTAGTTACCGACCCGGAAAATAATAGGCGGTTGGTCCCCATTGCTATAACAGCGATTGACCACGCGGCCTACAATGCCATTGACAAGGACAAGTTATTTGCGGAGGCGTACCACCTGTTTAAAGATGGGGAAGATTGGCATTTGACCTCAAATGATATTGCGCTACTGGACCAGTACACGGCGATAAACGCAGTAGTAGAAACAGAGGTAGAGTTGGTAGCCAAATGGTTTGTAGCGGACCCTGATGGGTTTATGACCGCCACTGATGTAGCGGTAATACTGCAAGCGGGTACCTCCTTACGGTTGCGATCAAACATGATAGGAAGGGCGTTGCGTGCTGCCGGGTTTTCCAACTTTTCAAAAAGAGTAAAAGGGAAAGACCCGGCCCATGGATGGCAGATAAGACCAAAAGCGTAGCCTGATTTGTGTAGTAACGTAGTAAGCAAAGTAGTAAGCAAAAAAATCATCTTACTACAGCCGAAAACCGCACCAGTATTGAGTTATAGTAGTAATGTAGTAATGTAGTAAGTAATAGCATATATAATACATACATACGCACACACACACACACACACCTAATATTTTGAAACAAAATGCTTACTACCTTACTACAGGACCCGAAACCCGCACCAGTACTAAGTTTCGGGCGTTTCAGGATGCGCAAATGTAGTAGGATGGTCCTACTACTGACCCCCAAAAACACGCAAAAAATGAACGATTTCATTAAAAATATTACTGTTTCCTGGGCGCGAAATGTAAACGTTTCGGTCCCGGCCGGTAATGCTCCTTTGCTGAAAATGATGCAAAGTGTTAAGCTAAAGGACCAGGTAAAACAAATGCTATCCATGCCAACCGGCACAGAGGCTGAAATGAAGGCTCAAAAAGCGTTCAAGACAGCACATTTTCCCGTGTTGGTGCCGGGTGTGTTTGCCGGGTCCTTTTGTAACGAAGCTATTACAGAGGATGCAAGGTGTATGATCGTTGATTGCGATGCACAGGATAACCCTGGCTTGTCTGTGGAACGGATGTTTGAAATACTTATGCCGTTGCCATACGTTGCCGCTATTTCTGATAGCATCCGGGGGGCGGGGGTGTATGCTGTTATCAGGATCAATCCTACCCGGTCCAATGAAGATTTCCACCTTATTGCAGAATCTTTGGAATACGAATTGGGAGAGTTGGGATTGAATATTGATCTTTCCTGCAAGAACATTTCCCGAAAGCGTTTCTTTGGCTATCATACGCGGCAATATTTCAGAGAAACGGAACCGGACATATATTTGCCTCAATGGAAAATACCGGTCCGTAAAACGTTTAAGAATGCCTTGCAGGCTATGCCTGATGGGCCAGCCAAGCCAAATAATATTCGATTGGCAGATATGCGCACACTGGATGACCTGGTAAAAGAAGTGCAGGACCGCAAATTGGACATTGCCCCGGACTATAGCGACTATCTTGCTTTGGCTTTTGCCCTTGGCGATACAATGGGGGAAGATGGCCGGGCGGCTTATCATGGCTTATGTCAACACAGTGCGAAATATGACTATGCCGATGCTGACAGTAAATACAGCAACGCAATAAGCAGCAGCAAGGGAGTACACACCATGGCGACGGCTTATGATCTGTTAAAGCGTGCCGGGGTTGTGGTTACCGATTGCAGGAAGATCGAAGCAAAGAATAAAGCCCTTCGCAATATTTACGTTCCGGTAGTTCCTACCATCCAGCGCAAGCAATACGACTACCCCGCCTCCTGGGACCGGCCACACGGTACGGGAGATGCCGCATACAACCACTACCGCTTAATTAACGCTTTGGAAAATCTTGAACATGCAGTATTGATGCAAAATGATAGCGCGGTGCAGCGGCATTGTGAAACGATTGAATGTATAGGCTTGGGAAGCATTCCCGCTGGCTTATTTGAACAACGCGCACCACGGGCATACTGTTTATTAACTCAAAAAAATTAAAGAAATGTATTTAGACGGACATACCTCTGTTGCAATATACACAGCAAGCGGCGCGTTTTTGCTTAAAACCTTTTCGGAGGTAAAAGTGGAAAACGACGGGCATACGCTTGGGTCCAGTTGTGAGATAACTGTTCCGCTGAACTGCTACATTCAGCCTGTAGACAAAAGCGTTACTTCACAGAAATTAATACTACCGTGGGGAAGCCCGCGCCAGTTATTTAAAGTGGGTGATCGTGTGTTTATCAAAGCGCAATACACTACTTCCCTAATCGATGAAAAAGGAGCAGAGCATATAGGGACCGAATATCCGGAACAGGACCTTTTTGAGGGGTTTATTTATGATTTCGTAGAGGGGCAGCCGATGAAAATTAAATGCCTGGACTATTCGTATTTTTTCAAGATGGGGATTTTTGGCACGCAACGCATACTGGTCCCAGTAAACAAAAGACCAGCGGCAAAACACTGGAAGTTTACCCAAACCGTCGGGTCGTCTTTTAAATCAATAACATTCAAAGATTTGGTACAAAAGGTAGTTGATTTTGTGAACAATACAATTAATTCTACGGTTCCGGACGCTGAGAACATTACGCTAATGAATCCAAAGCAAATGCCGGACATACAATTGGTCAATATCACATTTGCCATGTCCACTCCCTATTCGGTTTTAGAATACTTCAGGAAGGAACTGGGTTTTAACATTACGTTGTTCGGCACGGAGTTATATGCAAACGTTGCATCGTTCACGATGGACCGGGTTGCGTATGATACAAGCCGAAACGTTACACGGGTGGACCTTCAGCAGTCCGGATCAATATTTAACGATCTGTATGTTAAAGCTTATTTCTTAAGAGCAAAC
Organism: Niabella sp.; assembly: GCA_017744795.1. Classification (GTDB taxonomy): domain Bacteria; phylum Bacteroidota; class Bacteroidia; order Chitinophagales; family Chitinophagaceae; genus Niabella. The sequence continues at coordinate 2,395 of JAGIAQ010000078.1, read as the reverse complement.
GGCACCATTGACAGTATAACCGCGGGGAATACGTCGGGGAAAATGTATGAAGTGAAGTTTTTGACGGTTACAAAAAACGGACAGCCGGATTTGAACTTGTATAATACACTTGCCCATAATGCACTGGTCCAAATTAAGCAACGCCGGTTCCGCGGCACAATTACAACCCTTCTTTACCCGCAGCCGCAAATATTCGCGCAATGTCCGTACAATGATGTTCGCTACCCGGACCGAAGTAATACATACGTGTGCACGGGATATACGACAACGATAAACGAAAACGGCTACCGAAATGAAGTAAAACTTTCGGCTTTATATTCTCAAATAAACGTTACAAGTGATGGGTAAAGGGTTTGTGTCACCCAAGCGGTTAAAGGCGAAATTTGGCCCGCTTGCGTTGGTTAGAAACGATTTTAGAAATGATGATTGCAATTACCAATAAACGATTTTACAATGAACGATATTTTTAGCAACTGGAAACAGAGGTTACAACAAGCCCGCGAGACGTATATGAAACAAAACTATGCCGCGTGTAGGGATTTTGGATGTCCCGCCAAACGTTACAGCGACAAGACTGCCAACGGCCTTACAAATTGTATCATGGATTGGCTTAAGTATTTTGGCCACTATGCAAACCGGATCAATACGACTGGCACCATGCGGAAGATTAACGGCCAAATGAAGTGGACCAAGGGAACGACCCGCCGGGGGACGGCCGATATTACGGCCGTCCTTTTTGGTAGGCACGTGGCTATTGAGGTGAAGGTAGGTAAAGACCGTATGAGTGATGCGCAGAAAGCCGAACGGGACCGTGTACAAAGAAGCGGCGGCATTTATATCACAGTCAAAGACATGCCGCAATTTTGTGAATGGTTTTGGATGTTTTCCAGTGCAGAATACGCTAAAGAATGCGAAGCGGATAAACAGTAAACGCATGATAGTTGGTATTGTAATTTCATTGATTGTCAAACCAAAGTAGTTTAAAACAGTTATGGCAAATACAACGGGAAAAAAATTTGGGGGGCGCGCAAAGGGCACCAGCAACAAGGTAACAGCCAACTTGCGGGATTCGGTCCAGGCGTTTTTAGATGCGAATTGGCCGGACGTTCAAAGCGTGTTTGACAAGCTGGACCCAAAGGACAAATTGGCTTTTATTGAGAAGCTAATGCAATATTCGTTACCCAAACTGCAAGCAGTGGAATCAAAAGTAGATGCAACCGTAAAGGACGAGGTTAAACAGGTTATGATAATAAACGGGCAAACAATTGAGTTTTAAGCCCGGACCAACGATTAAGGCAAAGAAAAAAAAGACGTAACAGCCTCCGATTGAGCTATAGCATCAAAATACGATTTACCAAGCTCCTTACTTTCGTACAAATCCGCTGCCACTTTTTTCAGTAACGATAGGTTGGCTGTTAGTAGCTTAAATGTTTTATCAGCATAAGGTTGCAAAGCCTCATTGAGCGGTAAAGTTTCGTCAAGTGATCCATCGGGTTGATGCTCTAACATAACCTCCATATCATGCCCTGCACCTTCCCAATCTTCGGCACCAGTATACATTTTTTGAGCTATAACACCACTCATACAGCCGCAATACCAATAACTATTATTAACCTCAAACGTCCATTTATCGAATAGCGCTGGATTGTGTTCCATTAGCCAATCTTCGACAAAATCAGGGTTGGTCGGTTCTATGAAGCGCGTAACCCGGCCCAAAGACCTTTGAATTTCATTTTTGATTATTGAAGCTTGTAGAAACGGAATGCCAAAAGCGAAATGTATAACAGCATGCCCCGCTTCGTGGAATGCTAACGCCATAATACTATCTTTCCCTAATGGTTTTGTTTCCGGTATTGTAAATAGATTTTTCATAAACTTATTAAAGATAAATAAAAGCCGGAGCAACGCCCCGGCCTTTCGCTTTGTGGTTAACTGACTGTTTAGGCACGTGCGGCCTTTATTTTCTCCAACGCCTGAACAAGCTTGTCCCGTCTATCTTCAATGCTAATAGCTGGATGATCTTCTATTGCACCGTACAGCGCGGCCATGAGGTTAATTAATTTGGTATGGAAAAAACATTGATCGTTTACTACCTTATCGCTGCATTCCAGTTCGTTTTTGTCGTTTAAACCCGTGTAGTTTGTAAGAGACATACTTAGGTTCTCTATGGTTTCGGAAAGCGGAAACCACTCCGTAAACTCTTCTAAAGCAGCAACGGCTTTATTATGGTCAAGGCTGATTGTTGTAGTTTGTTTCATAGTCGTTGTTTTAGCGGGTGTAGATATTGTTTTTTGCAATCAGCGAACACAGGGACGTTAAATAATACGTTTCAAATTCAGCGTTTTCTCCAATATCACCCGCTAAAACAACGACTATGAAACAAACTACAACAATC